>NZ_JAQGJT010000041.1 GCF_028290495.1 Tardiphaga sp.
ATGCGGGATGGTCGTTGATGAACAGTTGACCCTGCCGCATCAGGATGCGGTCACCGGGAAGACCGACGACGCGCTTGACCCAGACCGGAGATCGGTCGCCGGGCCAGCGGAACACCACGACGTCGCCGCGCTTCGGCATCGCGCCGAATATCCGTCCGGTTTCCGGCAAGGCGACATGAATCGGCAGCGACGCCGCGCCATAGCCATAGGGATATTTCGACGCCAGCAGCATGTCGCCGGTCAGCAGCGTCGGCTCCATCGAGGGCGACGGCACATAGAACTGCTCGGCCACCGCGCCCTTGGCGACCAGCACCAGCAGCACGATCGCCAGCAATTGCACCGCCTGGCCGCGCCAGGTGGTGGGCTTGGTATCGGCAGCTAATTTTTCGACGCTCACGAGCCGGTTCCTCCGACCGTGATGCGTTCCATCCGCAAGGTCGGCTGACCGACGCCGACCGGTACGCCCTGGCCGTTCTTGCCGCAGGTGCCGATGCCGGTATCGAGCGCCAGATCGTTGCCGATCATGGTGATGCGATGCAGGTCGGTCGGCCCGTTGCCGATCAGCATGGCGCCCTTCACCGGCGCGGTGACCTTGCCGTTCTCGATCTTGTAGGCCTCGGTGCACTGGAACACGTACTTGCCGGAAGTTATGTCGACCTGGCCGCCGCCGAAGTTCACGGCATAGATGCCGTTCTTCACCGAAGCGAGAATCTCGGCAGGATCGCGCTGTCCGGCCAGCATGTAGGTGTTGGTCATGCGCGGCATCGGCACGTGGGCATAGCCCTGCCGGCGTCCGTTGCCGGTCGGCTTCATGCCCATCAGGCGGGCGTTCTGGCGGTCCTGCATATAGCCGACCAGAATGCCGTCCTCGATCAACGTGGTGCGGTTGGTCGGCGTGCCCTCGTCGTCGATCGACAGCGAGCCCCTCCGCGAGGAGATGGTGCCATCATCGACCACGGTCACGCCCTTGGCGGCGACCTGCTGGCCCATCAGGCCGGCGAAAGCGGAGGTCTGCTTGCGGTTGAAATCGCCCTCGAGTCCGTGGCCGACGGCTTCGTGCAACATCACGCCGGGCCAGCCCGGTCCGAGCACAACGTCCATCTCGCCGGCGGGGGCGGGGATCGATTCCAGATTGACGAGCGCCTCGCGGATCGCGCCGTCGGCAGCGGTGCGCCACGCGCCCGATTCGATGAAGCGCGCATAGCCCTCGCGGCCGCCGTAGCCCTTGCTGCCGCTTTCCTGACGATCGCCCTGGCCTGCCACCACGGTGATGTTGACGCGGACCAGCGGACGGATGTCACGGTAGCTCTCGCCGTCCGGGCGCAGGATCTCGACCACCTGCCAGGTGGCGCCGAGCGACACCGAGACCTGGCGGACGCGCGGGTCCTTGTCGCGGACATAGGCGTCGATCTCGGCGAGCAACTTGACCTTGGCCTCGAAGCCCGGCGCATCCAGCGGATTTTCGTCGTTATACAGCCGCACATTGGTGTGCGAGGGGGCGGCGGCGAAGGTGCCGTGGTAACCGCCGCGCACGGCATGCACCGCGTCTGCGGCGCGGATCAGCGCCGGCAGCGAGACGTCCGAGGAATGTGCGTAACCGACCGCGTCGTCCTTCACGGCGCGCAGGCCAAAGCCCTGCGCGGTATCGTAGGTCGCCTGCTTGAGCCGGCCATTGTCGAAGCCGAGCGCTTCGGACTGGCTGTATTCGAGGAACAGCTCGCCGTCATCGGCGCCCTCCAGCCCGCGCATCAGTTCGCGGCGCACCTGGTCGCGGTCGAGATTGGCGCGGTCGAGCAGGGAGGTGGTGGCGGGGCTGGTCATGGAGACTCCAGAACATTGCAACGGTTGGTCGCCCGCGACAGCGAAAACAGGCCATCATGTCTAGGAAAGAAGCGCGAAGAAGTCTTCTTACAACACGGTAACCTGCCGTTCGGAACGACGTGACCCCGAAGATAGGCACTGGCTCTGCAAAAAGGGAGGGCCAATGCGGCGGGCAAACGGTATTGACCTGCCTGCAGCGGCGCTGAGTGTAGAGCAATTACAATCTGGACCGGGTCGGGTCCGGTGGCCGACTGCCGGTCGCTCGGATATTGTGCGGTGGCTGGGGCTCGACCGCAGCTCCCGCCGCGCCGATCCCGGCGCCGTTTTCCCCCACCGAAACCCAAGAGCCGATGAGCCGACGCCCGATCAAGGCCGCGCTGCTGCAGGTCCACTCCATCCTCGGCCTGACGATTTCGCTGGTGCTGGCGCTGATCGGCGTCACCGGGGCTGTGATGAGCTTCGAGGACGAGATCGGTGCTGTCTTGAATGCCGACCTGCTGCAGGTTGAGGCCCGCAGCATGCCGATGCTGTCGCCAGACGCGCTGGTCGCCCGGCTGCAGGCGTCGGGCGAGGCGGCCAGGGTCTCCGCCGTGACGATGACCAGCGATCCCCAAGGCTCGGTGCGGGTGCGCCTTATCCGGGAGGATAGCGGCGCGCGGCCGTCGGCGCTCTATGTCGATCCCTATGACGGCCGCGTGCTCGGTGCGCCCGTCGGCGAGGATTTCTTCGCCACCGTCCGCAAGCTGCATCGCTGGCTGCTGATCCCCGGCGACGGCAAGGGCTGGGGTCGCCAGATCACCGGCGTGGTCGCGATCGGTCTGGTCGCAATGCTGATTTCCGGGCTGGTGCTGCGCTGGCCACGGCATGTTCGCAGTATCAAGGCTTGGCTGAAGCCGAACTGGGCGATGCGCCGCCGCGGCTTCCAGTGGTCGCTGCATTCGGTTGCCGGCACCTGGGTGATGCTGATCTACCTGCTGATGGCGCTCACCGGCCTGTGGTGGTCGTTCGACTGGTACAAAGACGGCGCCACCTGGTTGTTTTCCAGTCGCCATGTGGCGGCCGCGCCGGTGGCCGCAAAGCCGCCGCGCATGCCGCGCGCCAGTGCCGCCGATGCCGGCCCGCTTATCATCGAGCGCGCCTGGCAGGCATTTCTGACCGAGCAGAGCAGCCGCTACGCCACCGCGCAGCTGACCATGCCGAACAATGGCGGCACCGTGATACGGATTCGCTCGGTGCCGCGCGATTCGGCCCGCGAAGGCCAGCGCGACGAATTCCGCATCGACGCCGTGACCGGCCGCATCGCCTCCGCGGAAATCTACGCCGACAAGGCGTTTGGCGACAAAGTGCTGGCCAGCGTGCTCGACATCCACAGTGGCGCCGTTCTCGGTTGGCCCGGCAGACTGCTGTTCATGCTTGCCGCAAGCCTGATGCCGCTGTTCGCGGTGACCGGCTTCCTGCTGTATTTGTCGAGGCGAAAACAGCGCCCGGCGAAGCGCACGTCCGCGGAATCAGCGGGGACGCTGGTCGCAGGAGAATAAAGCGGAGGCCTATGGCAGCTTGTCGTAGCCTTCGCCGATGCCGTTGAGGCTGAGCGGGAAGCCGATGCCTTCTTCGGGGGTCTCGAAGATGATGAAGGTCGCGGTCTTGGCGGTACGCAGCTGGCCGAGCAGCTTGTCGTCCATCACCACTTCGGCGACGCAGCCGTTCGGCAGGCAGCGCACGAAGCCGGCGCGGCCGACGTCCTGGTTATCGAGCTTGAGTCCGAGTCCGGACGGCAGCAGCACGCCGAGCGGGGCGACCACGCGCATCAGCTTGCTCTTCTGGTCGGCGGTCTTCAGCACGATCACGGTGAGGCCGGCATTGGAGCGGTCTTCCGCCACCACGCTCTGGATCAGGGCGCATTGCTCGGCCTGGGCTCCGGGCGGGGTGTCGCAGCGGATCTGCCAGTCGCCATGCACCGAGCGCACCGCGCCTTGGGCGTGCGCGGAGGTTGCTGGCGCGGCCAGTGCGACGAGGGCGGCGCCGGCAAGCGCCAGCCGGCGCGTTGCGGCGGCAAAGCGGGCGTTGCGGCTCTCAGCCTGTCCGCGCTGAAACATGATGTGGCCCATCAGGGTCGATCCCTTACCAGGTGATTTGGCAGTATTCTGACAGACGTTCGTCGCAAAAGGTCTGATACGGAAATGACGGCGTCTTGAAGGCGTCCGCCGCCGGACAACAAGCCCGAGGAGGCGGCGAATCAGCCTGCGGCCACGCGCTTCCCCTGTGCCTACATCGGACATGGCGGCTGTCAAGCGTGTCCGATGGCCCGATATCCACTTTCGGGACACGCGCAGGTTTACCGCGAGGCCATTTAAGCCCAATCTGATGCGGGATTATCCGTTCAAGGGCAATCCTTCTGATTGCATCGCGGCATAGACCATTCCTGCATTGCGATGGCTCAAGATTTATGGTTTGAGAAGCTGGATTTCGACGCATTCTAACGAGATGGCGGTGCCGTTTGTCAGATGCGGATGAACCCGCAGGTCACGGCGGTACGCCGGATGCGAGAATATTACATGGGAGCGCGCGCGGCATGAAGATGTCGAAGGGCCGTATTGGCCGCCAGTTGCTGGGTTTGGCGATGATGGGAGCCGGGCTTGTCTTTGCCGGCGCTGCGTCAGCAGAAGTCATGGGGCAACCCGCGCCGTGGGAGTACAAGCTCCAGGAAGCCGCCACGCCGGTGATGGAAAACATCACCTGGTTTCACAATTTTCTGCTCTGGCTGGTCATCGGCATCACGCTGTTCGTGCTGGTGCTGCTGGTTCTCGTGGTGGTCAAGTTCAACGCCAAGGCCAACCCG
The DNA here is from genome assembly GCF_028290495.1 of Tardiphaga sp. Taxonomy (GTDB): domain Bacteria; phylum Pseudomonadota; class Alphaproteobacteria; order Rhizobiales; family Xanthobacteraceae; genus Tardiphaga. The sequence goes on from NZ_JAQGJT010000041.1 coordinate 4,661, forward strand.
GTTCCCTCCAAGACCACCCACAACACCCTGATCGAGGTCGCATGGACCCTGATTCCGGTGCTGATCCTGGTCGCGGTCGCGGTGCCATCCTTCCGCCTGCTGTTTCTGGAGCTCGACATTCCGAAGGCCGACCTGACGGTCAAGGCGACCGGCAAGCAGTGGTACTGGAGCTACAGCTACCCCGACCACGGGCCGTTCGAGTTTGATTCGCTGATGGCTGCCGACAAGAAGCCGCGCCTGCTCGGTGTCGACAACGAGATGGTGGTCCCGGTCAACAAGGTGGTCCGCATTCAGACCACCGGCGCCGATGTGATCCACTCCTTCGCCGTGCCGTCGTTCGGCATCAAGATCGACTCGGTGCCGGGGCGTCTCAACGAGACCTGGTTCAAGGCGACCAAGGAAGGCATGTATTACGGCCAGTGCTCGGAACTGTGCGGCAAGGACCACGCCTTCATGCCGATCGCGATCCGGGTCGTGAGCGACCAGGAATTCGCATCGTGGATCGAGGGCGCCAAGAAGAAGTTCGCGAGCGACAAGGCGAATTCGTTCGCCTCGGCTGCCCACTAGGCTAGAGCGAAGGGGCCGCGAGGTCCGCGGGCCGAGAGGCCCAGACTGCCAAGAGAAGACATAGCAGGATTTGAAAATGGCAACGACCGCGGCAACACCGGCTCACGACGATCACGTGCATGACGATCACGCGCATGCCCATCCGACCGGATGGCGGCGCTACGTCTATTCGACGAACCATAAGGACATCGGCACGATGTACCTGATCTTCGCGATCGCGGCCGGCGTGATCGGCGGCATCATGTCGATCCTGATCCGCATCGAGCTGATGTATCCCGGCGTCCAGATCTTCCACGAAAGCCATACCTACAACGTGTTCGTCACCTCGCATGGCCTGATCATGATCTTCTTCATGGTGATGCCGGCGATGATCGGCGGCTTCGGCAACTGGATGGTGCCATTGATGATCGGCGCGCCGGACATGGCGTTCCCGCGCATGAACAACGTCTCGTTCTGGCTGCTGCCGGCGGCCTTCGCGCTGCTGGTGATCTCGACCTTCGTCGAAGGCGAGCCGGGTGCCAACGGCGTCGGCGCCGGCTGGACGATGTACGCGCCGCTCTCGACCTCCGGCCATCCGGGCCCGGCCGTCGACTTCGCGATCCTGGCGCTGCATCTGGCCGGTGCGTCGTCGATTCTCGGCGCCATCAACTTCATCACCACCATCTTCAACATGCGCGCGCCGGGCATGACCCTGCACAAGATGCCGCTGTTCGTATGGTCGATCCTGGTCACCGTGTTCCTGCTGCTGCTGTCGCTGCCGGTTCTGGCCGGCGCCATCACCATGCTGCTGACCGACCGCAACTTCGGCACCACTTTCTTCGCGGCCGAAGGCGGCGGCGATCCCGTGCTGTTCCAGCATCTGTTCTGGTTCTTCGGCCACCCCGAAGTCTACATTCTCATCCTGCCGGGCTTCGGCATGATCTCGCAGATCATCTCGACCTTCTCGAAGAAGCCGGTGTTCGGCTATCTCGGCATGGCCTATGCGATGGTCGCGATCGGCGGCATCGGCTTCGTCGTCTGGGCGCACCACATGTACACCGTGGGCATGTCGTCGGCGACGCAGGCCTATTTCGTCGCTGCGACGATGGTCATCGCGGTGCCTACCGGCGTGAAGATCTTCTCCTGGATCGCCACGATGTGGGGCGGCTCGATCGAGTTCAAGGCGCCGATGCTGTGGGCCGTGGGCTTCATCTTCCTGTTCACCGTCGGCGGCGTCACCGGCGTCGTGCTGGCAAATGCCGGCGTCGACCGCGTGCTGCAGGACACTTACTACGTCGTCGCGCACTTCCATTACGTGCTGTCGCTTGGCGCCGTGTTCGCGATCTTCGCGGGCTGGTACTACTGGTTCCCGAAGATGTTCGGCTACATGTACTCGGACTTCATCGGCAAGCTGCACTTCTGGGTCACCTTCGTCGGCGTCAACCTGACCTTCTTCCCGCAGCATTTCCTCGGCCTGTCCGGCATGCCGCGACGCTACGTCGATTACCCCGACGCCTTCGCCGGCTGGAATCTGGTGTCGTCGATCGGCGCCTACATCGCGGGCTTCGCCGTGCTGATCTTCATCTACGGCGTGGTTGATGCCTTCATCCGCAAGGAAAAAGCCGCCAACAGCCCGTGGGGCGTCGGCGCCACCACGCTGGAATGGACGCTGACCTCGCCGCCGCCTTTCCACCAGTTCGAAGTGCTGCCGCGCATCAAGTAATCTCGTTCGGCGCCTGCGGGCGCCGAACCGCATGAGTAACGTCTCCGCCGTCACGAATTTGCGGCGGGGACGAACCTGAGAAGTGAGAACGATCGTGTCTGTACTCGACCAAAACGCCATTGACCTGACGCAGCCGCGGATTTCCGAAGCGGGCGTCGCCGATTACATCGCGCTGTTGAAGCCGCGGGTCATGTCGCTGGTGGTGTTCACCGCTATGGTCGGCTATTTCCTGGCGCCCGGCGCTCACAATCCGATCCTGGCTTTCACGTCGATCCTGTGTATCGCGGTCGGCGGCGGCGCCTCGGGCGCGCTGAACATGTGGTACGAGAGCGATATCGACGCGCTGATGTCGCGCACCGCCAATCGCCCGATCCCGCGCGGCCGTATCACCCGCCCGGAAGCCCTGACCTTCGGTCTGGTGCTGGCGTTCTTCTCGGTGATGACGCTGGGCATTCTGGTCAACTGGCTGGCCGGCGCGTTGCTCGCTTTCACCATATTCTTCTACGTCGTGATCTACACCATCGCGCTGAAGCGCTGGACCGCACAGAACATCGTGATCGGCGGCGCCGCAGGCGCCCTGCCGCCGGTGGTGGCGTGGGCGGCGGCGTCAGGCTCGCTGTCGATGGAGCCGATCCTTTTGTTCCTGATCATCTTCTTCTGGACCCCGCCGCACTTCTGGGCGCTGGCGCTGTTCCGCAACGATGACTATTCCCGCGCCGGCGTGCCGATGCTGCCGGTGGTCGCCGGTCCCGATGCGACGCGGTTGCAGATCCTGCTTTACACCGTGGTGCTGGTTGCGGTCGCCGTGGCGCCGTGGCCGCTCGGCTATTTCTCCGCGATCTATGGTGCGGCCTCGCTGATCCTCGGCGCCGGCATGATGCTGTGCGCGGTCAACGTCTACAATCGCCGCACCGGCAGCGCCGCTTTGCGCGCCACGCGAAAGATGTTCGCGTTCTCGATCCTCTATCTGTTCGCACTGTTCGCCATCCTGCTGCTCGAGGTGGTCGTTCGCGCCATCTTGCCGCTGGTCTGGTAGCGGGGCGCATGAGCAATGGACAGCGACAAACCCAAGCCGGACGGCATCGTCCTGACGCCCACGCAGAAAAAGCGTCAGCGCGAGCGCTCGCTGGCGATCGCCCTGGCGCTCGGCATTCTGGTGGTGCTCTTCTTTGCCGTCACCATGGTCAAGGGGCCGGGCGTTCTCGTCCGACCGATGTGATGACATGACCGAGCAGCCGCAGCCCAACTCTCCGTCGAAGCGCCGTGGCCTTGGCCGCGACGCTCGCGTCGCGGCGTTGTGCGGGCTGCTGGTCGCTTTCATGGTCGGCGCGTCCTATGCCGCCGTACCGTTCTACAACTGGTTCTGCCGCACCACCGGCTTCAACGGCACCACGATGGTCGCCAGTTCCGCGCCATCAACCGGCCCTTTGGCGCGCACCATCGCGGTGCGGTTCGACTCCAATGTCTCCGGCGGGCTGCCGTGGAAATTCGTGCCGGAAAAGAGTGAAGTCACCGTCCGGATCGGCGAAGTCGTCACCGTATTCTACAGCGTGACCAACCAGTCGGCGCGGACCACCGTGGCGCAGGCCGCCTATAATGTCGCGCCGCTGACGGTCGGGGCGTACTTCCAGAAGATCAATTGCTTCTGCTTCACCGAGCAGACGCTCGCGCCCGGCGAGACCCGCGAGATGCCGGTAGTGTTCTACGTCGATCCCGCCTTGGTCGGGGATTCGGAGAACGACGGCCTGAATTCGATTACGCTATCTTACACTTTCTATCCCGTGCGCGATCCCTCGCCGAAGCCGGTCGCTTCCGGCGAGGCGGACAAGCGCAGGGGAAATCTATGAGCGCAGCCTTTGAGCGCTTAAGTTTTTAAGTTGAAAAGAACACGCACCGGCACAAACCGGCGCAGCTGACGGAGAGACCCAATGGCTACGGCGCAAGCAAAGCACCACGACTATCACCTCGTCGATCCCTCGCCCTGGCCGGCCGTCGGTTCGCTGTTCGCCTTCGTGTTGGCGGTCGGCGCGGTCAGCTGGATGCATCACATGTATGCCGCCGCACCGATCGTATTCGGCATCGGCGCCATCGGCGTGCTCTACACGTTCGCGAGCTGGTGGACCGACGTGGTCCGCGAAGCGCAGTACAAGGGCGACCACACCCGCGTCGTGCAGATCAGCCACCGCTACGGCATGATCCTGTTCATCGCTTCCGAGGTGATGTTCTTCGTTGCCTGGTTCTGGGCCTACTTCAATTCGTCGCTGTTTCCCGGCGATCCCGTCCATGCGACCCGCGAGGTCCTGTTCGGCGGCGTGTGGCCGCCGAAGGGTATCCAGACCTTCGATCCCTGGCACCTGCCGCTGCTCAACACGCTGATCCTGCTGACCTCGGGCACCACGGTGACCTGGGCGCATCACGCGCTGCTGGAAGGCGATCGCAAGGGCCTGAAGTACGGGTTGATCCTCACCATCATTCTCGGCGCGCTGTTCTCTTGCGTGCAGGCCTATGAATACAGCCATGCCGCCTTCGGCTTCGCCGGCAATATCTACGGCGCGACCTTCTTCATGGCGACCGGCTTCCACGGTTTCCACGTGCTGGTCGGCACCATCTTCCTGCTGGTCTGCCTGTTCCGCGTCTATGCTGGCCACTTCACGCCGAAGCAGCATCTTGGCTTCGAATTCGCCGCCTGGTACTGGCACTTCGTCGACGTGGTCTGGCTGTTCCTGTTCATCACCATCTATGTCTGGGGCTACGGCGGCCACGTCGCCGGCGCCGCCGCGCACTGACCGCATTCCGGTGCTACAAGAGGGCGGCCGCAGGGCCGCCCTTTTTTCATTTCCCTCTTGCTTCCTTTTCCCCTCTCCCACCCTGCGAAGCTGCGCTTTGCTAGGTGGGAGAGAGGAAGAATGGAAGAAAGACGCCATGGTTGAAAACGCCGCCCCCATCCCGCTCACGCAGACCGTCCTCCGCGGCCTCGCCTGCAAATGCCCGCGCTGTGGTAAGGGCAAGTTGTTTGCCGGCTTCATCGACCTCAAGCCGTCCTGCGACGATTGCGGGCTCGATTACGCCTTCATCGATGTCGGCGACGGCGCGTCCGTATTTCTGATCATGATCGCTGGCGCCATCGTGGTCGGCTGTGCGCTGGTGGTGGAGGTCAAGTACCAGCCGCCGTTCTGGCTGCATGCTGCGCTCTGGTTGCCGCTGATCCTTGCCACCACGATCGCGCCGCTGCGCCCGATGAAGTCGCTGCTGATCGCGCTGCAATTCCACCACAAGGCCTCCGAAGGCCAGTTGATCGATCGTACGCCGAAATGACCGCACTTGCCCGCCGCCGCAGCCTCATCGGCCTCAGCCTGTTCACGCTGGTGATCGTCGGCTTCCTGCTCGGCCTCGGTGTCTGGCAGTTGCAGCGCCGCACCGCCAAGCATGCCTTGCTCGCCGCGCTCACCGAGCGGCTGGCCGCGGCTCCCGGGGCGTTGCCTGCCGCAACGGCCTGGCCGACCCTGACGCCCGCGCAGGACGAATTCCGCCGCGTGACGTTCACCGCCGTTTTGAAGCCTTTGCCCGATGCGATGGTCTACGCCTCCGGCTCGTCAGTGCGGCTGGATGTGACCGGCCCCGTCACCTGGGCGTTTCTGCCGGCGCAACTGCCGACGGGCGAGAGCGTCGTGATCAATGCCGGCTTCGTGCAGAATACTATGCAGGACCGCGCCCAGCAGGACCGCGCCGTGACGCGCCTGATCACCGGCGCGCCGGTGGCGATGACCGGCTATCTCCGCTTCCCCGAGGCCGCCGGCGCGCTGACCGCGAACGGAGATGTCAAAAAGCGGCTGTGGTTCACCCGTGACCAGTTGATGATGGCGCAGACGCTCGGCTGGGGCGACGTCGCGCCGTTTTATATCGACCTGGAATCCCCGACGCCGCCAAGCGGCATCCCGAAACCCGGCCCGCTCGAAGTCCGTCTCAAGGACGACCACCTGCAATACGCCATCACCTGGTTCGGCCTGGCAGCGGCGGTATTGATTGCTTACGGGGCGTGGGTGAGGGGGCAGAGGCGGGCCTGAGCGGCCTCTCCGGTATTTCCCCTGCCGTGCAAAACCCTTTATGGTGCCGCGTGATTTCACCCGGCGTGAAATTTTAATCCATCATGATCAAAGGCTTGGCGGGTACCCGCGCCTTTGGAGGACGCCTTGACGACGTATATTTCAACGCGGGGGGAAGCCCCCACGCTAGGTTTTTGCGATGTGATGCTGACCGGGCTGGCCCGCGATGGCGGGCTTTACGTGCCGCTCGTCTGGCCGCAGCTCTCGCCGGAGGCGATCGCCTCGCTGTTCGGCCGGCCCTATTGGGAAGTCGCGGTCGAGGTGATCCGTCCGTTCGTTGCCGGCGAGATCTCCGACGAGGATCTCGGCCGCATGGCCTATGAGGCCTATGCCACGTTCCGCCACCCCGCCGTGGTGCCGCTCGACCAGACCGCGCCGAACCAGTTCGTGCTCGAGCTGTTTCATGGGCCGACGCTGGCGTTCAAGGACGTCGCGATGCAGTTGATCGCGCGGCTGATGGACCATGTACTGGCCAAGCGCGCACAGCGCACCACCATCGTGGTCGCCACCTCCGGCGACACCGGCGGCGCCGCGGTCGATGCCTTTGCCAGCCGTGACAGCGTCGATCTCATCGTGCTGTTTCCGCATGGCAAGATCTCCGACGTGCAGCGTCGAATGATGACAACGACCGGCGCATCGAATGTCCACGCGCTCGCCGTCGAAGGTCATTTCGATGACTGCCAGGCGATCGTGAAGGGCCTGTTCAACCATCACGCCTTCCGCGATTCCGTGTCGCTGTCCGGCGTCAACTCGATCAACTGGGCACGCATCGTCGCCCAGGTGGTGTACTACTTCACTTCTGCTGTCGCGGTAGGCGCGCCGCATCGCTCGGTGGATTTCACCGTGCCGACCGGCAATTTCGGCGACATCTTCGCCGGCTACGTCGCCAAGCGGATGGGCCTGCCGGTGCGCAAGCTGCGTATCGCCGCCAACGTCAACGATATCCTGGCGCGCACGCTGCACACCGGAATCTATGAAGTTCGCGAAGTGCACGCCACGGCCTCGCCGTCGATGGACATTCAGGTGTCGTCGAACTTCGAGCGGCTGCTGTTTGAAGCCTCCGGCCGCGACGCCGCTTTGGTGCGCGGGCTGATGGAGTCGCTGAAGCAGTCCGGTCGCTTCGTGTTGCCGGAAGCCCTGCTGACCGCGATCCGTGCCGATTTCGAGGCCGGCAGCGCCGACGCCGAAGAGACCGATGCGGCGATCCGCGCCGCGTGGCGCGAGACCGGCGACCTCGTCGATCCGCATACCGCGGTGGCCCTTGCGGTTGCCGATCGCGACACCACCGAGATGCATGTGCCGAACATCGTGCTTTCCACCGCACACGCCGCGAAATTCCCCGATGCGGTGGAAGCGGCCTGTGGCGTGCGCCCGGCGTTGCCCGTCTATCTCGACGGGCTGATGAGCAAGCCCGAGCATATTACGGTCATGAAGAACGACCAAAGCGACATTGAGCGTTTCGTGCTGTCGGTCAGCCGTGCCGCGAAACAAGGAGTTTCCTGATGAGCGTTGAAGTCACCAAGCTGCCCTCGGGCTTGACGGTCATCACCGATACCATGCCGCATCTGGAAACCGCCGCTTTGGGCGTATGGACCGGCGTCGGCGGCCGCGACGAGAAATCCAACGAGCACGGCATCTCGCATCTGCTCGAGCATATGGCGTTCAAGGGCACTAGGAAGCGTTCGTCGCGCGAGATCGTCGAGGAGATCGAGGCGGTTGGCGGCGATCTCAACGCCGGCACCTCGACCGAGACGACCGCTTATTATGCCCGCGTGATGAAGGCCGACGTGCCGCTGGCGCTCGACGTGCTCTCGGACATTCTCGCCAATCCGTCCTTCGTGCCCGACGAGCTGGAGCGCGAGAAGAGCGTAATCGTGCAGGAGATCGGGGCTGCGCAGGACACGCCGGACGACGTCGTGTTCGAGCATCTCAACGAGCTCTGTTACCCCGATCAGCCGATGGGTCGCTCGCTGCTCGGCACCGCCAAGACGCTGAAGACGTTCGACCGCGACATGCTGCAGAACTATCTTTCGACGCATTACCGTGGCCCGGAAATGGTGGTCGCCGCGGCGGGCGCCGTCAGCCATCGCCAGGTGGTGGACGAGGCGTCCGATCGCTTCTCCAGCTTCGCAGGCGTCGCTGCGCCAAAGCCGCAGCCGGCGAAGTTTGGCAAGGGCGGCTCGCGCGTCGTGCACCGCGAACTGGAGCAGGCGCATCTGACGCTGGCGCTGGAAGGCCTGCCGCAGTCCGATCTCAAGCTGTTCAGCCTGCAGGTGTTCACCAACATCCTCGGCGGCGGCATGTCCTCGCGGCTGTTCCAGGAAGTGCGCGAGAAGCGCGGTCTGTGCTACTCGATTTACACCTTCCATGCGCCGTATAGCGACACCGGCTTCTTCGGGCTTTACACCGGCACCGATCCTGCCGACGCGCCGGAGATGATGGAAGTCATCGTCGACGTCATCAATGAATCCGTCGAGACCCTGACCGACGCCGAGATCAACCGCGCCAAGGCGCAGATGAAGGCCGGCCTGCTGATGGCGCTGGAAAGCTGCAGCTCCCGCGCCGAGCAGCTCGCCCGCCACATGCTGGCCTATGGCCGTCCGCTCACGGTGGAAGAACTGGTCGCCCGGATCGACGACGTCAGCGTCGAATCGACCCGCGACGTCGCCCGTGGGCTGCTGACGCGCAGCCGCCCGGCGGTGTGTGCGCTGGGTAGCGGCCGCGGGTTGGACACGGCCGTCGCTTTTGCCGAAGGTTTGACCCGCGCCAAGGATAAAACGCTGCTACACTGAGCCCGGTTTCGGGGACGATACCGGGGAGCACCTATGGCCCTGTTTCGATTGCCATCGAGCGTCCCCGCGGCGCTGGCGCCGCGGGGATATGGTTTGCAGTTGCGGGCGCCGGTCATGGCGGACTATCCGCAATGGGCTGATCTACGCGAACACAGTCGCGGCTATCTGACGCCGTGGGAGCCGATCTGGCCGTCCGACGATCTGACGCGCGCAGGCTTCCGCCGCCGGCTGCGGCGCTACGCCGAGGATGCGGCGGCAGACCGCGCCTATCCCTTCCTGGTGTTCCGTGAATCCGACGATGTGCTGGTCGGCGGCGTGACGCTGGCCAATGTCCGGCGCGGCATCGTCCAGGCCGGCACCGTTGGCTACTGGGTCGGCCAGCCTTATGCGCATCAGGGCGTGATGACCGCGGCGCTGCGCGTGCTGCTGCCGACGCTGTTCGGCGAATTGAACCTGCACCGCATCGAGGCCGCCTGCATCCCGACCAACACGCCTTCCGTGCGGGTGCTGGAGAAATGCGGTTTCACCCGCGAAGGCCTGGCGCGACGCTACCTGTGTATCAACGGCATCTGGCAGGACCACCTGCTGTACGGCATGCTGCACGAGGATTTCCGGGGGTAGGCCCGCTCCGTACGATCCCGGCGCGGCGGAACGGCGGTTCACGCTGCACTGCGCCCGGCATATGGCTGTCACGCAATGCCTTGGGTTCGCCGCCATTGCGCTGCTATAAGGCGGCGGTACGGGCTTGGGGAAAGCCCGCGCAAACCACTGGGCTTCCGGGGATATCGACACTATGCGTAACATCGGTTTGAAGCAGGCGGGGGCGCGCGCCATTCCGCTGCTGGTGCTGGCGGTAGCAGGTTTCACGCTGGCCGGTTGTGGCGGCGGCAGCATGTTCGGCAGTGGCGGCTCGATCAGCAACGCCACGTCGGCAGTTGGTGACCGGTTCGGCCAGCTGTTCGGCTCCAATTCGCAGAAGCCGGGCGAGGCGCCGCCTGCGGCGCAGGACGGCGACCTGACCTGCCCCAGCGTCAGCATCCGGCCCGGCGCTTCGACCTATGCCGTGGCGGCGCCCGGCAAGCAGGCGGTCGGCAACGATCTGCGCTACCAGGCGACCATCACCCGCACCGCGCGCGACTGTAACCTCAACGCCGGCCAGATCACCGTGCGGATCGGCATCCAGGGCCGCGTCATCGTCGGCCCCTCCGGTGCGCCGGTATCGGTCGATGTGCCACTGCGCGTTGCCGTGGTGCAGGAGGGCGTTAACCCGAAGACCATTGCCACCAAGGTGTTTCAGACCACGGTGCAGATCGGCGGCGAGACCAGCGTGCCGTTCAGTCTGGTTGGCGAAGATCTCGTCTATCCCGCGCCAACGGCGGCCGTCGGTGATACCTACGTGTTCTATATCGGCTTCGATCCCCAAGCACTGAAACCGGAGCCGCGCGCGACCGGACGCAAGAAGCGGTAGCTCATCTCTTCTGCGACACCCACCGTTGTCATCGCCCGCGAAAGCGGGCGATCCAGTAAACGCAGGTTTTCGTGACAGATCCGAAAGAGCGCCGAATACTGTGGCGCCCGGTCAGGCCGAGCGATGACAGAGGAGAGCGTGGCGACGTGCAGCCGCTTTGACGGGGCCAGACACAAAAAAGCCGGCGCGATTTTCATCGTGCCGGCTTTTTGATTGAGGCTTGATACGCTCAGTTAAGCTTGGAGCTTACTTCGCCGATACCCTTGAAGATCAGGTCATCGGCGACCGAGCCCTTGACCGACTGCGACAGGATCGTGGTCGCGGCGGTCACCGCAGCATCGGCGGCTGCGGCGCGGACGTCGGCCACAGCCTGTGCTTCGGCGAGAGCGATCTTGCTTTCGGCCGTCTTGGTGCGCCGGGCGACAAAATCTTCCATCTTGGTCTTGGCTTCAGCGGCGATGCGCTCGGCCTCTTCCTTGGCGGAGGTGATGATGTCGGCGGCTTCGCGCTCTGCCGAAGCATGACGCGCCTTGTAATCCGCGAGCAAGGCGGCCGCTTCGTCGCGCAGGCGGCGGGCGTCGTCGAGCTCCTGCTTGATGCGATCGCTACGATGATCGAGCGCCTTCAGGATGGTGCGGTGAATACCGAACCAGCCGAACACGGCCATCAGAATAACGAAAGCAACAGCAACCCAGAATTCTGCTTGCAAACCGAACATGGGTTATCCTTTCAACGAAGCGTCGAGCGCAGCGTTGACCGCGGCCGGTGCCGGGCTGGTGCCCGTCAGCCGTTCGACGATCGCCGAAGCCGTATCGGCAGCGATGCCGCGAACATTGCCCATCGCGGTAGCGCGGGTGCTGGCGATGGTCTGCTCGGCGGCGGTGAGCCGCGTTGCCAGACTTTCTTCCAGCTGCGCCTTGGCCTGTTCCTGCTGGGCGTTGAGCTTTTCGCGAACCTCTGCCGCCATCGCCTGCGCCTTGGCGCGGGCATTGGCGAGTTCGGTTTCGTAAGCCTTCAGCGCAGCGTCGGAATCGGCCTTCAGCTTCGCGGCTTCATTCAGGTCGGTATCGATGACCTGTTGCCGGGACGCAAGGACGCCGCCGACGCGAGGCAGCGCCAGGCGGGACACGATCAGATAGAGCAGACCGAACGCGATCGCGAACGACACCAGCTGCGAAGCAAAGGTGTTGCTCTCGAACGGCGGGAACGACGCCTTGTGCCCACCGTCTGCCGCGGTGTGCGCGGCAGTACCGTGATCGGCGGCTTTGGATTTGCCCTGACCTTCAGCCACAGCAGTCTCCTTATCGATCGGAGCCGCCCCGAAAATGGAGCGGCATCCGGATCAGTTTCAAGCTTAGACGGCGAACAGCAGCAGCAGCGCGATCAGCAGCGAGAAGATGCCGAGCGCTTCAGTCACGGCGAAACCGAAGATCAGGTTCGCGAACTGGCCCTGGGAAGCCGAGGGGTTGCGCAGCGCGCCGGCGAGGAACTGGCTGAAGATCATGCCGACGCCGATGCCGGCGCCGCCCATGCCGAGACAAGCAATGCCAGCGCCGATGTACTTAGCTGCGATGGGATCCATGGTAAAACTCCTTCTGGGATAGGGATAAGTAAGAGAGGTGAGGGGTGATTTCGGCCGGTACGCTTAGTGTCCCGGATGAAGAGCGTCGTTGAGATAAATGCAGGTCAGGATCGTGAACACGTAGGCCTGCAGGAAGGCGACCAGCAGTTCCAGCGCGGTCAGCGCCGTGGTCATCGCCAGCGGCAGCACCGAGCCGAACACGCCGATGGCGCCGAGCGCGCTCAGCGACGTCACGAAACCCGCAAACACCTTCAGCGTGATGTGGCCGGCCAGCATGTTGGCGAACAGACGAACCGAATGCGACACCGGGCGGGACAGGAACGAGATCACCTCGATCACCGTGACCAGCGGCAGGATGTAGATCGGAATGCCGTGCGGCACGAACAGCTTGAAGAAGCCGAAGCCGTTCTTGTAGAGGCCGTAGAGCAGCACGGTCAGGAACACCATCATCGCCAGCGCCACGGCGACGATCAGATGGCTGGTGACGGTGAAGGTATAGGGAATGATGCCGATCAGGTTGGCCGTCAGGATGAACATGAACAGCGAGAACACGAAGGGGAAGAACTTCATGCCTTCTTCGCCGATGCTGCTGCGCACCGTATTGGACACGAACTCGAAGGAGAGCTCGGCGACCGACTGGAAGCGGTTCGGCACCAGGCGGCGACCGGCGCTGCCGGCGAGCATCAGCACCGACACGATGGCGACCGCGCCGAACATGTAAGCCGACGAATTGGTGAAGGCGATTTCCTGGCTGCCGATATGGCCCAGGCTGAAGATCTTGTGGATCTCAAATTGATGGATCGGATCGGCCATCCACGTCGGTCTTTCATCTCTGCCGGAACGCCCGGCATCTTTGCCGGACAACCCGGCGATCTCTCTAACGCTTGCGCGAACGCGCGAATCTTATGGCGTTCGTCCGACGCCGGCCGAGCGCATCACGTTGATCACGCCGGCGACAAAGCCGAGCAGCATGAACACGATCAGCCCCCACGGAGATGTCGACAGCAAACGATCGAAGGTCCAGCCCAGAATCGTTCCGACGACAACACCCGCGACCAGTTCCGAGGAAAGCCGGAGACCCACTGCCATTGCCGAAGCTCTGGCCTGCGCGTTTCCGCTTCCGGTTTCGGATTGGTCAGTCTGGAACTTGCGGTCATCCCGAATTTTGGACAACTTTTGATCCAGGCTTCCGAGCCTTGCGGACAATGCGGCCTCATCGGGAGCAGGTTGCCCATTTCCATCCTTGCCATCATTGTTTTGTGTGCCGTCGGCCATGCTCTCGACACCCAAAAAACGCTGCAAATGCTGGAAATAACGCCCCGTCACCCTTTAAAGCCGGGCGGACCATACTTAGCGCGTGTTGCCAAGTCAAGATTAGCTGATCGCCCGTTAGAGCATTGATTCATTTGATTTTATTGGGAAAATTCAGTTCCGGGCTGCGCGCGATCGCCGCAGCGCACTGTTGAGTTTCCAGGGTACCTCCCTTGCGTGGCGCGGGTGGCTCTGTTGGAGTGCGGCGGCTTTCCCGCCATGCCGACCGGAGCGTCTATGCCGCAATCTATCGACTATTATTTTTCGCTGCCCTCGCCTTGGGCCTATATCGGCCATAAGCTTTTCCAGGATCTGGTAACTGCCTATAATCTCAAGGTGAATTACAAGCCGGTGATGCTCGGCGAGCTGTTTTCGGAAACCGGCGGCCTGCCGCTAGGCAAGCGTCATCCGGTGCGGCAACGTTATCGCATGGTCGAATTGCAGCGCTGGCGCGCCAAACGCGGGCTGGACTTCCACTTGCAGCCGAAACACTGGCCGTTCGACCCCCGGCTGCCGGATGGCGTCGTCGTCGCCGCGATCGAGGCCGGCTTTGATCCGGACGCCCTGTTGCGCCGCGCCTTTGCGGCCGTGTGGGAGGGGCAGCTCGACCTCAGCGACACCAAGGTGCTGGCCAAGCTGGCAGACGATTCGGGACTGCCCGGCAGCGAGCTCGTGGAGCGCGCCGCGTCGGCCGAAATCGCCGCTATCTACGAGCAGAACCAGCGCGATGCGCAGGCCGCCGACGTGTTCGGCTCGCCGGCCTACGTGCTGAACGGTGAGGTGTTCTGGGGCCAGGACCGGATCGAATTGCTGGCGGATGCGTTGAAGTCGCAGCGCAAGCCCTACACATCTCAGGTCTAGCTAGTCGAGGCTCCGGCGAACCGGAGCCGAACCGGAGGCGAACCGCGGAGCGTGGCCATGAAAATCGTCGTCGCGTCTTTTGCCGGCTTCATCATGATCGGCAGCGCCTCACTATCTGGGGCGCTGGCGCAAACGCTGCCGGAGATCGAGCGCGGCCGCTATTCGCTGTCTCCGATCGCCGACGGTGTGGTCCGGCTCGATACCCGAACCGGCGCCGTCTCGACGTGCTCGGATAAAGGCGACGGCTGGGCGTGCACCATCATCCCGGATGAGCGCGCCGCCTATGACGCCGAGATCGGCCGGCTGCAAAGCCAGAAGGATGCGCTGAAAGCCGAACTGGCACAGCGCGAATCGTCTGCGGCCGGCAAAGCCGGCAAGACTGACGAGGCGCTGCCGAAACAGGATTCGCTCAAGCCCAAAGCGGAAGCCGAACGCAAAATCGAAATTCCGCTGCCCAGCGACCGCGACATCGATCGTGTGATGAGCTTTGTCGAAAACGCCTGGCGCAAACTGGTCGACATCGCCAACCGCATGCAGCGCGACGCCAGCGGCAAGATTTGACGACTATTGCTGTCGTCCCCGACAAGTGAGCGTCTGCGAACGCAGATCCAGTATCGCCGCAGGCTGCAGCACTCCAGAAACATCCCGCCAACAAAAAACCGGCCGCGGATTGCTCCGCGGCCGGCTTCTTGAATGCGCGAGGTCAGTACTTGCTGATATCGACGTCCTTGGTTTCCGGCAGGAAGAAGAAGCCGACGACCGCCGTGATGGATGCGAAGATGATCGGGTACCACAGGCCGGCGTAGATATCGCCGGTCGAGGCCACGATGGCGAAGGAGGTCGCCGGGAGCAGGCCGCCGAACCAGCCGTTGCCGATGTGGTAGGGCAGCGACATCGAGGTGTAGCGGATGCGGGTCGGGAACAATTCGACCAGCAGGGCTGCGATCGGGCCGTACACCATGGTGACGAACATCACCAGGATGAACAGCAGTCCGATCACCGCCGCGACCTGCGGACGGAAGATGTCGAACGGGTGAGCCATCTTCACGATCTGCGCGTCGTTGGCCTTCGGATAGCCCGCGGCCTGCACCGCCGTCAGCACTGCCGGGTTGGATGCGGCTGCGGTGTAGGGCACGGCGTTGCCGTTAACGACGACCTTCACGCCGGAACCTGCCGGGCCGTAGGCGGTCGAGTACTTCACCGACGACTGCGCGAGGTAGGCGCGGGCGGTGTCGCAAGGCGTGGTGAACACGCGGGTACCGACCGGGTTGAACAGATCGCCGCACAAAGCGGGATCTGAAACCACTTCGACCTTCACGGTTTCGATGGCCTTTTCCAGCGTCGGGTTGGCGTTGGTGGTGATCATCCGGAAGATAGGGAAGAAGGTCAGTGCCGCTATCAGGCAGCCGGCCAGGATGATCGGCTTGCGGCCGATCTTGTCGGACAGGGCGCCCCAGAAGATGAAGAAGCCGGTGCCGAGCAGTAGCGACCATGCGATCAGCAGGTTGGCGGTGTAGCCATCGACCTTGAGGATCGATTGCATGAAGAACAGCGCGTAGAACTGGCCGGTGTACCAGACCACGCCCTGGCCCATGGTGCCGCCGATCAGGGCGATCAGCACGATCTTGGCGTTGCTCCAGTTGCCGAACGATTCGGTGAGCGGCGAGGTCGAACTCTTGCCCTCGTCCTTCATCTTCTTGAAGACGGGGGATTCGTTCAACCGCAGCCGGATCCACACGGAGACGCCGAGCAGGACCACCGAGACCAGGAACGGAATGCGCCAGCCCCACGCCGCGAATTCGGGCTCGCCGAGAATCGTGCGCGTGAACAGGATGACGATCAGCGACAGGAACAGCCCGAGCGTCGCCGTGGTCTGAATGAACGATGTGTAGTAACCGCGCTTGCCCGGTGGCGAATGCTCCGCCACGTAGGTCGCCGCGCCACCGTATTCGCCGCCGAGCGCGAGGCCCTGCAGCAGGCGCAACGAAATCAGGATGACCGGCGCTGCAATGCCGATGGTCGCGGCATTGGGCAGCAGGCCGACGATGAAGGTCGACAGGCCCATGATCAGGATGGTGACGAGGAAGGTATACTTGCGGCCGACGATATCGCCGACGCGGCCGAACACGATGGCGCCGAACGGGCGGACGATGAAGCCCGCGGCAAAGGCCAGCAGCGCGAAGATGTCGCGCGTGGCCTGGTTGAACATCGGGAGCTTGGTGGTGGGATCGATCACGCCGAAGAACTGCGCACCGATGATCCCGGCGAGCGAGCCGAACAGGTAGAAGTCATACCATTCAAACACGGTACCGAGCGAGGAGGCGAAGATGACGAAACGTTCGTCCTTCGTCATTCCGGTCGCCTTTGGCGAGGCTGCTGCAAGTGTGGACATGGTTGAATCGCTCCCCGATTTTGTTGCGGACGTCTCGCTCGCTGCGCCGAACTGGTGCCGGCTAATTGCATGGAGCTCCATCCACAAGTTACATTGCGGGTAATCCCGGCCCAATACGACTTTAGGCCTTGTGCAAGGGGGGCGTGCGGACTCGCCGCAGAACGATTGCACACATCTGAATTATTGCGTCGCAACATGCGTGGTATTCGCGTATTTACCGCGGGGCAGCATTGCGTACTTGCCAGATGCGAGGCGGCAGACGACACTCGCCGCGAAAACACGCTTTCGGGTGGAATCGCAATTGCCGCCGGTTTGTCGTTAGCCTCTTTGCATGGATATTGATGTCGGTTATCGCCACAACACGCCTCATTATTGCTGACGACCATCCGCTGTTTCGCGGTGCGCTGCGACAAGCCGTCGCCGGCGTACTGCCTGAAGCCCGGATCGATGAAACCGGCACGTTCGAGGACCTCACCAAATTGCTGGAACAGGATTCCGAGGTCGATCTGATCCTGCTTGATCTGTCGATGCCCGGCATATCGGGCTTTTCCGGGCTGATCTATCTGCGGGCGCAGTATCCCGCCACGCCGGTGGTCATCGTCTCCGCCAGCGACGATGTCGGCACCATCCGGCAATCGCTGGATTTCGGCGCTTCCGGCTTCATCCCGAAACGCTTCGGCGTCGATACGCTGCGCGATGCGATTCTCAAGGTGATGGACGGTGACGTCTGGGTTCCACCGGATGTCGACATGGCGGCCGCCGCCGATCCCGAGATGACCAAGCTGCGCGATCGCCTGGTGACGCTGACGCCGCAGCAGGTTCGGGTGCTGATGATGCTGTCGGAGGGCCTGCTCAACAAGCAGATCGCCTATGAGCTCAGCGTGTCGGAGGCGACCATCAAGGCGCATGTCTCGGCGATCCTGCAAAAGCTCGGCGTCGAGAGCCGCACCCAGGCAGTGATCGCCGCGGCCAAGATCGCCGGCGGCCAGTGGCGGCAGAGCGAACCGACGCCGCATTAGTTTAGCGGTCATTCCGGGGCGCGAGGGCTTAGCCCGAGCGAACCTCAGCCACTCCAGTTAGAGTGGCGGGGAACCCTGATTTGTTGATCTCCATCTCTGGATTCCGGGTTCGCTCGCCGCTGGTGCGGCTCCCGCCCCGGAATGACCCTGAATTACTCCGCCGCGACCATCTGCCGGGTGCGCCATTGACCGAGCAGCGCACGCAGCGAAGCGGGTTTTACCGGCTTGTTGAGCACCGCGATCTCGTACTGCCGCGCGGCCTCGCGCACGTGCGGGCTGCGGTCGGCGGTGATCAGGATCGCAGGAATGGTCTGCCCGAAGCGGTTGCGGATTTCGCGGATCGCGGCGACGCCGTTGCCGCGGTCGAGGTGGTAGTCCACCAGCAGGCCGGTGAGATGCTTGCCCGATGCCTGGATCTCCGCGATGGCGGCGATGGCGGATTCCGGATCGCCGACCGCCACCACGGTGGCGTCCCACGCCTGCAGCAAGGTCTTCATCCCGTCGAGGATCGCAGCATCGTTCTCGATGCAGACGATCAGCGTGCCCGACATCGGCGATTTCGACAACGGCGTCGAACTGGTCACCGCGGTGGTATGGTCGACCGCCTTGGCCACTGGCACGGTCACCGAGAAGAACGAGCCGCCGCCGCGGTTGGAATCCAGCGCGATGCCGTGGTTGAGCACCGAGGCCAGCCGCTTCACGATCGACAGGCCGAGGCCGAGGCCGCGCGCAATCCGTGCGCCTTGTTCGAGTCTGTGGAATTCCTTGAAGATTTCGCCGCGCTTCAGGATGGGTATCCCGACGCCGGTGTCGTAGATGCCGATCTGCAGCGCCTTGCCGCGTCGCCGGCAGCCGACCAGCACGCGGCCATGCGGGGTATATTTGATCGCGTTCGAGATCAGGTTCTGCAGCAGCCGCCGCAGCAGAAGCCGGTCCGACTTCACCGGCAGCGAGCACGGCACGAATTGCAGCGCCACGCCGCGGGCGCGGGCGATCGGCGCGTATTCGATCTCCAGCGAGCGCATCAGGTCGCCGATCCGGAAACTGGAAATCGACGGGGTCATCGCGCCGGCATCGAGTCTGGAGATGTCGAGCAGGGCGCCGAGGATTTCCTCGATCGCCTCCAGCGATTCGTCGATGTTCTCGACCAGCCGCGCGTCCTCGCCGCCGCTTTGCCGCTCGACTAGGCTGGTAACGTAGAGCCGTGCCGCGTTGAGTGGCTGCAGAATGTCGTGGCTGGCTGCGGCGAGAAACCGGGTCTTCGAGATGTTGGCGTCCTCGGCCGTGCTCTTGGCCAGCGCCAGTTCGGAGTTCAGCCGCGTCAATTCCTCGGTGCGGTCGCGGACGCGCTTTTCCAGCGTGGCATTGGCGCGTTCCAGCGCTTCGGCGGCTTCGAAACTCGGCGTCACGTCGGAGAAGGTCAGCACCAGCCCGCCATCCGGCATCCGGTTGGCTCGGACTTCGATGACGATCTGGCGGTCCGGCAGCCGTTCCAGATAGGGCTCGCCCTCGGTGGTGTAGGCGATCAGCCGCGCCTCGGTCAGGGCTTCGCTGTGGCCGCTGGAAGAAGCGCCCTGCAGGCCGATGAATTCGAGAATTTCGCGAAGCGGAATCCCGATCTGCACGATCTGCGGCGGCAGGCCGAGGATGTCGCCGAAATGCCGGTTGGACACGATCAGCTGCAGGTCGGGATTGAACACCGCAATGCCCTGGCGCACGTGATTAAGCGCCGTCTGCAGGATCTCGCGGTTGAAATGCAATGCCGCGTGGGAATCGTCGAGCAGCTTCAACGCGGCCTTGGCCGAGACGGTCCGCTTGCGCAGCAGCAACGACATCACCATGCGCGAGGAGGCGGCGCCGATCGACGAGGCGATCAGGTGCTCGGCGTGCTGCAGCAGTTCGAAATCGGCCGGCGCGGTTGGATCGAGATCGACGCGGCGGCGGATGGCGAAGGCCTCGAAGGAATCGCGGGCGCGGTCGGGGCCGAGATACTGCGTCACCGTGCCGAGGATGTCCTGCACGGTCACGGTGCTGCGCCAGCGCCGGAATGTCGGGGTGATCGGCGCCAGCGCGTGCGGCACGAACACGTCCGCCTGCAACCGCTCGATCGACGACGGTGCGCGCATCAGCGACAGCACGATGTATGTGAAGATGTTGAGCGACAGGCTCCACAGCGTGCCGTGCATCAAGGGCGGCAGGTCGGCGCCGAACAGGTCCTGCGGCCGCAGCGCCTCGATGCCGAACGGGCCATGCTGCAAAAACAGTACGCCGTCGGTGCTGCCTTCGAGAAAGCTCGGGATGAACAGCGTATAGGCCCAGACGATGAAGCCGACCACCATGCCGCCCATCGCACCGCGCGCGGTGGCGCGGCGCCAGATCAGTCCGCCGAAGAAAGCGGGTGCGAATTGCGCGATGGCCGCAAAGGATAACAGACCGATGGCGGCGAGCTGGGTGTTGCCGAGCGCACGGTAGTAGAAATAGGCCATCACCATGATAGCGAAAATCGCGAAGCGGCGAACCCTCAGCAGCAGATGGCCGTAGTCGGTCGGCTCGCTCGGCGAGCTCGGGCCGCGCCGCAGCACCAGCGGCAACACGAGGTCGTTCGACACCATGACCGCCAGCGCCACGCATTCGACGATCACCATCGCCGTCGCCGCCGATAGTCCGCCGATGAACACCAGCATGCTGAGGAAGGTCGCGCCGTACTCGATGGGCAAAGCCAGCACATACATGTCGCTGTCGACGGCGCCGAACGGGAAGGTGACGAGGCCGGCCAGCGCGATCGGAATCACGAACAGGTTGATCGCGATCAGATAGGTCGGAAACAGCCAGCGTGCGCGGCCCACTTCGGCGTCGCTGGAATTCTCGACCACGCTGACGTGAAACTGCCGGGGCAGCAGCATGATCGCGCAGAACGACAACAACACCATGGTGAGGAAATTGCCGATCGAGGGCGTGTAGCTGATTGCGCGCATCGCCTCCGGCGTCTTCATCGCGCGCTCGATCAGTTCCGACGGGCCGAACATCCAGAACGTCACGAAAGCCCCGGCGGCGATGAAGGCCACCAGCTTGACGATCGATTCGGTTGCGACCGCGAGCATCAGGCCGTGCTGGTGCTCGGTGGCGTTGGTTTGTCGCGTCCCGAACAGTACGGCGAAGGCGGCCATCGCCGCGGTGACGAGCAGCGCCATGTCGCCGACCACCGGCAGGCCGGCAATCGTCTTGTCGTCGCCCAGAATGGTTTCCAGCGAGGAGGCCACCGCCTTCAATTGCAGCGCGATGTAGGGCACCGAGCCGATGATCGCGATTACCGCAACGGTGGCTGCCACCGCCTGGCTCTTTCCGTAACGGGCGGCGATGAAGTCGGCGATCGAGGTGATGTTCTGCGATTTGGCGAGGTGGATGACGCGGCGCAGGATCGGCGTGCAACAGCCGATCATCAGGATCGGCCCGGCATAGATCGCCAGGAATTCGACGCTGGTGCGGCTGGCGAAGCCGACTGATCCGAAGAATGTCCACGAGGTGCAGTAGATCGCCAACGACAGCGGGTAGATCATCGCGCCGATGCGGTCGCGCCGGAACAGCGCGATGCGGTCGCCATAGCTGGCGACGCAGAACAGAAATCCGATGTAGCCGAGGGCGGCAACGATCACGCCCCAGTCATGCAGCATCGCGCAAACTCCCTGCGGCGGGCAGAAGCCCGTCCGACCGGAAAAATCTAGCGTGTTGCGCCTGCGCAAGCGACAGGGATTTGCCGGGCCACGCAGGAATGCCGGATCGTCGTTAAATCCAGCGCGGTACGAAGAACGCGATCAGGATGACGAACAGCCAGGCGGTGACCCCGGCCAGCAGCGCCAGCCGGTAGTCGAACGAGCCGATCGCGAGATAGCAGATGCCGAGAAATCCGAGATAGGCAGGGATCGTCTTCACGCCGGCGAGGCAGGCTTCCCGGAAGCCCGCGCTGTCGCCCTTCGCGCCGACGATCAGCAGGGCGATGATCGCGAATGTGGGAAACAGCGGCAGAATGCCGGGCAGTGTATTGCCGCGCTTCGACAGCCAGGCAATCAGGGCGGTCAACAGGCCGCCAAGAATGCCTTTCCAGATGATGTCCAAATGGCCATTCCTTGCGATGCGGGGGCCTTGCGTTACTCTGCCGCGAGCGCCTTGGCGTTGAGCGGCAGACCGATCTGATCCCACACCTGCACCAGCGCTTCGGCTAGCACGTCGATCAGCGCGTCGTCGTGATAGGGCGACGGCGTGATGCGCAGCCGTTCGGCGCCCTTGGCGACGGTCGGATAGTTGATCGGCTGGATGTAGATGCCGTGCTGTTCGAGCAGAAGGTCGGAGGCCTTCTTGCAAAGCTCGGCATCGCCGATGAACAGCGGCACGATATGCGTGTCGCTCGACATCACCGGCAGGCCGGCGGCGATCAGGATCGCCTTGACGCGCGCGGCGCGGTCCTGGTGGCGCTCGCGCTCCCAGTTGGAAGTCTTGAGATGCCGGATCGCGGCGGTCGCGGCCGAACAGATGGCCGGAGGCAGCGCGGTGGTGAAGATGAAGCCCGGCGCGTAGGAGCGCACGGCGTCGATGATCTCGCGGTTGCCGGCGATGTAGCCGCCGAGGCAACCATAGGCCTTGGCCAGCGTGCCTTCGAGAACATCGATGCGGTGCATGACGCCTTCGCGCTCGGCGATGCCGCCGCCGCGCGGGCCGTACATGCCGACGGCGTGGACTTCATCGACATAGGTCATGGCGCCATAGCGCTCGGCGAGGTCGCAGATCTTTGCCAGCGGCGCGACATCGCCGTCCATCGAATACAGGCTCTCGCAGGCGATCAGCTTCGGCCGAGCCGGATCGGCGGCAGCAAGCAGTTCTTCGAGATGCGCGACGTCGTTGTGGCGGAACACGACGCGATCGCAGCCGGCCTGCCGGATGCCTTCGATCATCGAATTGTGGTTCAGCGCGTCCGACAGGATCAGGCAGTTCGGCATCAGCTTGGCGAGCGTCGAAATGCCGGTCTGGTTCGAGACGTAGCCGGACGTGAACAGCAAAGCGGCCTGCTTGCCGTGCAGGTCGGCGAGTTCCGCCTCAAGCTGCACGAGAGGATGATGGTTGCCGGCGATATTGCGGGTGCCGCCGGCGCCGGTACCGACGCGGGTCGCCGTTTCGACCATCGCGCCGATCACTTTGGGGTGCTGGCCCATGCCGAGATAGTCGTTGGAGCACCACATCACGACGTTTCGCGGGCCATTCGGCGTGTGCCACACCGCATGCGGAAAGCGGCCGGCGATTCGCTCGAGGTCGGCGAATACGCGGTAGCGCCGCTCGTCATGCAGGACGGCGAGGGCGTCGGTGAAGAACTTGCTGTAGTCCATTACAAAAACCCTGAAACGGAACCCGGGCCAACTTTGCCTGTACGCGTTTTAGAGCTTTTCCAGTATTGCTGTCGAGCCGAAACCGGGTCCCGGATGCCCGCTCAGGTGAGGGCCGGGTTGCTTGCGGCGCGGGACGAAAGTTGATTTCGATCAAGATGCTAGCGAAAGATCGCCGGCAGTAATCGTGTCGTATCAGGCCGTTCTGAAACGCAATATGCCATCTGGTCCCAGGCTCTGGGTCAGCCGCTTTTGCGCCAGCATGTGGTTGATGTGGGCGATCAACTCACCGGCCGCGAAGCCGGTCTGGTGCGCATCCAGCTTGTGCTTGGAAAATACCACCGGCACCAGTTCGGCCGAGGTCTTCGCGGTATCCCTGCACGCTTGCGCGATCATCTGGCAGCGCTCTTCGTGGTGATCGGAGAGTTGCTTGATGCGGATCCTGGCGCCGTAGAACGGCACGCCGTGACCCGGCAGCACCAGCACATCGGCCGGCAGAAGTTCGCCGAGGCGGCTGAGCGAGTGCAAATAGGAACCCAGCGCATTCTCGTCGGGCTCATGCGCCCAGACGCTGACATTGGGCGATATCTTGCTGAGCACCTGATCGGCGGAGAGAAACAGTCCGTCGTCGGCGCAGTACAGCATCACCTGGTCCGGCGAATGGCCGGCGCCGGTGAGAACGCGAAAGCGGCGCGTGCCGATGGTA
This sequence comes from Tardiphaga sp., assembly GCF_028290495.1. Lineage (GTDB taxonomy): Bacteria > Pseudomonadota > Alphaproteobacteria > Rhizobiales > Xanthobacteraceae > Tardiphaga. The sequence continues at coordinate 28,536 of NZ_JAQGJT010000041.1, forward strand.
ATATCATCGCCGTCCGACAGCCGGACATAGGCGGCCGGCAGCGGCACGGTCTTCTTCAGGTAATCCTGGCCGCGGCCGAGCAGTTGCTCGGTGATCGCCTCGTCCATGCCGTGGCGGCGGAAGAAGTTTCGCGAGTTCACCAGCCGCTCTTCGGTGCGGCGATTCTGGTGATAGACGCCCTGCAGATATTCGACCTGCGACATGTAGAACGGGCACTGGAATCGCTGCACCATCCAGCCGGCCTGGCCGACGTGGTCGGGATGCGCATGGGTGACGATGACCCGGCTGATCTTCTTGCCCTTCAGCGCGCCATCGAACAACGCCGTCCACGCTGCGATCGTCGCCTCGTTGCCGATCCCGGTATCGACCATCGCCCAGCCATCGCCATCGGCGAGCAGGTAGATGTTCACATGGTTGAGGCGGAACGGCAGGTCGAGCCGGATCCACAATACGCCGGGCGCGACCTCGACGACCTGATCCACGCCGGGATGGTTCTCGAACGGGTAGCGCAACTCGTCGGCGGGACGGGCAATGGCGTCTGTCTTTGAAGGCATGTCGGATCGCAATCTGTTTCAGGCTGGATTGGCTGCCGCCGGTGTTTTTACGTTGTCGAGCGCCGAGGTGATGCCGAGGCTGTCCAGCAACACCGCATCTCGGTCGATCTGCGGATTCTTCGTCGTCAACAGGACGTCGCCGATGAAAATCGAATTGGCGCCGGCGATGAAGCACAACGCCTGCAATTCGTCGGTCATGTATTGCCGGCCAGCGGACAATCGCACCACGCTCTTCGGCATCATGATTCGCGCCACCGCGATCATGCGCACCAGCGCGATGGGGTCGGGGCGCTCGGCGGTGTCATTGACCGGCACGCCCTTTACCTCCTGCCACATATTGATCGGCACGCTTTCCGGATGATGCGGCAGGTTGGCCAGCAGCATCAGCATGCCCAGCCGGTCCTCGACCTGCTCGCCCATGCCGACGATACCGCCGCAGCAGACTTTCAGCCCGGCATGGCGCGCATGCGCCAGCGTTTCGATGCGGTCTTCCATCGTCCGGGTGGAGATGATCTTGCCGTAGAATTCGCGCGAGGTGTCGACGTTGTGATTGTAGAAATCGAGGCCGGCGTCCTGCAGGCGCTGCGCCTGCTCGCCGGTCAGCATCCCCAGCGTCGCGCAGGTCTCCAGCCCGAGATCCTTGACGGCGCTGACCATCTCGCAGACCCGGTCGAGATCCTTGTCCTTCGGATTGCGCCACGCTGCCGCCATGCAGAAGCGGCTCGCGCCGGCTTCCTTGGCGCGCTGTGCGGTGGCGACCACGGCCTCGCGGTCCATCAACTTGGTCGCCTTGACGTCGGTGTCGTATTTCGCGCTCTGCGAGCAGTAGCCGCAATCTTCAGCGCAGCCGCCGGTCTTGATGCTCAGCAGGCTCGCGGTCTCGACGTGGTTGGGGTCGAAGTTGCGGCGATGGACGCTTTGCGCCTGAAAGATCAGGTCGGCGAACGGCAGGTCGTACAGCGTCTGGGCCTGGTCGCGCTGCCAGTCGTGGCGCAGGTGATTCGCGGAATCGGCTTGGCCGACGGGTGCGGAAAACATCTGGTTCATGGGGCGACTCCTTTGGCGCTCATTGACGCCGGCAGCCTGGATTGTTGGCTCAGCAGTCCATGATTTCGATCGATCAGGCAAGGATGGCGTGCCGCGCACAGCCATGCGTCCGGCGCGGATGGGCCCGGCAGCGCGCCGTGCCTACGATTGAATTTCGCGGGATGGAAGATTCTCCCCCCGTGCCTCATTCGGCTGCGTTCGCGTGGACCGCAGACAAACAAAAAGGCCGGCGCAAGCGCCGGCCTTTCCGAGACTAGACTGAAGCTTCGTTAGAAGCTTCGATCAGATCAATACTTCGCCAGGAGCGGAGCGCCGCCCAGGTTGAAGCGGTAGTTCAGGCCAGCCTTGACCGAGTGCACGTCGTTGGTGAAGCCACCGACGACAGCGGTCGGGGTCACGAAGCTGGTGTTGCCGAAGTTGTAGTACTGGTATTCAACCTTGCCCGACCAGTTCTGGGTGAACAGGTATTCCAGACCACCACCGACGGTGTAACCATCGTTGCCGCCGTTGCCGGAGAAGCCGTTGGTGAAGCGCGAGTCAGCCCAAGCGTAACCACCCTTCACGTACAGGAGCGACGGGCCCCAGGTGTAGCCGAGACGGCCGGTAACCGAACCGAGGCCGCGGTTAGCGAAGTTGCTGCTGGTGTTCAGGAAGGAGTAGTTGGCTTCCAGACCCATGACCCAATTCTGGGCGAACTGGTAGTCGTAGCCGCCCTGGACGCCGCCCATGAACGTGCCATCGTTGCTGCCGCCGAGCAGGTTGTTGTCGTTGCCGCGGAAGGCGCCGCCGACGTGACCACCGATGTAGAAACCGGTCCAGTTGTAGATCGGGGCAGCGACGTAGGCCGGAGCCTTCGTGTAGGTGCGGGGAGCCATGTCAGCAGCGAGAGCCGGAACAGCAGCGCCGAGGGCGATGAGGGCAACGGTGCCCATCAGGAAATTCTTCATTGGGTGGTCTCCAGAAAACTGTTTTAGATGAGCCGCGCTTCGGCTTCGTCCATGACCGAGATGTAGACGGCTTCTGCATAAAATACTGTCACCCATCCGCCACAGGCCAAGACATCCGAACTATCTGCAAAATCGCGGTTTTCCGTGCTTAATGCAGCCTTAATGAAATCTTAATGCGGCCTTAATTTGCAGCCGTTTCGCGCACTCATGTACCTTTTTTACGCATGCGACGTGCTTTGGTCTTTTAATTAAATCCAAGGTGGCGATTCAGAATTTCTGAACGAGCGCTCGCCAGGTGCAATACCGATCATCGAATTCGATTTTCTTGCTGCTGATGGGACGCGTAATTCATCCCGAGGCGGAGCGACGTCAGACCAGTGAAACATTCGACGGTGCTATGGGACCGCTGGCGAGATCGCTCGATTGAAAATCACCGGATGAACTCGCTGTCACCACCGTGATTCTCGCCGATCCGCCCTGGGGGCGCGATACGCGTAACGATCTCGGCCTGCTGGATGCCGTCGGCCGATCGCCTTCTGGTTGCTTGTTATGACGACGCCCGCTCCGCGAACAATCTTGATGCGATCGAAGTGCCGCAAGGCGCAGGTTCGCCCGCTCACTCCTTTATACGGACTGCGGCTTCGCCTTGCTCGACGTGACCGATGATGCGCGCATAGGCGTAGCCGTCATCGACGATCCCCTGCACGATTGTCTCCGCATGGTCCGGATCGCAGGCGATCAGCAATCCGCCTGACGTTTGCGGGTCCGTATAGAGATGGCGCTGCCAATCGGGGAAATCGGCGGGAAGGCGGACGCTGTCGCCATAGCTCGCCCAGTTCCTTGTCGATGCGCCCGTCACGAATCCCTGCCGCACCAGTTCGATCGCCGCCGGCAGCAGCGGGACGTGCGCGGCGTTCAGAACAACGGTCGCAGCCGATCCGCGCGCCATCTCCATCGCATGGCCGAACAGGCCGAAACCGGTAACATCGGTCATGGCGTGGACGGCCGGATCTTTCGCAAGCCGCGTGCCGACCCGGTTGAGCAGCGTCATCGATGCGATCATGTCGGCATAGGCGCTGTCGGACAGCCCGTTCTTCTTGAAGGCTGCCGCATAGATGCCGACGCCCAGCGCCTTGGTGAGGATGATGGCATCGCCGGGCCGCGCGTCGGCATTGCGCCGGATGTCGCCGGGCTTGCAGGTGCCGATCACCGCAAGGCCATAGATCGGTTCCGGCGAGTCGATCGAATGGCCGCCGGCGATGGGAATGCCGGCCGTCGCGCAAACCGCCGAGCCGCCGGCCAGAATCGTCGCGGCCATCTCGGCCGGCATCTTGTCGATGGGGATGCCGAGGATCGCCAGCGCCATGATCGGCGTGCCGCCCATCGCATAGATGTCGGAGATGGCGTTGGTCGCGGCGATGCGTCCGAATTCGAAGGGGTCGTCGACCATCGGCATGAAGAAGTCCGTGGTGGCGATCACGCAGGTGTTGTCGTCGAGCTGCCACACCGCCGCGTCGTCGCCGGTCTCGGTGCCGACGAGAAGTTGCGCGAAGGGCTGGATCGTCGGCTTGCCGAGTAGCTGTTGCAGGACGGAGGGCGCTAGCTTGCAGCCACAGCCGCCGCCATGCGCCATGCTGGTGAGGCGCAAGGTCTCATGGTTTGGATTCTGAATGTTCATGGGTTCATTCTCTTCGGGGTGCGCGATCATCACGTGAGCGCGCATCGCGCCGTCGTTGGGCAACGACAGCGCGCGCCGAAGCGTGTCGTGCTATTCGGGGGTCTTGTTGGCCGGGAACTGCACGGGTGGTCCCTTGAGGTCTTCGCCGGTGGCCATCTCCGGTTGGTCCTTGGCAGCTTCGGTATCTTTCGCGCTGTTGCCTGGTCCGCTGCTGGTTGCCGAGTCGTGCGTCTGGCCGCGCGATCCGCCGGTCCAGCCGGTGGCGCCCATGTTTTCTGGCGCGGTGCCCGAGTGATTGTCGGGCTGCTGCTGGGTGTTGTTCTGGGCAAGCGAAGGGATCGCTGCGAGCGTCAGCACGGAAGCGGCGAAGGTTATCAGTGAAACGGGTTTCATGCTCGCCTCCGGTGAGGGACGGTTTGCAAAACAAAGCATACCGCCAAATGGTTCCCCGCCGGACCGCGCGCAATGTGCCCGGCCGCATCAAGCGCTCAATTCCTTGGAGGTAATTGTGTACTTGAACGTATCCGGGTCGAGGCAGTCCAGCCGCATGCTCGCCGTCTCCGCCTGCGGATACATCAGGAAGCCGAGCTTCGGCCCGCTGGATCCGGGCAGCGCCACATCGTGGGCGAAGTTGTAGGCTAGCCAGTTGGTTTCCCACGCACCGAACAGCGTGTGGCGCGCCGCGGCCACTTTGGGGTCGTCGATCTTGAGATTGGCCGGCGACTCCTCGAGTGCGACCTTGCGAACATCCGCGGGATCGACCGGGACCCAGCCGAAGCCGGCGAGATGCACCTCCGAGCGACAGTGCTGGGCCTTCGAGATCACGGCAGATCCGGCGCCGAGGCTCTTGTAGCCGAATTTCGACGGCGCAATGCGCAACCCGTAGACGTCGCGTGCCGGCAGGCCGGCTGCCCGCGCGAGCCCGACATAGAGCGCATTGATGTCCGCGCATTTGCCGCCGAGATTGCCGCTCTTCAGCATGGCGGCGATATCGCCGACGCCGCAGCCGCGCACCTTGGCGTCGCGGAAGGTGTTGTCGACCACCCATTCATAAATCGCGCGAGCCTTGTCGAGATCGGTCTTGCTGCCCCGGACGATCTTGTCGGCGGTCTCCTTGACGATGCCGCCGGTCGGAGTGAGCTCGGTCGAGCCGGTATAGAGCGCGCGGTCGGCGGCCGACAAAGTTTGCGCATTGCCGGGTTTCGACAGGTCGATCGCCCGGTCGCGCACCTTGACGATGCTGGTCACCTCGATGACCGGCGTCGCCTGTGCGTCGCTCCATTCCGCGTGCACCAGTCCCGCGCCGTAGTTCTGGTCTTTTTTCAGCGAGGCCTGCCCGTTGCTCGTCCACTGGCTGGGGGCGGACGCGAACCAGTCCTGTTCGTTGACGGAGGGCACCGGAATCCAGGCCTGCGTCGGGCCCTTGGCATTGGCGATTTCCAGCCGGGTGACGATCTGGAATTCGCGCCACGCGCCCGGTTGGGGGGCGAAGGCGCCTTGCGCCGCTGCCTGCCGCGGCAACCCGGCCGCCAATGACAGGGCGGCACCAGCCTTGAGAAGTTCACGCCGATTGAAGCTCATGATCGTTCCCCTTTGTTGGATGGTCATTCGGAGGTGGGTTTGATGTCGTTTTGTCGGCTGACGAGCTGCCCGTCGGCCCCGAAGCCGACGCTGTCCCAGGCGTAGTCCGCTTCGACCATGAGGCGCGGTCGCATCGCGGCGTCGAGAACGTAGGTGGTCGGCAGCGCGGTCACGCCCCACGACTTCGCCACCTTGCGCTCGACATCGAGCAGCACCGGGAAACCGACCGGCGTCTGTTGGAAGAAGCGGCCCACCCGCTGGCCGTTTTCTGCGACCGAGATCGCCAGCACGGCCACGCCGGGCGAGCGCTCAAGCAGCCGGGTCAGCGCCGGCAGTTCTTCACGGCAGGGTTCGCACCAGGTGGCGAAGAAATGTACCAGCACCGTTCGTCCGGCGAAGTCGCGCAGCGCGACGTCGCGGCCGGTCAGATCCTGCAAGGAGAAGTCCGGCCTGGTGGTCTCGTCGATGCGGATCAACTCGGAGGCGCAGGGCTGCGCGTAAGTGGCCAACAGAAACGCTGCCGTGAGGATCAGGACCCTGAGCGGCTGGCTCGCATGGTCAAATTGCACGCCCCGAACCTCGGGAGCACCTCGACAGGTCACGCCGCGATTTGGAGATCAACGCGCGACGATCGTCAAATCAATTCGCGGAGCCGGCAGCGGCAATATGGCGCAGGAGTAGTTGTGTTGCAATGCAGCGTCTTGAAGTAGTGCATCGCTGCGATGAGCCGAACTACACTTTGAAGCTGCCGGGCAAGCTGCGCGCGTTGATGCGCAGCAAATTCGCCGCCGGTATTTTCGATACTCACGATCTCTTGTGCAGCCCGGCGTCTCGCATATTGCATTGCCGCAGACATTCCCGGAGTTCGTCTCCGCGGGATAAGTTGACTTCGACGACTTCTGAACTCTACCTTGTTTTCGCTAGACAGATTCTACGCTTGTTCTACGCTTGGCGCGCTTGCGTCCTCCGGAGCCGCGTAATGGCCGGAGGGTTAGGTCTCGAAGGAGAACCGGCCATGAATATCGAAATCTCTCGACGCCAATTAATGAAGGGCACCGGCGCCGGACTGGCGGTGACCACGCTGGGCGCCCTCGGTTTCGGCGACATGGAAACAGCGTTCGCGGCATCGATACGCCCCTACAAGCTGGCCAGCCTGACCGAAACCCGCAACACCTGCACGTATTGTTCGGTCGCCTGCGGTATCATCATCTACGCCAAGGGTGATGTGAAGAAGGGCGAGCGGGCCGACATCATCCACATCGAAGGCGACACGGATCATCCGACCAACCGCGGCACGCTGTGCCCGAAAGGCGCCGCGCTGCTCGACATCGTGCATGCCAAGACCCGGACGCTCTACCCGCAGGTTCGCAAGCCGGGTTCCGACAAGTTCGAGCGGGTGTCCTGGGATTTCGCGTTCGACCGCATCGCGCGGCTGATGAAGGATGACCGCGACAAGAACATCGTCGCGAGAAATAATGACGGCGTGACGGTCAACCGATGGACGACCACCGGCTTCCTCGCCGCATCCGCCACCACCAATGAGACGGCGTGGACGACCTACAAGGTGGTGCGCAGCGCCGGGATGGTCGTCTTTGACAATCAAGCGCGTGTCTGACACGGCCCCACGGTAGCCAGTCTGGCTCCAACATTCGGCCGCGGCGCAATGACCAACTCGTGGACCGACATCCGGAACACGGACCTCGTCGTGATCATGGGCGGCAATGCCGCTGAGGCGCATCCGTGCGGCTTCAAATGGGTCACGGAGGCGAAGCAGAACCGTGGCGCCAAGCTGATCGTCGTTGACCCCCGCTTCACGCGCTCGGCGTCGGTGGCCGACTTCTACGCGCCGATCCGTCAGGGCAGCGACATCGCCTTCCTGCTCGGCGTGATCAACTACTGCATGCTGAACGACAAGGTGCAGTGGGAATATACCAAGGCGTTCACCAATGCGGCCTATCTGATCAAGGACGGCTTCGACTATCAGGACGGCCTGTTCACGGGCTACGACGAGACCAAGCGCGACTACGACCGCTCGAGCTGGGAATATCAGATCGGGCCCGACGGTTTCGTCATGACCGATCCCACGCTGCAGCACCCGCGCTGCGTCTGGAACCTGCTCAAGAAGCATGTCTCGATCTATACGCCGGAGATGGTGTCGCGGATCTGCGGCACACCGCAGGACAAGTTCGTCAAGATCTGCGAGATGATCGGCGAGTGTTCGTCGCCGACCAAGACCATGACGTCGATGTATGCGCTCGGCTGGACCCAGCATTCCAAGGGCTCGCAGAACATCCGCGGCATGGCGATGCTGCAGCTCATCCTCGGCAATATCGGCGTGCGCGGCGGCGGCATGAATGCGTTGCGCGGCCACTCCAACATCCAGGGCCTGACCGACATCGGGCTGATGTCCAACATGCTGCCGGGTTATCTGACCCTGCCGGTCGAACGCGAGCCTACCTTCGACAGTTACATGTCGACGCGCGGTTTCAAGCCGTTGCTGCCGAACCAGACCAGCTATTGGCAGAACTACAAGAAGTTCTTCGTCAGCTTCCTGAAATCGATGTGGGGCGACGCGGCGACGCCGGAGAACAACTTCGCCTATGACTGGCTGCCGAAGATGGACGTGCCGACCTATGACATCCTGCGTGCCTTCGAATTGATGAAGGAAGGCAAGATGAACGGCTATTTCTGTCAGGGCTTCAATCCGCTGATGGCGTTCCCCAACCGCAAGAAGGTGACGGATGCGCTTTCCAGGTTGAAATTCCTCGTCATCATGGATCCGCTGCAGACCGAAACGTCGCGGTTCTGGCAGAATCACGGCGAGCACAACGACGTCAATACCGCCAATATCCAGACCGAGGTGTTCGAGCTTCCGACCACCTGTTTTGCCGAAGACGAGGGTTCGCTCACCAATTCCGGCCGCTGGCTGCAGTGGCACTGGCCGGCCGGTAGCCCGCCGGGCGAAGCGCGCACGGACAACTGGATCATGGCGAACATTTTCGTGCGGCTGCGCGAATTGTATCGCAAGGAGGGCGGCCCGATCGCGGACCCGATCCTCAATCTCGACTGGCGCTACAAGGATCCGTATGAGCCGACCGCCGATGAACTGGCGAAGGAGCTGAACGGCTCGGCTCTCGATGACGTCATGGATCCCAACGATCCGACCAAGGTCGTGCTGGCCAAGGGCAAGCAGGTCGTCAGCTTCGCGGCGCTGCGCGATGACGGCAAGACGGCGTGCGGATGCTGGATCTATTCCGGCTGCTACAACGAGGCCGGCAACAACATGGCGCGCCGCGACACCAGCGACCCCGACAACACCGGCGCCTATCTCAAATGGACGTGGGCGTGGCCGCTCAATCGCCGCATTCTGTACAACCGCGCCTCCGCCGACCTCAACGGCAAGCCGTGGGATCCCAGCCGCAAGTTGATGGAGTGGAATGGCACGGCTTGGACCGGTTACGACGTGCCGGATATCGCACCCAATGCGAAGCCGCAGGATGTCGGGCCGTTCATCATGAACCCGGAGGGGTCGGCGCGGCTGTTCGTGCGGGGCATGATGCGCGATGGCCCGTTCCCGGCGCATTACGAGCCGTTCGAGTCGCCGATTGCGAATGTGATCGCGCCGAAGATTCGAGGCAATCCGGCTGCTCGCGTGTTCAAGAACGACATGGAGCAGTTTGGCGACGCCGCGGAATTCCCCTATGCGGCGACATCGTACCGGCTCACCGAGCATTTCCACTACTGGACCAAGCACGCCCGGATCAACGCCGCGCTGCAGCCCGAATTCTTCGTCGAGATCAGCGAGGAACTGGCGAAGGAGAAGGGCATTACACTCGGCGGATGGGTGCGCGTCTGGTCGAAGCGCGGCTCGATCAAGGCCAAGGCGGTGGTCACCAAACGGATCCGGCCGCTGATCTGCGACGGCAAGACGGTGCACGTCGTCGGCATCCCGATCCATTGGGGCTTCATGGGTGAAGCGAAGAAGGGCTGGGGGCCGAACTCGCTGACGCCGTTCGTAGGCGACGCCAACATCGAGACGCCGGAGTTCAAGGCATTTCTGGTCAATATCGAAGCCATCGCCGGGCCTGTGGCCTAGGGAGGATATCGCCGTGTTTCCCCCGATCCCCAATCCCCCCCTGCAGTCCGCGCCGAAATTCGGCGAGCAGGACATGGTGCGTCGCTCGGCGTCGAGCGTCGCCGCCCCCGCGCGTCAGCTTGAGCCGATGGCCAAGCTGATCGACGTGTCGAAATGCATTGGCTGCAAGGCCTGCCAGGCGGCCTGTCTGGAATGGAACGACCTGCGCGAGGAGGTCGGCGCCAACCACGGCGTCCTCGACAATCCGTCCGATCTGTCGCCGCAGAGCCTCACGGTGATGCGCTTCACCGAATGGATCAATCCGGAATCCGACAATCTGGAGTGGCTGATCCGCAAAGACGGCTGCATGCATTGCGCCGACCCCGGCTGTCTCAAGGCGTGCCCGGCGCCCGGCGCGATTGTGCAGTACTCCAACGGCATCGTCGATTTCGATCACGACAAGTGCATCGGCTGCGGCTACTGCGTGAAGGGCTGTCCGTTCGACATCCCGCGCATCTCCAAGGTCGATCACAAGGCCTACAAATGCACCTTGTGTTCGGACCGTGTCGCCGTCGGCCAGGGACCGGCCTGCGCCAAGGCCTGCCCGACCCAGGCGATCGTATTCGGCACCAAGGACGACATGAAGAAATGGGCCGATATCCGCATCACGGATCTGAAATCGCGCGGCTACAAGAATGCCGGCCTGTACGATCCGCCGGGCGTCGGCGGCACCCATGTGATGTACGTGCTGCACCACGCCGACAAGCCTGAGATCTACGCCAACCTTCCGAACAATCCGAGGATCAGCCCGATCGTCGAGGTGTGGAAAGGCATGACCAAATATGTCGGCATGGCGGCGATCGGCGCCTTCGCGGCGATCGGTTTCATGCATCACCTGGTGTCGGGCGCCAACCGCGTGTCGCCCGAGGACGAGGAGAATGCCAAGCGTCTGACCGGGAGCAATCCATGACGGCGTATGACGTCGAGACCGGCGATCAGGTTCATCCCGGCGATCCGGTTACGGTGGATCGCTACACGAAGGGCGCGCGGATCAACCACTGGATCACTGCGACCTGCCTCGTGCTGCTGGCGCTGTCGGGGCTGGCGCTGTTTCATCCCAGCCTGTTCTTTTTGACCTGGCTGTTCGGCGGCGGGCAATGGACCCGCACCGTTCATCCGTGGATCGGCGTGGTGTTGTTCTTCTCCTTCAGTGGCCTGTTCATCCGCTTCTGGCGCGCCAACCTGTGGCAGCGCGAGGACGGCGTCTGGGTCTCCCGGATTCGCGACGTGGTCGGCGGCCATGAGGAACGACTGCCGGAAGTCGGCAAGTACAATGCGGGCCAGAAGGGGGTGTTCTGGGGCATGTCGCTGCTGATCATCGTCCTCATCATCAGCGGCTTCGCGATTTGGGACCAGTATTTTGCGGCCTATACGACGATCGACCAGAAGCGCATTGCGATACTTGTTCATGCGTTGGCGGCGGTGGTTATCATCTGCGTCTGGATCGTTCACGTCTATGCGGCGATCTGGGTGCGCGGCACGATCAGCGCGATGACCAACGGCCGCGTGACCGGCGGCTGGGCGTGGCGGCATCATCGCAAATGGCTGCGCGAACTGGTCGGTGGCAAGGCCGGTCGTCCGGAAGGCTGATCGTTCTTGTGTGGGCGCATCGCTGCGCTAGTCTGTCGGGGTTCTGCTTTGCACGTGGCCCGTGTGGTTCGTGAGGTAACTGGATGAGCAAGATCGATTCATTGCAGCCCGATCCGACCGTAATTGGAGAGGTTGCCGAGCCGCCTCTCGCACGGCTTCCCGATCCAGCAACACTTTTCAATATCCGTGCCGAACGTCTTCGCGAGCTTTCCGCGCAGCATCAGCTGGCGTCGTTCCTGCTATTTTTGTCCGGCCTGTCGTCCTGCCAGCACGCGTTGCAGGACGGGTTGCCCGACGTCGATCTGCCCGGCGAACCGGAACGCCAGCGCGCCCGCGACCACGCGATGCCGCCGCTGGGCGGCGGTCGGTTTACGGCGGATGCCGCATACGATGCCACGCTGGAGCGGCTGCTGACGCTGGCGGCCGGCGTGGACATGCCTGAGGCCGCGCGAACAGCGCTGGCAAGTGTGTCCGCGGCGGATGCCGCAACGCGCACGGCACTCGCGGAAGCGGTTCTCGCCAACGAAATCCCGGTGCAGGACTTCGCCGCGCATGTCTTTGTCGCTGCCGCGCTGCAGGTGCATTATGCACGATTGGCCTCGGCGCTGGAGATGAAAAAGCTCGTCCCGGTCGGTGACGGTGTTTGTCCCGCGTGCGGCGGCGCGCCGGTGGCATCGATGGTGGTCGGCTGGCAGGGCGCGCATGGGGCGCGGTTCTGTGTCTGCTCGCTCTGCGCGACGCAATGGAACTATGTGCGGATCAAATGCACGTTGTGCAGCTCTACCGAGGGCATCATCTATCGCGAGGTGGAAGGCGGCAACGGCACGCTTTGGGGGGAGACCTGCGACAAGTGCCGCGGTTACGTCAAGATCCTGCACCAGCATAAGAACCCCGCGCTCGATCCGGTGGCCGATGACGTCGCCAGCCTCGCGCTCGATCTTCTGCTACGCGAGGACAGCTACCGGCGCGGCAGCGTCAACCCGTTCCTGCTCGGCTATTGAGGGCGCGATGGCGAAAACCGTGACCGCCAAGCTGCGAAGGCTGCCCTCGGTCGACGAGGTCCTGAGGTCGGACGCAGCATCGGCTGCGATCGAGCGCTTCGGGCGCCCGGCCGTGGTCGGAGCCGTGCGCCGTATTCTCGCAGAGTTCCGCGCGCGGGGCGCTGTGGCCGGACAGCTGGATGATGTGGTCGCAGAAGCGGTTTCCCAGCTCGAACAACTCGACAAGCCCAGCCTTCGCGCGGTGTTCAACCTGACCGGCACGGTGCTGCACACCAATCTCGGCCGCGCGCTGCTGGCCGAACCGGCGATCGCTGCCGCCACCGCCGTGATGCGCTCCGCGGTGGCGCTGGAGTTCGATCTGGAGGATGGCCGGCGCGGCGAACGCGACGATCATCTGCGCGGGTTGTTGTGCGAGTTGACCGGTGCGGAGGACGCCACCACCGTCAACAACAATGCGGCGGCGGTTCTGCTGGTGCTCAACACGCTGGCGCTGCGCCGTGAGGCAATTGTCTCGCGCGGCGAGTTGATCGAGATCGGCGGCGCGTTCCGGCTGCCGGAGATCATGTCGCGCGCCGGCACCAAACTGGTCGAGGTCGGCACCACCAACCGCACGCATCCGAAAGACTATATCGGCGCGATCGGCCCGAAGACCGGGATGCTATTCAAGGTGCACACCTCGAACTACCGGATCGAGGGATTCACCAGGGAGGTCGCTGCCCGCGAACTGGCAGTTATCGCGGCCGAGCGAAAGATTCCGCTGGTGCACGATCTGGGCTCCGGCACGCTGGTCGATCTCGTGCCGTTCGGGCTGGCGCACGAGCCGACGGTGGCGGAAGCGATTGCCGATGGCGCCGATCTCGTTACCTTCTCCGGCGACAAGCTTTTGGGCGGTCCGCAGGCTGGCTTCATCGTCGGGCGCAAGGACCTGATTGCGGCCATCAACCGCAACCCGATGAAGCGCGCGCTGCGCCTCGACAAGATGCGTATCGCAGCGCTTGAAGCGACGCTCAGGCTGTATCGCAATCCGGATCGTCTCGCGCGCGAACTGCCGACGTTCCGCCTGCTGTCGCAGCCGGTGGCTGATATCGAAGCGCGCGCGCGTCGCCTGCAGCGTGTCCTGCAGGCCGCGGTCGGCGCGGCTTTCGCTGTCGAGGTCGTCGCCTGTGAAAGCCAGGTCGGCTCGGGCGCGTTGCCGATGGCCACGCTGCCGAGCGCCGGGCTCGCGGTTCGTCCCGTCGCCCGCCGGAGCGCCGGGCGCTTGCTGAAGCGGCTGGCCGCAGGGCTGCGTAGCCTCGACATTCCCGTCATCGGCCGGATCGAGGATCAGGCGTTTATCCTCGACCTGCGATGCCTCGACGACGAGAGCGCCCTTGCGGCGAATCTGGCCTCGCTCGACCTTTCGGAGGCACGCGATGAACCGGACTGAAACGGTCACGCTGCTCGATGCGCGTTCGGTGCCCGACCAGATGGAGGCGGCGCGCGAGGCGTTCGTGCGCGGCGACTATCCGACGGCGCTGGAGATCTGGGGACCGCTGGCGAATGCCGGCATGGCCGGGGCGCAGGCCTATGTCGGCGCCTGCTTTGCAGAAGGCTGGGGCGTCGAGCCGGATTATCCGCTCGCGGTGCGCTGGCTGACACTGGCGGCGGACGCCGGCGACCGCGAGGGGCAGCGCAATCTTGCCGCTTTGTATTTTCGCGGTGACGGCGTGCCGGAGGACTTCAGGCGCGCCTCGAAGCTGTACCGCGCCGCCGCCGAGGCCGGCGACGGGCCGGCGCAGGACATGCTGAGCTGGATGCTGCTGGAAGGCGAGGTCATGATCCATGACTACGCCGAAGCGCGAAAATGGGCGCTGGCCGCAGCCGAGCAGGGTGTTGCCTCGTCGATGACCCGGCTCGGCATGCTGTATCACGACGCGGTGGGCGTCGAGCGCAACCCGGAGCTCTCGGTGCAATGGTGGCGGCGCGGCGCCGAGCGCGGTGATGCCGACGGTCAGGCGATGCTCGGCGCCGCCTGCTATCTCGGCGCCGGCACGGCGCGGGACCCGCAGCAGGCACTGGTGTGGCTGTTGCGCGCGGGCACTGGCAGGAGCGCGCTCGCCTCACGTTTCCTCGGCGCGACGCGCGGCGTCCTCACGCCTGCCGAGATTGCCGAGGCCGAGCGGCAAGCCCGGCAGCCATTGCCCGGGCCGTCGCCATGATCATCGGGACCGCAGGCCATATCGATCACGGCAAAACCTCGCTGGTGCGCGCGCTCACCGGTGTCGAGACCGATCGGCTGAAGGAAGAGAAGGTCCGCGGCATCTCGATCGATCTCGGTTTCGCCTATCTGCCGGACGCCGACGGATCGGTGCTCGGCTTTGTCGATGTTCCCGGCCATGAGCGCTTTATTCACAACATGCTGGCCGGCGCCACCGGCATCGACTTCGTCATGCTGGTGGTCGCCGCCGATGAAGGTATCAAGCCGCAGACGCGCGAACATCTCGCCATCGTCGATCTGCTTGGCATCAAGCGCGGCATTGTAGTGCTGACCAAGGCCGATCTCGCGTCGCCCTCGCGGCAGGCGGAGGTTGCGGCGGAAATCGCCGACGTGCTGCGTGCAACGCGGCTGGCGGATGCGCGCATCGTCCCCGTCTCCACTGTGACAGAAGCCGGCATTGCGGAGCTGCGCGCGGAACTGCTCGAGATCGCGCGCAGCTTCGGAGCACGCGCGGCGTCCGGCCGCTTCCGCCTGGCGGTGGACCGCTCGTTCACGCTGACCGGCGCAGGCACCGTGGTCACCGGCACGGTGTTGTCAGGCGCGGTGGCGAACAACGACCGCGTGACGATCTCGCCCTCGGGGCTTTCGGCGCGCGTGCGCTCTATCCACGCGCAGAACCGGCCGAGCCCGCGCGGCATTGCCGGCCAGCGCTGCGCGCTTAACCTCGTTGGCGAGGACATCAGCAAGGACGCGATTGCGCGCGGCGACGTCGTGCTCGATCCCATGCTGCACGCGCCGACCAGCCGCATCGACGCGGAACTGCGGCTGTTGGCCTCGGAGACGAAACCCGTCACCCAGTGGATGCCGGTCCGGCTGTTTCATGCCTCCGTGGAAGTCGGCGCTCGCGTGGTGCTGCTCGAAGAAGGCGCCATCGCGCCCGGCCAGTCCGGCTATGTGCAACTGGTGCTGGAACAGCCGATCGCCGCGGCATCGGGCGATCGCTTCGTGGTGCGCGACACCACCAGCCAGCGCACGATCGGTGGCGGGATCTTGCTCGATCTGCGCGCGCCGGCCCGCAAGCGCCGGACGCCGGCGCGCCTCGCCCAGTTGCGCGCGCACGCGCTGGGCGATCCCGCCGCGGCGTTGGCCGCATTGCTGGACATCGCGCCGTATTATATCGACCTGCCGGCCTTCGCGCGGGATCGCGCGCTGTCCGATGCGCAGTCGCAGGAGATTGTCGCCCGGCTGTCGGTCGTCACACTGGAAACGCCCGGTGGCGCCTTCGCCATGTCCGCACCGCTGCATCTCACGCTGAAGCAAACGCTGCTGGCCACGCTGCAAGCCTTCCATGCCGACATTCCCGATCTGCCGGGCATCGGTCTGGAGCGGCTGCGCCTGCAACTCGAGCCCCGGCTGCCGGCGCCGGCGCTGCTGGCGGTGCTGCATGGCCTCGTCGAAAGCCGGAGTATTGCGCTTGATGGCGCCTGGGTGCGTCTTGCCGGCCATGAGGTGCGCCTGACCGATGAGGACGAGCAGCTGTGGGCAAGCATCGCTCCGCTGCTGTCGGGGGCGGAGCGATTCCGTCCGCCGCGGGTGCGCGATATCGCGACGTTGCTGGCGTTGAAAGAGGCCGACGTCCGCCGCTTGCTGAAACTGCTTGGGCGCATGGGGCGGGTCGACGAGATGGCGCACGATCATTTCTTTCTCCGCGCCACGGTGGCCGAAATGGTCGGCATCGTCACCAGCCTCGGCGAGGGCCAGCCGCAGTCGCAGTTCTCCGCCTCGCAGTTTCGCGATCGCGTCGATAATGGCCGAAAGGTCGCGATCCAGATCCTCGAGTTTTTCGACCGGCATGGCGTGACGATCCGGCGCGGCGACCTGCGTCGCGTCAACCGGCATCGTCTCGATCTGTTTCGCACCCTGCCGGACGCGGATTCGCGTGCTGCCGATATTCCTGCAAGTACTTCTGCAAGTATTTCTGAAAGTACTCCTGAAAATATTTCAGGAGGAGAATCGTCCCTGGTGGGGCGTCCGGACTTCAAATCCGGGAGGGGCCGCGAGCCGGTCTCTGGTGGGTTCGACTCCCTCTCTCTTCCGCCAAGATGAAAAGGGCTCCTGATGGACGCCGAAGCTGCCTATCTCGATTCGCTGCGCCGCGCCGCGCACGCAAGCGCCGTCGCGGAAGAAGAGTTTCGCAGCCAGATCGCCGCGCGCATCCGGCATTTGGAACAGGAGCGTTCGTTTGCGTACCGGCGCTTCAATCTGATCAATGAAGTGTCCGGCGCCGTCGCCAGCGCCGAGAGCGAGGAAATCGCGGTCGCGGTCGGCTCCGCAGTGCTTCGCGCCAAGCTCGGCTGGGTTAGCGACAGCGAGGCCCGCATCGCCGTCGTCTCGGCTTTCGCGCCGGTGGCGCAAGCCATGTTTGGCAGCCTCGCACCGGCGGAAAGCGCGGACAAGCTCAAGTCCGAGCCCAAGTCCGGGCTCAAGCCAGACGTGATGGCGGCGCTGGCGCAATTCGAGGCCTGGTACCTGGAGACACATCCGGGCGCGTTCTGGGTGCTGTTCGAGAACTACATTCCGGAGACACCCGTTGTCGATTTCTAGCAAGGCCGACGCCGCTACCGATTTCGACCGATGGATCGCGACCGCGTTCGCGGAGCTGGGTCCGTTCACGGCGCTCGCCGTTCTCGTGGAGATCGCGGGCCCGCGCGTCGCGCCTCTAAACTCGACGTTTCTCAACGTGATCGGCGACGAGATCGATTGGGGCGGCATCACGCTTCTGTTCGCCGGCACCGGGCGACCATGGGACGGCGCGGCCTTCTTCCCGGAACTCGCCGAGGGCGGCCCGCTGGACAACCCGACCGCCCGCGCGCGGCTGCGCCTGCTCGAACAGCGCCTCGACGACGATCGGCTGGTGCTGAACGAGGGGCACTTCTTCGACAAATGGGGTCGGCGCATGAAGATCGAGGAAGTCTGACGGCCGCGACGGCAATGATGCGTCTGCTGTTTCTTCCAACAGCCCATTAAATAGAAGCGGGGCTGGTGCTGCCACACAGGGTCGAACTGTGAAAGATGGCGGCATTACCTTTGATTACATTGAGTTTTTCGGGATCGTTCGGGCTTGCTGTGTAGCAGCGCTGTGAGTAGTTGTCACGTTCAGCGACCGCTGCAAAAGGCCATCCTTGATGCGATCAATGGCTTCCGGGCATGGTCTATGCCTCCCGTGGCATGGCGGTCGAGGTCGCGCTATCTCCCTGCACAGACAATGGGGAAGGTAATCTGGTCGGCAGTGGCTATCGATCGGGCTTATAGTTGTGGCGGCTGCTTATGTAGCCTCAACTAACGCCGCAGACTGCTTGATGAATTTCAAGTCCTTCATCGTCAGGAAGGCGTGGACCCGATGTTCCTTGAAGTCCTCAATATGGACTACGGTATTTCCACTCTTCTCCTGCCAAGAGATCATATACAGCTCATCGCGTAGAGGTGCGATAGTGATATCGACTGTATGCGAAGAACCCTTCGGAAGGTCCGGGCTCTTCTCGACGATGAATTCCAGCGACTTTTCACTTACGAAGTGCAGATAAAACGACATCGTAGGAAATTCCACGTAATAACGTTTGCCGATCATGGGATATGTCATCGATGCTCTCCAAAATTTAGATCATCCGATCAGTTGGTAGCTTCCTATGAAACAAGCACCTCAACAATATCGGACATTTCCCAAAGCCTCATGGACCATCGTCCGACAGGCCCGCAAAAGCACTGATAGGGCCGCATGGATCATCATGCCGCTGCGGGATCGGCCTTGATGCGGTAGACCGTCTGTCGGCTCAGCTATCGTCGTTAGACTATCCCCGATTACAGGACACTATCTCAGTCCCCGGTGGCTGCAACTTCAAGGGCGCGGTACACGGAAGCTCGACCGATCCCCAACGCCTTCGCGATGGCAGACGGCCCTATGCCCTGCGCCTTCAACGCCTTGACCTTGGCGGTGTCGATGCTGGGCTTGCGTCCCTTGTAGACGCCCTCGGCCTTTGCCTTGGCGATGCTTTCCATCTGGCGCTCCTTACGCAGGTTCGTCTCGAACTCGGCGAACACGCCCAGCATGTCGAGGAACGCCTTGCCTGCTGCGGTGCCGGTGTCGATCTGCTGCTCGGTGGCCTTGAGGCTCGCGCCCTTAGCCCTGACGGCGCGGACAATGTCTTGAAGGTCACCGATGCTGCGAGCCAAGCGGTCGATCCGGGTCGCCGCCTCGACTTCCGCCGCGACCTGGGGGCACTTCGCCTTGGCCTGAGCCCGATCCGCCGTACCCAGCGAGATGCTGATGTGGTCCTTGAACCATCCCGGTGGGCGCTGAGCCTTGGGAACCTTGGCAAGGGCAGCTCGCACGTTGGCGGGGATGCGGCGACGATAATACCAATTGTCGGAGCCGGTACGCTTGGTGGGGCAGGCCATTCTCAACACCATTGTGCAGCACCTGTGTGTATCAGGAGCGGCCCGAAAGTCTCAATGATTTCAGTAAGGTGTTGATCTACCAGCAGGAATGATGGTGCTGCCACACAGGGTCGAACTGTGGACCTCTCCATTACCAATGGAGTGCTCTACCACTGAGCTACGGCAGCGTGCTGGGGACAGGAATCAACCCCGAAGGGCCCGTCAAGCGGGGGGACCTTTGCCACATGGTTTCAGCCTGCGCAAGCGCGTCGAGGGCTGTCTGTCCATCAATATGCATGAATTATTCCGGCAGGGCCGTTTGGCGCCGGATTCTGGCCGGATAAGGCGCCCTTGCGGCGGGGCGGCGGCGTTGCGTCGCTGCGGCGCGTCCCTATCTTGGGGCGCAGGCGGTATTGCTGCGGCGAGCAGCCTGTTCCCGACAGGGGGAACTGAGCAACATTCGGGACCACCATGACAGACGAGCCGGGCGAGCGCCGCAACGAACATGATCTGGCCCGGCGGAACCGGCTGGCCAAGGCGCTGCGCGACAATCTGAAACGCCGAAAATCACAGTCCCGCGGTCGGGCCGACGCGCCGGCTGAGGTTGCTGCGGGGCCGGATGCCGGCGTCGCACCGGCCGATTGTTCAAGACCGGCCGTAGTGGATGGCGATTTATAGCGGCGATTCATGCCGCAACATGGCGAGGTGAGATGTCTTCAGAATCTGTGATCCCCGTCCTGCCCAGGCATCCCCCGGCGCTGCCGCGCCACGACCAGACATTTCCCGAACTGACCGGTGCCGAAATCGAGCGTATCCGCCGATTCGGCGAGGTCCGGCATTTCCAGGACGGCGAGCTGCTGTTCGAGACCGGCAAGCCCGGTCCCGGCATGTTCGTGGTGCTGGCGGGCCATGTCGCCATCACCCAGCGCGACGGCCTCGGCCACATCACCCCGGTGGCCGATCAGGGCGCCGGGCAGTTCATCGCCGAGATCGGCCAGTTGTCCGGCCGCATGGCGCTGGTCGATGCCTATGCCGAGGGCGCCGTCGAGACGCTGCTGATCCAGCCGGAGCGGCTGCGCGCCCTGCTGGTGGCCGAGGCCGACCTCGGCGAGCGCATCATGCGCGCGATGATCCTGCGCCGGGTCAACCTGATCCAGGGCGGCGTCGGCGGGCCGGTGCTGATCGGCGCCGGGAATACTGCCGACGTCGTCCGGCTGCAGGGCTTCCTCACCCGCAACGGCTATCCGCATCATTTGCTCGATCCGGCTTCCGACAAGGACGCCGCCGATCTGGTCGCGCGCACTGCGCCGTCATTGCAGGACCTGCCGCTGGTGGTGGTCGCCGACGGCACCGTGCTGCGCAATCCCTCGGTGCCCGAGCTGGCCCGCGCGATGGGCATGATCGGCCATATCGAGAAGGGCAAGCTGTACGACGTCGCCATCATCGGCGCCGGCCCGGCCGGCCTCTCCACCGCGGTGTATGCGGCGTCCGAAGGGCTGACGGTGGCGGTGTGCGATTTGCGGGCGTTCGGCGGCCAGGCCGGCGCCAGCGCGCGGATCGAGAACTATCTGGGTTTTCCGACCGGCATCTCCGGCATCGCGCTGACCGCACGGGCCTTCAACCAGGCGCAGAAATTCGGCGCCGATATTATGATCCCGGTCGCCGTTCAGTCGCTCGACTGCAAACGGACCGACGGCGCGTTTGCGCTGGCGCTGGACGGGGGCGACACGCTGCATGCCCGCGCCGTCGTGGTGGCGTCAGGCGCGCGCTATCGTCGCCCGGAAATCGAACGGCTCGCCGATTACGAAGGCCGCGGCGTCTGGTACTGGGCCTCGCCGATCGAAGCGCGCCTGTGCAAGGCGCAGGAAGTGATCCTCGTCGGTGGCGGCAATTCGGCGGGGCAGGCCGCGGTGTATCTCGCCTCGCAGGCCAGCAAGGTCCACATGGTGATCCGCGGCGGCGGGCTTGGCTCCAGCATGTCGCGCTACCTGATCGAGCGCATCGAGGCGACGCCCAATATCGAACTGGTGTTCAACACCGAGGTGGTAAGTCTGGCGGGCACCGGCGATTCCGGGCTCGATCGCGTGGAGTTGCGCAGCCGGCTGTCGGGCGAACGCTCGACCATGGATATCCGCAACCTCTTTCTGTTCGTCGGCGCCGATCCGGCCACCGGCTGGCTGGAGGATTGCGGCATGGCG
Source organism: Tardiphaga sp. (assembly GCF_028290495.1). Classification (GTDB taxonomy): domain Bacteria; phylum Pseudomonadota; class Alphaproteobacteria; order Rhizobiales; family Xanthobacteraceae; genus Tardiphaga. The sequence goes on from NZ_JAQGJT010000041.1 coordinate 49,898, forward strand.
CTGGACCGCGGCGGCTTCGTGATCACCGGGACGCCGTCCGGCGAGCGCAGCGTACCGGCGCTGGAGACCTCGGTGCCCGGCGTGTTCGCGGTCGGCGACGTTCGCTCCGGCTCGGTCAAGCGGGTGGGCGGCGCGATCGGCGAAGGCGCGCAGGTGGTGGCTGCATTGCACGGATTTCTCGGAGACATCGCCAAGCCCGGGCTTTAGCCGTTTGTTTTGACACTTTATCTTGACGCGAGCGGTATCCCCTTCGTTCGAAAACGCATTAGGATGGGCGTGCTACCAAAAAACACAGGGAGGATTTTATGGCTGAACTCGTCGTCGTTTATAAGACCCCGACTGATCCTGCGGCCTTCGACAGATACTACACCGCGACTCATATCCCGCTCGCGAAGAAAATGCCCGGCCTGCGCAACTATCAAGTGAGCAAAGGCGACGTCGCCGGTCCCGGCGGTCCGACCGGCGCGCATCTGGTGGCGATGCTGACCTTTGACAGCGTGGCCGCGATCCAGGCCGCCTTCGCCAGTCCGGAAGGGCAGGCCGCGGTGGGCGATCTGCCGAATTTCGCCAGCGGCGGCGCCGATGTCATGTTCTTCGAAACAAGCATTGTGTGATCCGGCCTCATAAAGGTTGAACAGTATGACTGCCATACGCTGCACGCATATTTCGGGAATTCGCGATGTCACGCCGAGCGCGCTCGGCTGCGAGGAATGTCTGAAGAGCGGCAGCGTGTGGCTTCATCTGCGGATCTGCCGCACCTGCGGCCATGTCGGCTGCTGCGACGACTCGCCAAACCGCCACGCCACCAAGCATTTTCACGCGACACGGCATCCGGTCATCGAAGGCTACGATCCGCCGGAAGGCTGGGGCTGGTGCTATCTCGACGAGGTGATGTTCGATCTCTCCGACCGCAAGACGCCGCATAACGGCCCAATCCCGCGCTACTACTGAACCGCTGGTATCCGAACACAGAATCGTATTTTGACAAAGTTCCGTTTGTCATGCGCAATGTGGTGATTATCGGCTTCGGTGAAGTTGCGTTCGGCAAGCGGCATGTCTTGAAGTGATGCGTCTTCAGGTCGGGCGTCTTGGCGGACAGAAAATCTTCTCGCGGGGCCCGGCATCGGGAGAGCGTCATGATCTTCGGAATGAGCCTTGCGACGTTTACGCTACTTCATGTCGTGATCAGCCTGGTCGGCATCGTCGCCGGCCTGATCGCGATGGCGGGAATGCTGGTATCGAAGCCGCTGCCGGGCTGGACCGCGCTGTTTCTGGCGACGACGATCCTGACCAGCGTCACCGGGTTCTTCTTTCCGGTTGAAAAATTGCTGCCGTCACACGTCATCGGCATTCTCTCGCTGGTGTTGCTGGCGATCGCCTGCGTGGCGCTGTATGGCCGGAAACTCGCGGGCTCGTGGCGTTGGATCTACGTCGTGACTGCGATGGCCTCTCTGTATTTCAATGTGTTCGTTCTGGTGATCCAGAGCTTCCTGAAGGTGCCGGCCTTGCACGCGCTGGCGCCGAGCGTGCCACCCAGCGAGCCGCCCTTCGCCATCGTTCAGGGCATCGTGCTGGTGTTCTTCATCGTCGTGGGCGTTCTCGCATTGAGAAAGTTTCATCCGGCACCGATGGCCTCGACGGGCTACGCGACCCGTTGATATCGCGCCGATCTGTCTTCCACGACCGAACTGAGCGAGAGACCCTTCATGCCAACGATCACAGTCAAGGACGGCACCGAAATCTATTACAAGGACTGGGGCACCGGGCAGCCCATCGTGTTCAGCCACGGCTGGCCGCTGTCGGCGGATGACTGGGATCCGCAGATGATGTTCTTCCTCTCCAAGGGCTATCGCGTCATCGCCCATGACCGCCGCGGTCACGGCCGCTCCAGCCAGACCGGCGACGGCCATGACATGGACCACTACGCTGACGATCTCGCCGCCTTGACCGCGCATCTCGACCTGAAGAACGCGATCCATGTCGGCCACTCCACCGGCGGCGGCGAAGTCGCGCATTATCTCGGGCGTCACGGCGAAAGCCGCGTCGCCAAGGCCGCTTTGCTCTGCGCTGTGCCGCCGCTGATGGTGAAGACTGCCAGCAATCCCGGCGGCCTGCCGAAGGAGGTGTTCGACGGGCTGCAGGCGCAACTCGCCGCCAACCGCTCGAAATTCTATCGCGACCTGCCGGAGGGGCCGTTCTACGGTTTCAACCGGCCGGGCGTGAAAGCGCAGGAGGCCACCATCCAGAACTGGTGGCGGCAGGGCATGATGGGTGGCGCCAAGGCGCATTACGACGGCATCGTTGCGTTCTCGCAGACCGACTTCACCGAGGATCTCAAGAAGATCACCGTGCCGGTGCTGGTGATGCACAGCGAGGACGACCAGATCGTGCCCTACGCCGATTCCGGTCCGCTCTCTGCGAAACTGGTGAAGAACGGCACGTTGAAGACCTACAAGGACTATCCGCACGGCATGATCACCACGCACGCCGACGTGATCAATGCCGACCTGCTCGCTTTCATCAAATCCTGATGAAAGTCATTCTGTTCGGCGCCACCGGCATGGTCGGGCAGGGCGTGTTGCGCGAATGCCTGATGGACGCGGACGTCGAAGCCATCCTCGCGGTCGGGCGCAGCCCGACCGGCCGTCGCGATCCCAGGCTGCATGAGATCGTGCATGCCGACTTCTTCGATTGGTCGGCGGTCGAGCCTGAACTGACCGGCTATGACGCTTGCTTCTTCTGCCTCGGCGTCAGCTCCATCGGCATGACCGAAGATAAATACCGTCACCTGACCTACGATCTCACGATGGCTGCGGCGACGACGCTGGCGCGACTCAATCCCGGCATGACGTTCACTTACGTCACCGGCAAGGGCTGCGATTCCTCGGAGCGGGGCCGCGTGATGTGGGCGCGGATCAAGGGCAAGACCGAGAACGATCTGCTGAAATTACCGTTCAAGGCCGCCTACATGTTCCGCCCCGGCGCCATCCAGCCGCTGCACGGCGTCCGCTCCAAGACCGGCTGGGTGCAGGCGGTCTACTTCGTCACCGGCCCGCTATGGTCGCTGCTGCATCGCCTGGCGCCGGATTATGTCACCACCACCGAGCAAATCGGCCGCGCCATGCTCACGGTGGCCCGCGACGGTTATCCCAAACCGGTGCTGGAAATCGCCGATATCAACCGGATCCGAGCGAAATAGCGCCGGATCGGGCAAATCCGCCGGTTCCCATCGAAAAGCCGCAAACTTCTAAGCTTTTGCGTTAAAGAGCCCATCCGCCCTATATTGGAGGGCACACAATCAGCAGGAATCGGTATGGATCGCATTCGCATCGTCGGCGGCGCAAAACTCAATGGCACCATCCCGATTTCGGGCGCGAAGAACGCTGCCTTGCCGCTGATGATCGCCGCTTTGCTGACCGACGAAACGCTGATCCTCGACAACGTGCCGCGGCTGGCCGACGTCGCGCAGGTGCAGCGCATCCTCGGCAACCACGGCATCGACATCATGTCGGCGGGCAAGCGCCCCGGCGACCACGAATATCAGGGCCAGACCCTGCATATTTCGGCGGCCAACATCATCGACACCACCGCGCCCTACGAGCTGGTCTCGACCATGCGCGCGTCGTTCTGGGTGATCGCGCCGCTGTTGGCGCGGATGCACGAGGCGAAGGTCTCGCTGCCCGGCGGCTGCGCCATCGGAACCCGCCCGGTGGATCTGCTGATCATGGCGCTGGAGAAGCTCGGCGCCGAACTGACCATCGACGGCGGCTATGTGATCGCGAAAGCCCCCGGCGGCCTGAAAGGCGCCGAGATCGATTTCCCCAAGGTCACCGTGTCCGGCACCCATGTCGCGCTGATGGCAGCGACGCTCGCCAAGGGTACCACGATCATTACCAATGCGGCCTGCGAACCCGAGATCGTCGACGTCGCGGACTGCCTGAACAAGATGGGTGCCCGGATCACGGGGGCCGGCACGTCGCGTATCGTGATCGAGGGCGTGGCCAAGCTGCACGGCGCCCGCCACACCGTGCTGCCCGACCGTATCGAGACCGGTACCTATGCGATGGCGGTGGCGATGACCGGCGGCGATGTGCAGCTGTCCGGCGCGCGGCCGGAACTGCTGCAATCGGCGCTGGACGTGCTGACCGCGGCCGGCGCCACCATCACTCCCAACAATGACGGCATCCGCGTCACCCGCAACGGCGCCGGCATCCGGCCGGTCAACGTCTCGACGGCGCCGTTCCCGGGCTTCCCGACCGACCTGCAGGCGCAGCTGATGGCCCTGATGGCCTGCGCCAAGGGAACCTCGACGATCACCGAGACGATCTTCGAGAACCGCTTCATGCACGTCCAGGAACTGGCGCGGTTCGGCGCCCAGATTCATCTCGACGGCGAAACCGCGACCATCGACGGCATCGCCAAATTGCGCGGCGCGCCCGTGATGGCGACCGACCTGCGCGCTTCGGTGTCGCTGGTGATTGCCGGCCTCGTCGCCGAAGGCGAGACCATGGTCAATCGCATCTATCACCTCGACCGCGGCTTCGAGCGGCTTGAGGAAAAACTGTCCGCCTGCGGCGCCACCATCGAGCGCATCAGCGGCTAGGTTTCCCGCCATTCTCGAAGTTCCGGGGCTGTCATGACAGGTCAACGCAAGCTGATTGCTCTGGATGCCGACGATCTCGCGGTGCTGTCCGCCCATGTCCAGGACGCGGCCGTTCAGGTCGCGGATATCATCTGGCGGCAGAGCGAGAAGCGGTTGGTGATCGGCATGAACCGGCTCGATTGTGACCAGGCGATCTCCGGCGAGGCCGCGCCGCGCCGCCTGCTGGCCGCGCTGCGGTTTGACCGGGTGCTGGCCTGCAAATCCCGCGACATCGATCTGGAGGCTACCGACGCCGGCCTGGAACTACTCGGTATCGAGTTTTACCCGGCCCAGCCGCCCGGCGGCAGCATTGTGCTGATGTTCGCCAACGGCGGTGCGCTGCGGCTGGATGTCGAGTGCCTCGAAGTCGAACTGGCGGATCTCGGGCCGGATGACCTCGGCGCCAGCGAGGACGCAGCGACGGATTTGAACGCTTAGCCTGTTGTATTCACGCGGCGGCGCAGTTTGTTTTCCCTCCCCCGCGTCTTCCGCGTGGGGAGGGTGGCCGGCCGTCAGGCCGGTCGGGTGGGGGATAGCGTGGCAAACAAGAACGCGCGTGCACTCCGAAAAAACCTGACGCCGCAGGAGGCGATGCTGTGGGTAAAGCTGCGCGAGCTGAAGCCGCTCGGCTACCACTTCCGCCGGCAAGCGCCGATCCGCCACCTCATCGTCGACTTCGCGTCGTTTCGTGATGGCCTCGTGATCGAGGTCGACGGCGGGCAGCATGGTATGGCGCCGGGCGCCTGTCAGGATGCGGCGCGCGACGCCTTCTTGCGCGGCGAGGGCTTTCGCGTGCTGCGATTCTGGAATTCCGAAGTGAATGAGAACCTGGATGGAGTGATGCAGGAAATCTGGCGTGTGCTGCACGACCCCCACCCGACCGGCCTGTCGGCCGGCCACCCTCCCCACGCAAGTGCGGGGGAGGGATTCCCCGCCGCGATCGCGTCCCCATCGTTCGACGACTGCGACCGGGGTTGACGGCCCCCAGCCGCCGCGCCATTGAGCAGGGGGCTCTGGCCGGCAGGGCCCCCTCGGGACAATGCCATGCCAATTCGCCTTTCTTCGCGCAGCGACGATTTCACGTCCGCGTTCGACGCCTTCCTGAACACCAAGCGCGAAGTCGCCGCCAATATCGAGGTCGCCACCCGGGCGATCGTCGATGATGTTGCCGCGCGTGGCGATGCCGCTTTGCTCGAGGCCACCGCCAAGTTCGACCGGCTGACGCTGGAGGCCGCCGGCCTGCGCATCACCCCGGCCGAAGTCGAGGCCGCCCTTGCCGCCTGCGATCATGACACCGTCGACGCCCTGAAATTCGCCCGCGACCGCATCGAGGTGTTTCATCAGAGGCAATTGCCCAAGGACGACCGCTTTACCGACGCGCTCGGCGTCGAGCTGGGCTGGCGCTGGAGCGCCATCGATGCCGTCGGCCTCTATGTCCCCGGCGGCACCGCGGCCTATCCGTCCTCGGTGCTGATGAATGCCGTGCCGGCCCGCGTTGCCGGCGTCGGCCGTGTGGTGATGGTCGTGCCGTCGCCTGACGGCAAGCTCAATCCGCTGGTGCTGGCCGCCGCCCATCTCGGCGGCGTCACCGAGATCTACCGCGTCGGTGGCGCGCAGGCGGTGGCCGCTCTGGCCTACGGCACCGTGACCATTGCGCCGGTCGCCAAGATCGTCGGCCCCGGCAATGCCTATGTCGCCGCCGCCAAACGCCAGGTGTTCGGCAAGGTAGGCATCGACATGATCGCCGGCCCGTCCGAAGTGCTTGTCATCGCCGACCACACCGGCAACCCCGACTGGATCGCGGCCGACCTCCTGGCGCAGGCCGAGCATGATGCCAATGCGCAGTCGATCCTGATCACCGACAATGCGGCGCTGGCTGACGACGTCGCCCGTGCCGTCGAGGCCCAGCTCACCACGCTGCCTCGCGCCGACATCGCCCGGGCGTCGTGGGAGGCCTATGGCGCGATCATCCTGGTCGAGCGGCTGGACGAGGCCGTGCGGCTGGCCAACATCATCGCCGCCGAACATCTGGAGATCATCACCGCCGATCCCGAGGCGCTGTCGCTGGGCATCCGCAATGCCGGGGCGATCTTCCTGGGGGCGCACACCCCGGAGGCGATCGGTGATTATGTCGGCGGTTCCAACCACGTTTTGCCGACCGCGCGCTCGGCAAGGTTCTCTTCCGGGCTCGGGGTGCTTGACTTCATGAAGCGAACGTCGATCCTGAAATGCGGGCCGGACCAGCTAAGGGCGCTGGGACCGGCTGCGATGACGCTGGGCAAGGCCGAAGGCCTCGATGCCCACGCCCGTTCAGTTGGATTGCGCCTCAACCTGCGATGAAGACATCACCACCAGGGGACGACACCGAGAACCGCATCGTCGCGGTGACGCTCGATGAGGAATCGATCGGCCGTTCCGGGCCGGATATCGAGCACGAGCGTGCGATCGCGATCTACGATCTGGTGGAAAAGAACCTGTTCGCGCCGGGGGGCGCCGGGAAAGGTCCGTTCACGCTGCATATCGGAATCACCGGCAACCGGCTGATGTTCGACATCCGCCACGAGGATGCCAGCCAGGTCGTCGTCCACCTGCTGTCGCTGACGCCGTTCCGCCGCATCGTGAAGGACTACTTCATGATCTGCGACAGCTATTACCAGGCGATCCGCACCGCGACACCCGACAAGATCGAGGCCATCGACATGGGCCGCCGCGGCATCCATGACGAGGGCTCGCGCACGTTGATGGAGCGGCTGGACGGCAAGGTGCGGGTCGACTTCGAGACCGCGCGCCGGCTGTTTACGCTGATCTCCGTGCTGCACTGGAAGGGCTGAGCATGGCCCGGAAAAGTGGCATGCGGTATTCCCTGACAAACGACTTCGTTTGTCAAAAGGCCATGCTCGCTCACGAGAAAGCCTGACGCGTGGCGGAGCCCCCGCGTGTGCGCGCGCCGCAGGCCGTGCTGTTCGCCTGCGGCCAGAACAGCATCCGTTCGGTGATGGCCGCCAGTATGCTGCAGCAGATGTTCCCGCAGGCGATGTATGTGAAATCCGCCGGCGTCAAAAAGGGCGCACTCGATCCGTTCGTCGTCGCCGTGATGGCCGAGCTTGGCCAGGATGTGTCGAAGCACAAGCCGACCACCTTCGAGGAACTCGACGACTGGGAAGGCCTCAATTTCGATCTCATCATTACGCTGTCGCCGGAGGCGCACCACAAGGCGCTGGAGCTGACCCGCACCAATGCGGCCGACGTCGAATACTGGCCAACCCAGGACCCTTCGGGAACCGAAGGGAACCGTGAGCAGCGTCTGCAGGCCTATCGCGAGGTCTGCGACAGTCTGCTGTTGCGGATACGCAAGCGCTTTTCCAAAGGCGGCGCGGCCAGCGGGTAACCCAATCTCCGGCCTGCGGTTGTCGAAGCTCTGCCCTTCCGATAGGTTCCGCGCGCCCTTCCAGGATAGATCAACCGTATGCTCGGCCGTCCCAAATTCGTTCTCGCCTCCGGCTCGCCTCGCCGCCTCAGCCTGCTCAACCAGGCGGGCATCGAGCCCGATGCGCTGCGCCCCGCCGATGTCGACGAGACGCCGAAGCGCGGCGAGTTGCCGCGCAGCTGCGCCAACCGGCTGGCCCGCGCCAAGGCCGACGCGGCGCTGAAAGCCGTGCAACTCGACGACGACCTGCGCGGCTCGTTTATTCTCGCTGCCGATACCGTGGTCGCGGTCGGCCGCCGCATCCTGCCGAAGGCCGATCTGGCCGACGAGGCGTCGCAATGCCTGCGGCTGCTGTCCGGCCGCAACCACCGCGTCTACACCGCGGTCTGCATTGTGACGCCGAAGGAAACTTTTCGGCAGCGGCTGATCGAGACCCGCGTTCGGTTCAAGCGGCTGACCGACGAGGACATCCGCGCCTACATCGATTGCGGCGAATGGCGCGGCAAGGCCGGCGGCTATGCCGTGCAGGGCATCGCTGGGTCCTTCGTGGTGAAGATGGTCGGCTCCTACACCAACATCGTCGGCCTGCCGCTGTACGAGACGGTGTCGCTGCTGTCCGGCGAGGGCTTTCCGATTCGCGACGGCTGGCTCAATGCCAGCTGATTCCCTGAAAACGCCGGCGCGGCCGGCCAAACCATGCCCGATCTGCGCCAAACCCGCGGTCGAGGCGTCGAAGCCGTTCTGTTCGGAGCGCTGCCGCGACGTCGATTTGAATCGCTGGTTGTCGAATTCCTATTCGATTCCCGGAAAGCCCAACGACGACGAAGATGCTGATTAGCGATTCGCGGTCCAAGCGGGCCGGTAGTGCAGCTGTTAACCCTTGATCCAACGGCAAAATCGGCTTTTTCAGCAATCGTCATCGAGCGGGTGGACATGGCAGCCCAGCCTGCCTATAAACCGGCGCTCCCGGACGCGTTCCGGGACGATGCCCGGGTAGCTCAGTTGGTAGAGCATGCGACTGAAAATCGCAGTGTCGGTGGTTCGAACCCGCCCCCGGGCACCATCATTTTTCATCGCAGTGCTTTCCGTCATCCTTCCATCGCGTTGTCCCGACAGGGCAGGGCGGGCCGCAGCACATGCGACGTCATGACCCCAGCCGGCAAGGCAGCACCGGTTTATCCGGGCTGAATCCGTGCGCTCCCTGTCGCCGTCCGGGAGACTGCCGGGGGTGACAGCGTCCGCAGGCTCGATGTTTCGTAGCCCTCACCCGAATCGCTTCGCCATCCACCTCTCCCCGACGGGGTGAGATGGATGGCCATTGCCGTCCCGGGGCAGGTTTGATGAGTCGAGCTCTGTCGGAAGCTGCCGCGCTGGATCAGTCGCGCTCGTTCGCGCGGACTATAGAGCGCCCGGGCACGCGCCTTCGCTGAGAGGCCGGAACGCTTTGTCACCGGGGATGACGGAGATGACCTTGTAATAGTCATACGGCCTCGTGGACTCAGAGGGCTTTTTCACTTCGACCAGATACATGTCGTGAACGACCCGGCCGTCTTTCCGGACGGTTGTCTTGCCGAAAAGCGGATCGTCGAACGCGCCGTTTGCGCGCAGCGTCGAGACCACGGCGGCGCCATCCTTCGCACTGCCCGACTTGGCGACGGCATTGAGATAGGCCAGCGTGGCGGAATAGCTTCCCGCCTGGCTCATCGACGGCATCTTGCCGCCCATGCGCTTGGCGAAGCGCTCGCCGAACGCCCGCGTCTTGTCATTGAGGTCCCAGTAGAAGGCGGTGGTCAGTTGCAGGCCGTTGGACAGCTTCAGGCCGATGGCATGGATATCGTTGATGAAGACGATGAGGCCGACCAGCTTCTGTCCGCCGGCGATAAGCCCGAATTCGCCCGCGGTCCTGATGGCGTTGATCGTATCGGTCCCACCATTTGCCAGGCCGATGATCTGGGCTTTCGAACTCTGCGCCTGCAGGAGAAACGACGAGAAATCGGTGGCGCCGAGCGGATGCCGGACAGAGCCGAGAACCGTGCCGCCGTTGACCTTCACAACCTCGGAGGCCTCGCGCTCCATCGTCGTCCCGAAGGTGTAGTCCGCAGTCAGAAAGTACCAGCTCTTGCCGCCGCTTTTCACGACCGCCTCGGCGGTTCCGTGCGAGCTCGACCAGGTATCCCAGACCCAGTGAAGGGAATTCGGCGTGCACGCCTTGCCGGAGATGTCCGAGGTCCCCGCGGTCGTGGCGATCATCACCTTGTTCTTCTCTTTGGCGATACCGGCGACGGCCAGCGCGACGCCGCTGGTCGGAATGTCGATGATGAGGTCGACATTCTCGGTATCGAACCAGCGCCGGGCGATCGCAGCCCCGGTGTCCGGCTTGTTTTGCGGATCGGCAGAGACGACCTCAACCGAAACGGTCTTGTTCGCTGCGCGAAAATCCTCGACCGCCATGTTGACGGCTTCCAGCGAGCCCTGACCGGAGAAGTCCGCATAGGGGCCGGTCATGTCGCTCATGACGCCGATCTTGGCCGTGATCGGCTCTGCATTCGCGGCACCGGCGGCGGTCAGCATCATGGCACCGACCCATAGACTTCTCGCAATCGCGCTCGTCATGACTTCCCCCAGTTGTGTTTTTATCGCGATGGAACTCTCGCTCTAAACCCGATAGGCGAGCCTGAAATATATTGCAATACATTGATATAAAAACTCAAGGTTCGCCACCTCCCAGGGTTTTTGCGTCTAAAGCGCACTGTTGGATCAAATATAGATCAATGCATTGACATATTATGGTTGCTGGGACATACCCTCGCGACTAATCGGATACGGGAGAGCGCGATGCGAGGACTTCAATCGAAAATTGCGGTTGTCACCGGTGGTGGCGGCGGTATTGGCGGCGCCACGTGCCTCCGCTTTGCCGCCGAGGGTGCGGCGGTGGCGGTGTTCGACATCAATGCCGAGGCAGCCGAACGGACCGTCGCGGCCATTACGGCCAATGGAGGCAACGCCGCAGCCTTTGCCTGCGATATCGCCGATCAAGCCGGCGTGGTGAGCGCCGTTGCCCGTGTCAATGAAGCGCTCGGACCGATCGATATTCTGGTCAACAATGCCGGCTGGGATGTCTTCAAGCCGTTCCTCAAGACGACCCCGGACGAATGGCAGAAGCTGATCGCCATCAACCTGACCGGTGCGCTCAATATGCATCATGCGATTCTCCCGCAGATGGTCGAGCGACGCGGCGGCCGTGTCGTCAACATCGCATCCGACGCGGCCCGCGTGGGCTCGTCCGGTGAAGCGGTCTATGCGGCCTGCAAGGCTGGCCTTGTCGGCTTCACCAAGACGCTGGCGCGCGAACATGCGCGCGACGGCATTACGCTCAACGTCGTCTGCCCAGGTCCCACGGACACCGCGCTGCTCGGCGACTTCCTCAAGGCATCGAGCAATCCGGAAAAGCTGCAGGAAGCCTTCCGGCGTTCAATCCCGCTCGGCCGCATCGGCGCGCCGACCGACCTTCCGGGCGCGATCTGCTTCTTCGCGAGCGAGGATGCGGCCTTCATCACCGGCCAGGTCCTGAGCGTCTCCGGCGGCCTGACGATGGCGGGCTGACCATGAGCTTCGCATTCACGGACGATCAGCTCGCGTTCCAGGAAACGGCCCGGCGCTTCGCACGCGAGAAACTCGCGCCCGGTTACCAAAGTCGGGAGACCGAGGGCAAAATCAACCGCGCGCTGTTGCGGGAGATGGGCGAACTCGGGCTCATTGCGCCCGAGCTTCCGGAAGGACTCGGCGGGCTCGGCGCCAGCAGCGTCACCAGCGGGCTGATCGCGGAAGCGATCGGCTATGCCGACATCAACGTGGCCTATATCCAGATTCTCGGCTCGCTCAACGGCAAGATCATCGCGACGCACGCGTCAAAGCAGCTTGCCAGCCAGTGGTTACCCCGGCTCGTGGCGGGTGAGGTCATTGTGGCGATCGGCCTGACTGAACCGCGCGGCGGGTCGGATGCCGCCAATCTTGTCCTAAGTGCCCGCCGTGATGGCGACAGCTACATTCTGAATGGCGAGAAATCGTCCATCAGCATGGCGGATCAGGCCGATGCGGTGGTGCTGTTCGCGCGCACCGGGACGGTCGAAAGCGGTGCCCGCGGCGTCAGCGCATTCCTCGTCCCGATGAACACGCCGGGCGTCTCGACCCAGCGGTATAACGATCTCGGCAGCAAGGCGATCGGTCGAAGCTCGATCTTCTTCGACAACGTCGTCGTCCCCGCCGATAACCGGCTGGCGGACGAGGGCGCCGGCTTTGTTCAAGTCATGCAGGGCTTCGATTTCAGCCGCGCGCTGATCGGCTTGCAGGTGCTGGGATCGGCGCAAGCCTCGCTGGACGAAAGCTGGGCCTATATCCAGCAGCGCGAAGCGTTCGGCAGCAAGCTTTCAAAGAATCAGGGCGTGACCTTTCCTCTGGCGGAAGCGGAGACGCTGGTCGCCGCCGGGCGTCAGCTTTGTTTCCACACCCTGGCCCTCAAGGACGCGGACAAGCCGCACACCGCGGAAGCCGCGATGTGCAAATGGTTCGCTCCGAAGACCGCGGTGGATGTCATCCACCAGTGTTTACTGACGCATGGCCACTATGGCTGGTCGCTCGACCTGCCTCACCAGCAGCGACTGCGCGATGTCATGGGCCTGGAGATCGGCGACGGCACCGCGCAGATTATGAAGCTCGTCATCGCACGAGAAAAACTCAGAGGCGCAGCAAACAAATAACAGCGTCCTAGCCGGGAGGGGAATATCGTGGAATTTGACGCCATATTGATACCGCCACGCCGTGCCGCCATGATCGAACAACGTCTCTGGCACGATCAGACCATCAATGGCTATCTCGATGCGTGCGTCGCTTCCTGTCCGGACAAGGTCGCTCTGACAGCCGTGTCTTTGGAGAGCGGCACGGTCAGGCGCTTTACCTATAGCGAGATGGCGACCATGGCGGATCGCATCGCCGTCGGTCTGTCGCGCCTGGGCGTTGGTCGAAACGACGTTGTCTCGATGCAAATGCCCAACTGGTGGCAGTTCACGCTGACCTACCTCGCCTGCTCGCGCATCGGCGCCGTCCTCAATCCCCTGATGCATATTTTCCGCGAGCGTGAGCTCTCGTTCATGCTCCAGCACGGCGCGAGCAAGGTCGTCATCGTGCCCCGGAAGTTTCGTGGTTTCGACCACGAGGCCATGATCGACGGACTGCGGGCGAACCTTCCCGACCTTCAGCACGTTGTCGTGGTGGACGGCGCGGGTTCGAACAGTTTTGAAGAACTGCTGAGCGGACCGAAATGGGAGGAAGTCGCCGACGCCCAGGAAATCCTGACGCGTAACCGACCTGGCGCCGACGACGTCATGCAGCTGATCTATACGTCGGGGACGACGGGTGAGCCGAAGGGCGTCATGCACTCGGCCAACACCACGATGGCCAATATCATTCCCTACGCGCAGCGCCTGAACCTCGGCGCCGATGATGTCGTGCTGATGGCGTCGCCAATGGCTCATCAGACCGGCTTCATGTACGGGCTGATGATGCCGATCATGCTGCGCGGCAGTGTCGTGTTACAGGATATTTGGGATCCCAAAAAGGCGGTCGAGCTGATCCGCGCCGAGGGCGTGAGCTTCACGATGGCATCCACACCGTTCCTCACCGATCTGGCAAAGACCGTGGGCGAGAGCGGCCAGGGCGTTCCGTCGCTGCGCACCTTCCTGTGCGCGGGCGCTCCCATTCCCGGTCCTCTTGTGGAGAATGCGCGCAAGATGCTCGGTGCGAAGATCGTGTCCGCGTGGGGCATGACCGAGAATGGCGCGGTCACGCTGATCAAGATCGATGACGATGACGAGCGGGCTTTCAATACGTCGGGCTGCCCGTTGCCGGGATCTGAAATATGCGTTGTCGATGCGGATGGCCAACGGTTGCCTTCCAATACGGAAGGCAGATTGCTGGTCCGCTCCTGTTCGAATTTCGGCGGCTACCTGCGCAGACCTCATTTGAACGCCACCGATACCGACGGATGGTTCGACACCGGCGATCTGGCCGAAATTGACGATCGCGGCTACATCCGGATCACGGGCCGCTCCAAGGACGTGATCATTCGCGGTGGTGAGAACATTCCCGTCGTTGAGATCGAGACGCTTCTCTACAAGCACCCCGCGGTCTCGCAGGTCGCCATTGTATCCTACCCGGACGAACGGCTGGGCGAGCGCGGCTGCGCTGTCGTCGTCCCGAGGCCGGGGCAGACCCTCGATCTTGCCGCCGTGGCCGACTTCTTGAAGGCGGAGAAGGTCGCGCTGCAATACATCCCCGAGCGACTGGTGGTTCTGAGCGAAATGCCCGCCACGCCCTCCGGAAAGATTCAAAAATTCAAGCTGCGCGACATCGTCAAAGAATTCACCGCGAGCTGAACCATGCAGAAAGGCAACGACATGACCACTTACGAAGACATCACCTATGAGGAACGCCTGAAGGGCGTCGCCCGCATCACCATCAACCGGCCCGCCAGCTACAATGCGTTCCGCGGCAAGACGGTGGAAGAACTCATTCACGCGTTCCAGCGCGCGGGTTGGGACAAGTCGATCGGGGTGATCGTTTTGACCGGCGCCGGCGACAAGGCGTTCTGCACCGGCGGCGACCAGGGCGCGCATGACGGCCAGTATGACGGTCGCGGTACCATCGGCCTGCCCATCGATGAATTCCAGAGCGTCATTCGCGACATGCCGAAGCCGGTCATTGCCCGGGTGAACGGATTTGCGATCGGCGGCGGAAACGTTCTCGCCACGCTCTGCGATTTGACGATCGCCTCGGACCGCGCCCAGTTCGGTCAGGTCGGGCCCAAGGTCGGCTCGGTCGATCCCGGATTCGGAACGGCCTATCTCGCACGCGTCGTCGGCGAGAAGAAGGCGCGCGAGATGTGGTACCTGTGCCGGCGCTATACCGCGGCGCAGGCTGTCGAGATGGGCCTTGCGAATATCGCCGTTCCGCATGACGAGCTTGATGCCGAGGTCGATCGCTGGTGCGAGGAATTGATGGAGCGCAGCCCGACCGCGCTTGCGCTTGCCAAGCGATCGTTCAATGCCGACAGCGAATCCATCCGCGGCATCGCCAGCATGGGCATGCAGGCGCTCAGCCTTTATTACGACACCGAGGAATCGAAAGAGGGCGGCAACGCGTTTCGCGAGAAGCGCAAGCCGGACTTCCGCAAGTTCAACCGCTGACGCAAAAGCGTAGCTCGCTTTTTTGAAACGGGAACGCGCACTGTCTCACCTGAGCGAGGTGAACAGTGCGCGGCGCCTCATCGCTCCGACAGGGCTAGACCTTCGTCAGCGAGTTCTTGAGGCGATCGAGTAGGCGATAAAGAGCAACCTGGTCATCATGGCTGAACGTATCGAGTGCTGCGGAATAGAAAGCTCCAATCGGCTCCTGCATGCGCGCCCAGATCGTTTTGCCCTCGGGGCTCAGCCGGATTCGCCGGCTGCGGCCGTCGTCCTTGTCCTTGGCGCGCTCGACCCATCCGCGGCGTTCGAGCCTGTCCAGGACCGCGGTCAGGCTCTGGCGGCTGACATCGAGGAACTCGATCAGATCCTTGACCGTCATACCGCCCTCGCGGATCAGCGGCCGCGCAAGGGCTCCCAACACGGCCCATTGCTGGGTCGTTGCTCCGAACAGGTCGACATAACGCGTGCCCTGCTTGTGCATGAGGTTTGACGCCTGATAGAGGCGAAAAAACACCCTGTTGGCGACTTCAAATTCGACGTCGGATTTTTCAACCGGAAGACCCAATACCGCACCTCGTTCGATCAGCAATTCGCGGTTCATTATATCAAGGTGTTGATGGGATGGCGGGATATTCGGCTATCAACCCCGTGTTCCCCTCACGTTTTTCCAACTCCGCAGCAAAGGTATCCGAAATGACGAGCGCATCCGCAGCGGCCAGGTGCCTGACCTTGGAGTTCAGCGGTCCGATTGCGACGTTGACCCTCAAGCGCGACGCGATGAACACCATTGGCGACGATCTGTTGGGCGATCTGGCCTTGGCTCTGGAGGCCGTGTCGGCGCCGGACTGCGGAATCTCCGTGCTACGCATTCGCAGCGACCAGCGCGTTTTCTCGGCTGGCGCGGATCTGCGGCTGGTGGCCCGGCGCCTCGAAAGCCCGATGGGCGCGGACGAGATGAAGGCCACCGTGCAGCATTTCCACGAAGTCTATGACCGCCTGGCTGCATTGCCGATGGTGACGGTCGCGGAGATTGAGGGGCATGCGCTCGGTGGCGGACTCGAACTGGCGCTGGCGTGCGACATAAGGATCGCGTCCTTCAATGCCAAGCTGGGATTGCCCGAGGCCAAGGTGGGCCTGTTGCCCGGGGCAGGTGGCACGCAACGTTTGACGCGGTTGTGCGGCGAGGGCGTTGCCGCGCGGATGATCCTGACCGGCGACGTGATCGGCGGCCGTGAGGCCGAGCGACTGGGTCTCGTCCAGTGGGCCTTTGAAGCTGCGGAATTCGCCGTGTCGGCGGCAGAGATCGTATCGAGGGCGGCGAGCCTGTCTCCGGATGCACTCAGGATTGCCAAGAGATGCATTCGTCTTGCCGTCCAGGAACAGACACGTGGTTCGCAGGCCGAGATCGAGGGCATCCATACCTTGATGGGCACAGACGAAGCCAGGAAGCGGGTGCGGGCTTTTCTGGGCGCCTGACGGCCATCGATAACTATCCGTTGATGCCGCCGACGCCATTCTCAATGGCACCTCCGCCTCTGCGGGCAACTGTCCGGTCAATTGACTCTGGCAATCCGCCATGCTGCCATGCAATATCAATTTATCGTTATACGGCTGAGGAGACGGCGTCATGAAGTTGATCGGAATTCCCGCGGCAGCGATTCTCGCGGCCATCGTTGCGACGCCGGCGGCGGCGCAGACCAAGGTGACGATCGCGATCTCCGGCTGGACCGGCTTCGCGCCGCTGACGCTGGCCAAGGAAGCCGGCATCTTCGCCAAGAACGGCCTCGACGTCACCATCAAGAAAGTCCCGCAGGCCAGCCGCCACCTCGCCATCGCCTCCGGCGACGTGCAGTGCGCAGCCACCACGGTGGAGACCTGGGTGGCGTGGAACGCCAACGGTGTCGCCACCACGCAGCTGTTCCAGCTCGACAAGTCCTACGGCGCCGACGGCATGGTCGTGCGCTCTGGCACGGCTTCGATCAAGGACCTGAAGGGCAAGACCGTCGCAGCCTCCGCACCGGGCACCGCGCCGTATTTCACGCTGGCCTGGTTCCTGAAGAAGAACGGCCTGTCGGTGAAGGATGTCAGCGTCGTCAACATGGAGCCGGGTCCGGCAGCTCAGGCCTTTATCGCTGGCCAGAACGATGCCGCGATGACCTATGAGCCCTATCTCTCCGCGGTGCGCGAGAAGCCGGAAGCCGGCAAGATCATCGCCACCACGCTGGATTATCCGATGATCATGGACACCTTCGGCTGCACGCCGAAGTTCATCGCCGAAAACGAGACCGCGGTGAAGGCGCTGACCAAGAGCTATTTCGATGCCGTCGACATGATCAAGACCGACCAGGCCAAGTCCTACGAGATCATGGGCGCCGACGTGAAGCAGTCCGGCGAGAAGTTCGGTTCGTCCGCGCAGTATCTGCGCTGGCAGAACCAGGAGGAGAACAAGAAGTTCTTCGCCGGTGATTTCCAGAAATTCTCAAAGGAAGCCGCCGAGCTTCTGCTGGAAATCGGCGTGATCAAGGAAATTCCTGACCTCATCAAGATCGTCGATACGCGTTTTATCCAGTGAGTTGATGCGCCAGAGTGCCCATCTCGTCACACGTGATGTCATGGCCGGGCGAGCGCGAAGCAACGCTTCGCAAGATGTTCCGGCCATCCACGTCTTATCTGCAACAAAGCCGTGGATGCCCGGAACAAGTCCGGGCATGACGACTGAGTTGGCAACACCGTTTCAGGTCCGACATGAAACCGCTCGCCCCGATCTCGTCTTCCGCGCGCGCCGTGCTCGGCATTTCGTTCTTCATCCTGTTCGTCGCCGCGTGGTCCTACGCGACCTTCGGCGGCTTCGTCTCCAAGACCTTTCTCGCCAATCCGCTGACCATGCTCAGCGACGGTTGGTGGCTGCTGACCAAGCAGGGTTTCCTGTTCGACATAGGCATGACGATCTGGCGTGTGATCGGCGGCTTCGTGATCGCAGCGCTGGTCGCAGTCCCGCTCGGCATCCTGATGGGCGCCTACAAGCCGGTCGAGGCTTTCCTCGAACCCTTCGTGTCGTTCGGGCGCTATCTGCCGGCCTCGGCTTTCATCCCGTTGTTGATCCTGTGGGCCGGCATCGGCGAGTTGCAGAAGCTGCTGGTGATCTTCATCGGCTCGGTGTTCCAATTGATCCTGATGGTCGCTGTCACCGTCGGCAGCGTGCGCCGCGACCTGGTCGAGGCCTCATTGACGCTCGGCGCACGCGACGTGGGCGTGCTCAAGCGGGTGCTGATACCCTCCGCGGCGCCGGGCATCGCCGAAATCCTCCGCCTCGTGCTTGGCTGGGCGTGGACCTATGTCATCGTCGCCGAACTGATCGGCTCGTCCTCGGGCATTGGCCACATGATCATCGACAGCCAAGCGCTGCTCGCCACCGGCCAGATCATTTTCGGCATCATCGTCATCGGCATCATCGGCCTGATCTCGGATTATGCCTTCAAGGCGGCGAACCGCGCGATGTTCCCGTGGAGCATCCTGTGAGCAAGCTGGTCATCGAGAACGTCTCGCGCATCTTTCCTGCGGTTCGTGGCGGCACGCCGACACGGGCGCTGGAGCCCACCAACCTCGCGGTTGCGGACAACGACTTCGTCACCATTCTCGGCCCGTCCGGCTGCGGAAAGTCCACGCTGCTGCGCATGGTCGCAGGATTGGACACGCCGACCACCGGCCGCATCCTGCTCGACGGAAAAGCCATCACCGGCCCCGGCGCGGACCGCGGCATGGTGTTCCAGTCGTACACGTTGTTTCCCTGGCTGACGGTGTCGGAAAACATTTCCTTCGGCCTGCGCGAACGCGGCGTTTCGTTGCGCGAGCGCAACGCGATCGCCGCCGAATGGCTTGACAAGGTCGGCCTCACCAGCTTCGCCAATCATTTTCCGAAGCAGCTCTCCGGCGGCATGCAGCAGCGCACCGCGATTGCGCGCGCGCTCGCCAACAGCCCGAAGATCCTGTTGCTCGACGAGCCGTTCGGCGCGCTCGACAACCAGACCCGCGCTTTGATGCAGGAACTGCTGCTCGGCATCTGGGAGCGTGAGCGCAAGACGGTGATCTTCGTCACCCACGATATCGAGGAGGCGGTGTTCCTGGCCTCGCGCGTGGTGGTGATGTCAGCGCGTCCCGGCCGCATCAAGGTTGACGTCGCGGTCGACCTGCCGCATCCGCGCCACTACACGGTCAAGACCAGCCCGGAGTTCTCCGCGTTGAAAGCCCGATTGACCGAAGAGATCCGCGTCGAGGCCGTGCTGGCGGCGGAAGTGCACTAGCGCCGCCGCGCTACCTTTTGTTGTCCAGCATTTTCCGGACCTTGTACGCCAGCGTCGACTGCGCGATCGGCTTTTGCAGCAGCGATACGCCGGGGTCGAGCCGGCCCTGATGCACGATGGCGCTGCGGGAATAGCCGGTCATGAACAGCACCCTCAGACCGGGCTGGCGCTTCTCCATTTCGTCGGCCAGACGGCGACCGTTCATGCCGGGCATCACGATGTCGGTCAGCAGCAGATCGATTGGGGACGGATCGCGTTTGAAGTCGGACAGCGCGACATCGGCATTCGGCGCGCGGCGGACGCGGTAATTCAGGCCTTCCAGCGTCTCGACCAGATAGGCGCGCACTTCGGGATCGTCCTCCACCACCATGATGGTCTCGTGGCCGGAGCTGCCGACCACGGCGCGGTCGATCTCGTATGGCTCTTCCGACTCCTTGTGGCTGCGCGGCAGATACATCTTGATCGTGGTGCCTTCGCCGAGCTCGCTGTAGATCTTGACGTGTCCGCCGGATTGCTTGACGAAGCCGTAAACTTGGCTGAGGCCGAGCCCGGTGCCCTGGCCGGGCTCCTTGGTGGTGAAGAACGGATCGAAGGCGTGCTCCTGCACTTCCTTGGTCATGCCGGGCCCGGTGTCGGTCACCGCGATCTGGACGTATTGCCCCACGGTGACGTCGGAATGTTGTTGCACATAGGCCTCGTCGAGACAGGCGTTGCTGGTCTCGATCGTCAGCTTGCCCCGGCCGTCCATTGCGTCGCGGGCGTTGACGACGAGGTTCAGCACGGCGGCCTCCATCTGGCTTGGATCGGCCTCGATCGGCCACAGGGCGGCGTCACCGACGATTTTCAGTTGGATGTTTTCACTCAGCGTGCTCTGGAAAAATTCCGACATGCCCTGCAGCAACTGATCGACTGCGACCGGCTTGGGATCGAGCGGCTGGCGACGCGCAAAGGCGAGCAGCCGCTGTGTCAGTACCACCGCGCGCTGCGCGCCGCCGGCGGCGCTGGTGATGACGCGCTTCAGGCGGGCCTGTGAGGCATCGGTCCAGTCGTTGACGGCGTGTTCGGCGATTTCGAGATTTCCGATGATGATGGTCAGGAGGTTGTTGAAGTCGTGTGCGACACCGCCGGTGAGATGGCCGATCGCTTCCATCTTCTGGGTATGGCGCAGCATATCCTCGGCCTCGCGTCGATGGCGGCCTTCCTCGAGCAGCGCGATCCGCGTGTCGCGCAGCTGCGCGGGCGAGGGGATCGCCAGCAGCTTCGGCAGCAGAGGCCACAGGATCGCTGCAGTGACAACCGATGCGACCGCGGTGATCGCCTTGATGATGCCCTCGATGCCGTAGACCGGCACCCACAGCGTGATGATCGCCAGCACGTGGGTGAGACCGCACGCCATGATGAAGATCGCGAACGCCCAGAAGATCCAGCCGAATTCGACGTCGCGGCGCCGCATCACGAAGATCGTGAGCACGATCGGGATCGAGAAATACGCCAAAGCGATCAGCGCGTCGGAACCGACATGCAGCCAGATCAGCCCGGGCTCCCACAACAGGCAGATGCCATGCGGGGCGAACAGGGAGGTGTCCAGGAGGTTGGTGAAGAAGGCCCACATCGTCGTGCTCTGCTCGCTACCGGTGTCTGGCGGTCAGCGTGGACGGGCAACGATGGAGCGTCAAGCGACGCGCGGCTAAAGGTTGGCGCTGGTCAATTCGCTCAGCATGGCGAGGATTTGCTGAGAGCGGTAGGGCTTGGCGATGAAGCGCCCGCCCGCCGGCAGATCACCGTCGCGCATCTGGAAATGGCCGGAGGTCGCCACGATCCGGATCGGCGGCCAGCGGTTGGCAACGGCATGAGCCAGCTTGAGACCGTTCATCGAGCCGGGCATGTCGATGTCCGTGAAAACGATGGCGATATCGATGCGACCTTCAAGTACCACAATCGCCTCGTCGGCGTTTCGCGCCTCGATCACCTCGAAGCCGGCTTCCTCGATCATCTCGGCGGCGTGCATGCGCAGCAACGTGTCGTCCTCAACGACCAGCACGACCGTTCGCGGCGTTTCCGCATCGCCGGAATTCTCCTGATTTGAGGTGCTAGTGGCTATACGTCGTGTCAATGAGGTCATGATGCGAAAGCCCTGGCTCGAAATCCGTGCGGGCGGCGAGCACCTGCGGGCAACATTCAGGTGGCGCACACAAGCTAAAGGCGTTGCTGCGGCATTCGTTCCAAAACCCGTGTCTTAATCGCCATTTGAGGATGCCACGGTGTCGCTGCCTCGGCCGGCAGGTCCGGAATCTGTACTGTGGCGCATTGTCTTGAACACGCCGTGCGCGGTGGCGACGATACGGTCGCCGACCCGGACCTCGGTGCTCATGAAGATCAGGCTGCGGGTGGTACGTAACGCCTTCGGCCGCGAGATCATCAGCTCACCGATCCGCGCAGCATCGACGAAGTAGGTATCCATCTGCACAGTGGCCAGCGCATCGGCGCCGGAGACGGCCCGTGCCGTCATCCCGCAACTGCGGTCGGCCAGCGTCATCAGCACGCCGCCCTGCACCACGCCGCGGCGGTTGCGGTGCTTGTCCTGGCCGACGATCGCGAATTCGTGGTCGGTTCCATGAAGGCGGTGCCAGACCGGCCCGACCAGATGGATGAAGCCGTCGTCGTCCATGATGGACCAGCCGGCTTTGGTGAGCTCGGCGTCTGCCGCGTCGGTCATGCCATGTCCTTGGGGGGCGTCGTGGATGGGGGCTTGTTCTACAAAAGCATGGCGGGGGTGCCTAGTGCAGCCACCGCCGGGGTCGTGTAATCCGTCTGCATGACGCATCCGTTCAGTCCCGCCACCAGACAGATGATCGCAGCACGCGGCGCGGCCTTCGTGCATGCCGGAATCGCCCCGCCGGCCGGCCTGAAGCGGGCCGCGGTCGCCATCGTGCTGGTCGCGGCCGCGGATGGCGCCGACACCGCGATGCTGCTGACGTTGCGGGCGTCGGGGCTGCGGGCGCAAAGCAACCAGTGGGCGTTGCCGGGCGGGCGCTGCGATCCCGGGGAGACCGCGATGCAGGCCGCGTTGCGCGAACTTCATGAGGAACTGGGCCTGCTTCTGTCGCCGGCCGACGTCATCGGCACCCTTGACGATTATCCGACGCGGTCGGGCTACCTGATCACGCCGGTGCTGATGTGGGCGCAGGGCAGCCGCGAGATCGTGCCCAACCCGGACGAGGTCGCCTCGGTGCACCGCATCGCGCTGTCGGAGATCGCGCGCACTGACGCGTTCGACTTCGTGGCGATCCCGGAAAGCGACCGCCGCGTCATCCGCTATCGCCATTTCGGCCAGTTTATCCACGCGCCGACGGCCGCCCTGATCTACCAGTTCAGCGAGTTGCTCGCCGGACGTGATACGCGCGTTTCCGAGCTGGAGCAGCCGGTGTTCGCCTGGAAATAGTGCGATGGTTGCGCAGCCTGCTGGCTTCGGCGACGATGAGTTAACAATAGAATTCCAGGGAGGATGATCATGCGTTCGTGGACGCCCGTGCTATGCGCAGCGGCTGCTGTATTCCTGTCCGTGGGCACGGCACCACGCGCGCAGGCCCAGGCCTATCCCGATCGTCCGGTCACGCTGATCATTCCCTTTGCGCCGGGCGGCAGCACGTCGATCGTCGGCCGCGTCATAGCCGACAGGATGAGCGAGACGCTCGGCGAGAAGGTGGTGGTTGACAACAGGCCGGGCGCGGGCGGCACGGTCGGTACCCGCGCGGTCGCCAAAAGCGCGCCGGACGGCTACACGATCGGTCTCGGCTATACCGGCACGCTGGCGATCGGCCCCACGCTGTACAGCAAGGTCGGTTACGATCCGCGCCGCGATTTTGCGCCGATCGGCCTGATTGGCAATGCGCCCAATTCGCTGGTGGTGCACCCTTCATTCCCGGCGAAGACGCTTGGCGAACTGATCGCCTATGCCAGGTCCAACCCGGGCAAGGTCAATTTCGGCTCGGCCGGGGCCGGCACCGCCAGCCATATCACAGGTGAATACTTCGCCCATGCCGCCGGCATCACGCTGGTGCATATTCCGTACAAGGGCACCGGCCCGGCTTTGGTCGATCTGATCGGCGGCCACATTCCGATGGCCTTTGCGCCGGTTCCCGCCACCCACGCCAATGTTTCCGGCGGACAATTGCGTGCGCTGGCGGTCACCAGCCCGGCGCGCACCAGCCTGCTGCCGGACGTGCCAACGGTTGCCGAATCCGGCCTGACGGGGTTCGACGCCTCGCTGTATTACGGGCTGATCGCGCCGGCCGGCACGCCGCGGCCGGTTATCGAGCGCCTCAACAAGGAGTTGCGGGCAGCATTGGCGTCCGACGATGTCAGGAAGCGGCTGCTGCAGGACGGCACGGAGCCGACGCCCGGCACGCCGGAAGACTACGCCGCCTTCATTGACCGCGACGAGACCAAGTGGTCTTCCATTCTCAGGTCGAGCAACATTAAGGAAGAATGAGTAGCACCCAGTCCGGCCGCACGGGTTTGCGCCGGACCTGCCGCGGCGGCTGTTCGCGTTTCTTTGCCGGCTCCGTCCGTTCGGGTGCCCGCGACACCGCGTCGTAGCAAGTTATCCGGGCGCGGAAATCTGGGAAGCCGTTGCAGTCCGGCGGTTCGGCCCGGGCGGCGGAGGCCGTGGCGAGGAATGCCGCGACCAGCCATGGAAACACAATCTTCACCATGCTGCTCCAAGCTCTTTGGACCAGAACATATCTATCCCGGATTGGGGCCGGCACGGGGCGATGCCGCGTGCGGGCGTTGAATTCGATCCGCGCTTTGCGCCAGCCCGACAGGTCCCATGCTCCATCCGTTACGTTCGCTGCTCGCCTCGGTTCCCATTGCCCTGCTGCTGATTGCGCCGCAGGCGATGGCGTTCGATTTCTCGAAGCTTCCCGCCGGGGTCGCCAATGCGATGGCGCAGAGCGCGTCGCCGCAGGCGATCGCTGAATACCGCCGCAAGCTTGCGGAATATGAGGAAGCCCGCGCGACCTTCGACGCCGAGGCGAAGCCGTACTGGAGCGCGGTCTATGAGCGGCGCAAGATCCGCAACGCCAAGCGCCGCGACCGCCAGCAAATTTCGCTCGACGACTATGTGCTGGAGCAGGCGCCGCTCTATGACGGGCCGAAGCGGCCTTCGAATCCCGAACCGGAAGAGGGCACGCCGCGCACCCGGAAGGAGCTGCCGGTGGTCGCCGATTTCATCCGCGCCGCCCAGCAGCACTTCCAGTTCGCGCCGCAGCGCCCGGCCAATGAGGTGGAGTTCAAGCGGGCCTATGCCCGCGCCGTGCGGGCCTCGGGGCTGACGCCGGAGCAGGCGGTGCGGGTCTATTCGTTCGAGACCGGCGGCAATGGCGGTTACGACATGCAGTCGGGCTTGAGCGCCTCAAGGCCCGGTTCGCGCGCGATCTCCACGGCGATCGGCTACAACCAGTTGCTCACCACCAACAGCGTCGAGCTGGTCGCTGAGCAGGGCCATCAGATTCTGAAGGTGCTGACCGACAAGGCCGCGCAGCTCGCCGGCGCGCCCCGCCAGGCGATGGATCGCAAGATTGCGGTGTTCAAGCGGATGTATGCGTTCACTCGCACCGTGCCGGACACCTGGAGCGATCACGAGAAGCTCGCCGCCACGCCGCAGGGCTGGGCGGTGCATGCGATGGTGCTGGATATCGATGTCGGCCCGCAATTGCAGGTCCACAAGCTGCTGACCTCGGTGATTTTCGCCCGCGACAAGGGCTTCAATCGCCCGCTCAGCGCCGCCGAACTGGAGATGATGAACCTCACCGGCGACGGCACCGGGCTCGACATGGTGACGATGCCGCAGGCGATGCGCGAACAGGTGCCGACAGCGAACTTCTTCCAGCGTGGCGGCTATGAGCGCAATCCGGTGGCGATCCGCCACAACACGGTGGCGAAGCTCTTGGCGATCACCAACAACCGGATGGACAGCAACAGCAACCTGCCCGGCGCCAGGGAATTGGCTGCGGCGTTTTAACGGGTCGCTATCGTGTCCCGGACGCGAAGCAGCGTGAAACGTTGCTCCGCGGGTCCGGGAAATGCAGGCGCATCCACTCAAAGAAAAAGAGCACCGCGTGGGACGCGATGCTCTTTGGTTCAGATCACGAATTTCCGAAATCATCGCCCGGTGTCACCGGGGCCGGGGCTGCGCCTTCGGGGCGCGGGCCGTGCGGACGACGGCGACGGCGCGGCGGAAAGCGTTCGCCGGCGGCGGCATCGAACGGGGCCGGGCCATTCACGAGAGGCTGCGGGCCGGTGATGAAGGACGGCAGCCGATCCACGCTGTCGCTAACCGGCATCGCCGGCTGCGGCTGTGGTTGCGGCTGATGTTGTGGACGCGGCTCGCGATGGATGTTCTCGCGCGGTTCGCGGGCTTCGCGCGGCTGGTACTGCTGGTTCTCGCGCGGCTGGTAGGGCTGCTGCTCGCGCTGCTGCGGCTGTTCACGCGGCGGCGGATCGCGCGGCACGAAGGGCTGCGGCGGGGGCGTCACGAAGCCGGGCTCGGCGCCGAAGTTCGAGAACGTCTCGCCATCGTCATCGCTGTCTTCCGAGGCCATCTCGTTCTCGGTGCGCGGCTGCGGCTGGTTCTGGCGGAACTGTTCCTGCGCCGCGGCGATCAGGCGGAAGTAGTGCTCGGCGTGCTGATAGTAGTTCTCGGCAGCGACCGGATCGCCGGAAGAGCGCGCGTCGCGCGCCAGCTGCACGTACTTCTCGGCGACATGGGAGGCGGTGCCGCGGATCTTGATATCGGGGCCGTTCGATTCGAACACCCGGGTCATCGGGTTCTGGCCGCGTCGATTGTTGTTATTGCTGTTGTTGTTTCCGCCGCCGCTATTGCTGTTACGGTTGCTGTTGTTATTCCGCATGCGCTTGTTGTTGTTATTCTGACCGTTTCTCATGTCTTGCCTTTAATTCCCGATCCAGGATTATCTTTTAAACTGATGTCGCAAAGAAATTGTCGAACAGGCCCTTCCGAATCCAGGCCGCTTCACGCCCCCGAACCGTCTTGCAGATCATCGCTGCACCGAAGTTGCCGCCATTCGCGTTGAACAAGCACGCGTTCTCCAACCGCCGGCTGATTGCGCCGGCCGGATCAAATCGTTCAACCTGCCGAAACAAGGTCAGGCTTTTGTGCGTGATTTCCGAAGCGCAATATCAGGCTTTCGTTCGCTTTGCGGTCGCAAGCAGCGCAGCTTTCTCAGCCATCGCGCTCAAATCGGACCTGCCTGTTGGAACCTCTACCCGAACGGGCTCTCTAGTGAGAATTCTGGCTTCCAGCCGCGAATTCGCGGGGCGAGCCAACCCTGTACCGGTGCTATGACTGGAAGGTAGTCTCTCCCCGGGGATATTCCAAGTGGTTTTTTCACGCATTTTGGCGTCAACGGAGCGATTTTCGCGCCAAAACGGCCCGCCGGACGCCGCTCAGATCGGCTTTCGCAGGCCCCGTCGGCTGCAACCCGGCGGCCTGCATTAGCGAGGCCACGTCGTCGCTCTGGTCGTGCCCGACCTCGACCACCAACAGTCCGCCCGGCGCGAGCAGCGCTGCGGCCTGCGGCGCGATGATGCGGTAGGCGTCGAGCCCGTCGGCGCCACCATCCAGCGCCCGCAGCGGATCGTGGTCGCGCACTTCGGTAGCAAGCCCTGCTATTTCCGCGGAGCGGATATAGGGCGGGTTGGAGACGATCAGGTCGAGGCCGGGCTGCAACGCGCAGGCGTAGTCGCAGGCGACGAATAGTGCGCGGGGGGCAAAGCCGAGTTTGATGGCGTTATGCCGTGCTGTCTGCAGCGCCGCGACATTGATATCGGTGCCGGTGCCGGTTGCATTCCACAACTCCGACAACAGCGCCAGCAGGATCGCGCCGGAGCCGGTGCCGAGGTCGGCGATGCGGAGCGGGTCGCGGCGGCGCTGGTCGGCGTCGATTGCTTCGAGCACCGCTTCGACGATGGTTTCGGTGTCCGGCCGCGGCACCAGCGTGTCGGCAGACAGCGCCAGCGACAGCCCCCAGAATTCCTTGACGCCCAGAATGCGCGCGATCGGCTCGCCCTGGATGCGGCGGTCGGCGAGGGCCTGGAGGCGGGTGGCTTCGTCGCTGGTGATGATTCGCTTGGCGGCCATCATCAGCCCGGTGAGTTCGAGTCCGAGCATGGCGCCGACCAGCAGCCGCGCATCGAGATCGGGCGAATCGATATCATGCGTGAGCAGTTGCGCGCCGAGCAGGCGGCGTGCGGTCTCGACGTTCTGTCCGGTGAACGGATTTCTCACGCGTTGCCCTGCGCCGCCAATTGCGCGGCCTGATGCTCCGTGGTGAGCGCATCGACCAGTTCGCCGAGGGCTTCGCCGGCAATCACCTGCGGCAGTTTGTAGAGCGTCAGGTTGATGCGGTGGTCGGTGACGCGGCCCTGCGGGAAATTGTAGGTGCGGATCCGTTCGGAACGATCGCCGGAGCCGACCTTTTCCTTGCGCTCGGCGGAGCGGATCGAGTCGACGCGCTGCTGCTCGGCATCGTAGATGCGCGAGCGCAGGATATTCATCGCCGAAGCGCGGTTCTTATGCTGCGAGCGGCTGTCCTGCATCATCACCTGCAGCCCGGTCGGAATATGGGTGATGCGGATCGCCGATTCCGTCTTGTTGACGTGCTGGCCGCCGGCGCCCTGCGCGCGCATCGTCTCGATCCGCAGATCGTCATCCTTGATGATGACGTCGACCTCCTCGACCTCCGGCAGCACTGCCACGGTCGCCGCGGAGGTGTGGATGCGGCCTTGCGTCTCGGTGTCCGGCACGCGTTGCACGCGGTGCACGCCGGATTCGAATTTCAGTTTGGCGAACGCGCCGCGGCCCTGCACCTCGACGATGATTTCCTTGTAGCCGCCCATCGTGCCCTCGGAGACCGACACCACCTCGACCTTCCATCCCTGCAGCGCCGCGAAGCGCTCATACATCCGGAACAGGTCGCCGGCGAACAGCGAGGCTTCGTCGCCGCCGGTGCCGGCGCGGATTTCCAGCACCACGTTGCGCTCGTCCATCGCGTCCTTCGGCAGCAACGCGACACGGATTTCCTGCGCCAGTTCAAGCGCGCGCGCTTCCAGCGCCGGACGCTCGGCCTCCGCCATCTCGCGCATCTCGGCGTCGGTGGAGGCATCCGCGATCATCGCGTGGAGTTCGGCGATTTCCTTCGTCGCCGCGCGATAGGTTTTCACGGCGTCGATCAGCGGATTGAGTTCGGCGAATTCGCGCGTCATCTTGACGTAGTTGTCGGCGCTCATCTGGCTCTGCAGCTGGGATTCCAGCGAGGCATGATGCGCCAGCAAAATGTCGAGTTTGGTTTCGGGCAGAATGGACATGGCGTGGTCTCGGAATAGCAGAGGGCAGGGCGTGTCGTGCAGGCGCGGCTTCTAGCGGACAGCCTCGCTACAATGACAGGCCCTCGGCCTCGGCGAATTCCTTCAGCTTCTGCCGGATCGACACGCTGCCGGAGGGCGCATCGAGCAGCGGCTTCATCATCGCCTCGGCCTTTTCGGCATCGAGGTCGAGGATCAGCGCCTTCACCGGGCCATGCGCGGTGGCGGACAGCGACAGTGAGCGATAGCCGAGCGCGATCAGCGCCAGCGCGCCGAGCGGTTGCGACGCCATCTCGCCGCATAGCGAAGCGGATTTTTTCGCCGCATTGGCCTTCTGCACGATCTCGCGCAGCACGCGGAGGATCGGCGCGGATAGCGTATCGAAGCGCTCCGAGACCTTGGCGTTGCCGCGATCGACCGCGAACAGGAACTGGAACAAGTCGTTGGAGCCGACCGAGACGAAGTCCACCTTCTGCAGCAACTCGTCCATCTGGTAGAGCAGCGCCGGCACCTCGACCATGGTGCCGACATCGATCCGCTCCGGCAGCGAGTGGCCGTGCTGGCGCAGATAGGTCAGCTCACGCTCGATGATGGCCTTGGCCTGGTCGAACTCCGCGACCTCCGAGATCATCGGGAACATGATGCGCAGTGCGCGGCCGCCACCGGCGCGCAGCAGCGCGCGGATCTGGCCGCGCAGCAGGCCCGGACGATCGAGCCCGAGGCGGATCGCGCGCCAGCCCAGCGCCGGGTTCTCCTCGCTGATGGTCTCCATATAAGGCAGCGCCTTGTCGCCGCCGATATCCAGCGTGCGGAACGTCACGGGCTTCGGACCGGCGGCGTCGAGCACGGCGCGGTACAGCGCCAGCTGATCGCTGGAGCGCGGCAGGCTCTCGCCGACCATGAACTGCAATTCGGTGCGGAACAGGCCGATGCCGGCCGAGCCGGTGTCTTCGATGTGCGGCAGGTCGATGATCAGGCCGGCATTGATCATCAGGTCGACCGGCTGGCCGTCCTTGGTGATGCAGGGCTTGTCACGAAGCGCAGAATACTGCGCCTGCCGGCGGGCGCGAAACCGCACCCGCTCGGCATAGGCGGATTCGATTTCCGCCGACGGCCGGATGTAGATCGAGCCCGAGGTGCCATCGACGATAATGGCGTCGCCGGGATCGGCAATTCCCGGCGCATTGGCGACTTCGCCGATCGCGGGAATACCGAGCGCGCGCGCCACGATCGAGACGTGCGAATTCGCGGTGCCTTCTTCCAACACCAGCCCGCGCAGCTTCTTGCGGTCGTAGTCGAGCAGTGCGGCCGGCCCCATCGCGCGCGCGATCAGGATGGCATTGTCGGGCATCTGGTCGCGCGACGGCGCGTGGTCCTTGCCGACCAGCTGCCGCATCAGGCGGTGGCCGAGATCCTCGAGATCGTGCAGGCGATCGCGCAGATAGGGATCGGTGGAGCGCAGCATCCGGGCGCGGGTGTCGGACTGCACGCGCTCGACCGCGGCTTCGGCGGTGAGGCCAGTGGCGACCGCCTCGTGCAGGCGGTGCGACCAGCCGTGGTCGTTGGCGAACATCCGGTAGGCTTCGAGCACGTCGCGATGTTCGCCGCCCTCGGCGACATCTCCGCGCTCCAGCATGCGGTCGAGATCGGCGCGCAGCTTGGTCAATGCGGCGTCGAGCCGCTTGATTTCCTGGGGCAGATCCTCGGCGATGTAATTGGTGATGACGACGCGCGGCTCGTGCAGCACGACGTGGCCGAGCGCGATGCCGTCGGACAGGATGGCGCCGGTCTTGTGCAGCGAATGCCGTGCGGCGGGTTCCGCACCCGGCTGCGCCAGCGCCGACAGCTCGCCCGAGGCGATCATCTCGGCCAGCACCATCGCGGTGGTCTGCAGCGCCTCGACTTCTTCCTCGACGTAGGTGCGTTTGGCGCGGTTCTGCACCACCAGCACGCCGAGCGTATTGCCGGCGCGCAGGATCGGCACGCCGAGGACCGAATGATAGATTTCTTCGCCGGTTTCCGGGCGGAACGAGAACGCCGGATGGCTCTGCGCGTCGTTCAGGTTGAGCGGCGTGGCTTCCGAGGAGACCAGGCCGACCAGGCCCTCATGCGCCGACAGCACGGTGCGATGCACGGCGTCACGGTTGAGGCCTTCGGTGGCGTAGAGCTCCAGGGTGTTGTCGACGCGCAGCACGTAGGTCGAGCAGACCTCCGCCACCATGTTGGCGGCGATCAGCACCACGATCTTGTCGAGCCGCTCCTGGGCGGAGACTTGCTCCGCCATGGTTTCGCGGAGCCGTCTCAGCAGGACGCGGGGGCCACCCGACGCGCTCCGCATGTCCGAACCTCTCCCCGCAGGGCTGGCAGCGACCGAATATCGTGCGCCAGCACTAAGCCTCAGAAAACAATAGAATTTCAGCGCCCACACCGCAACTGGCGTGAACGCCTGACCGAATCAGGTTGTCCGAGACGGCGCCAGCGACCGCAATGGTCGCTCATTGCAGGCCGTATAGCGAATTGAAGCCTGTTTTGCCAAGCAAAACGCCTGCCATCGTTTGGATGGCGTCTAGAGCTCGCGAGCGCCAAGCACCCGGTGGCGGCCTCACGGGCTGCACCATTCGGCTGGTGACGATGATTTCAGTGTGCTCCCGCGCGTCCGCGGGGGCGATCCACGGCCGGCCGGTGGGCTTTTCGAGGCGCCGTCGCGCTTTCTGGGCATGACGGCGCTTCATCGCTCAAGACGCGGCAGGGCTGATCCCTGCACACGCCCATCGGATCAGGCGATTACGCCTTGTCCAGCCCGTACAGCGTGTGCAGCGTGCGCACCGCGAGTTCGGTGTAGGCGGCGTCGATCAGCACCGAGAACTTGATCTCGGACGTGGTGATCGCGCGGATGTTGATCTTGCGTTCGGAGAGGGCCGCAAAGGCCTCCGCGGCAACGCCGGCGTGGCTGCGCATGCCGGAGCCGATCACCGACACCTTGGCCACGTCGGTGGCGCTGTCGAGACGGGCGTAGCCGATCGTCGCCTTGGCCGAGGTGATGGTTTCCTTGGCGCGGGCAAAGTCGGAGGCCGGCACCGTGAAGGTCAGGTCGGTGGTCTTGCCGTCTTCGGAGACGTTCTGCACGATCATGTCGACGTTGATGTTGGCTTCGGCCAGCGGCACGAAGATCGAGGCGGCGACCCCCGGCTTGTCCTCGATCTGGCGGACCGAAATCTGGGCCTCGTCCTTTGAGAACGCGATGCCTGTGACGACGTGGCTTTCCATAATTTGCTCCTCGCTGCAGATCAGCGTGCCCGGCGGCGTGCCGTGCGGGTCGATGTCTTCGGGTTTGTCGAAACTTGAACGGACGAAAATCGGCATGTTGTGCACCATGCCGACCTCGACGGAGCGGACCTGCAGCACCTTGGCGCCCTGCGAGGCCAGTTCCAGCATTTCCTCGAACGCCACCTTGTTGAGGCGCTGTGCCTTCGGCACGACGCGCGGGTCGGTGGTGTAGACGCCGTCGACGTCGGTGTAGATGTCGCAACGGTCGGCCTTGATCGCCACCGCGATCGCCACGGCCGAGGTGTCGGAACCGCCGCGGCCGAGCGTGGTGATGCGGCCGGTCTCGGCATTCATGCCCTGGAAGCCGGCGATCACGGCGACTTCCTTGCAATCCTTGAAGCGCGAGATCAGCTCGGTGCCGTCGATCTCCAGGATCCGCGCCGAAGCGTGGGCGTCCGAGGTCTTGATCGGAATCTGCCAGCCCTGCCAGGAGCGCGCCTGGATGCCGACCGCCTGCAGCGCGATCGCCAGCAGGCCGGAGGTCACCTGCTCGCCGGAAGCGACGATGGCGTCGTATTCACGGGCATCGTGCAGCGGCGAGGCGTCGGTGGCCCAGGCCACCAGCTCGTTGGTTTTGCCGGACATGGCGGAAACCACCACGGCGACATCGTGGCCGGCATCGACCTCGCGTTTGACGTGAAGCGCGACGTTGCGGATGCGGTCGATGTTGGCGACGGACGTACCGCCGAATTTCATAACGAGACGGCCCATGACGAGTGGTGCATTCCCTGGCGACAGTGGGTAAAGATACCGCGCACGTACGCGCGCAAGCGAGAAGGCGCGTATACCGAGCGGCGCGGGCGGGGGCAAGCCATCCCGGGTTCCGCAACCGCCAGAACGTACCGAAATCAGGCATTCAGGACGGCCATGGGGCGCTATATCGACGATATCCTGCAGCCGGGCGAAAAGGTGCTGTATTCCAGCAATCTGCATCGGATCATCTATTGGAAGGCCATCCTGGCCTGGATCGCTGCCTGCACCCTGCTGGTGCTGTCGCGGACCACCTTGGCCGAAAACCTGATCCTGCTTTACCTGGCCAGCGCCGCCGTGGTGACCCTGGCCGCGCTTTACTGGTCGCTGGCGGCCTGGTTCCGCCGCTGGACCACCGAGACCGACGTCACCAACCTTCGGGTGATCTACAAAGAGGGTTTCATCACCCGAAAGACCTTCGAGCTCAGCGTCGACAAGGTTGCCAGCGTCGGCGTCGAACAAAGCATTTTGGGGCGCATCCTGAACTACGGCGACGTCGTTATTGAAAACATGGGCAACGATAAGCAGAAGATCGAGACCATCGCTGCGCCGCTGAATTTCAGAAACGCCATTACCGCCCGATAGGAAACGGTCACCATGACCTCGCCAACCACCCTTCAGGACGCCTCGGCCTCCTCCGTCGATGCCTCCGAAGTCGCGAAGTTTTCAAAGCTGTCCGAGGAATGGTGGGATCCCAAGGGCAAGATGGCGCCCTTGCACAAGATCAACCCGCTGCGCCTGACCTACATTCGTGATTCCGCCTGCCGCAAGTTCGACCGCAACGTCAAAAGCCTGAACTGTCTCGGCGACCTTCGCATCCTCGATATAGGCTGCGGCGCCGGGCTGTTGTGCGAGCCCTTCACCCGGCTGGGCGCGCAGGTGATCGGCATCGATCCGTCCGCCACCAACATCGCAGTGGCCAGGCTGCATGCCGACCGGGCGCAGCTGTCGATCGATTATCGTTGCACCACGGTGGAAGAAATGGACCCGCACGAGCGCTTCGATATCGTGCTGGCGATGGAAGTGGTCGAGCACGTCGTGGATGTCGGCGCCTTCCTCGACCGCTGCGCCGTGATGCTGAAGCCCGGCGGGCTGATGGTCGTCTCCACGTTGAACCGCAACTGGAAGAGCTTTGCGCTGGGCATCGTCGCGGCGGAATACGTGCTGCGCTGGCTGCCGCGCGGCACGCATCAGTGGGACAAGTTCGTCACCCCGGAAGAACTGACGCATCACCTGTCGCGCAACAAGCTCGCCATCACCGAACAGAGCGGGGTCACCTACAACCCGCTCGCCGACCGCTGGAGCCTGTCGTCCGACATGGACGTCAATTACATGGTGGTCGCGGAGGGGGCGTAAGGCTTCTTTCTTCCTCGCGCCGATTGAAAACTCTTGTCCCCGACGCGGTGCGGCATTCTTATGCCGTTCCGCAGAGCCGGGACCGTAGCAAGCTCGAAGTGCGGCGCTACTTCAGATCCGCGATGCTCGCCGGGCCCGGGCCGGGCGTGACCAGCGCCGGCCACTGGTGCGAGCCGAACGGCACTGCGGGGGGCAGGTTGGTCTTGATGCCGCGCTTCGCCGTCTCGGCCGCGATGGCGAGGCGGGCGTCGCCCCCCATCAGCTCGTAATCCATCAGGTGATAATTGCCGAAGAACAACGACCCCACCGAACGGTCGGCGATGATCCGGGTCAGCGATTCCAGCATGTCGGTCTGGGTGGTGGTGAAGGAGATCGTCTCGATCAGCAGCAGGCGGTCGTTGATCGCCTCCGGCGGGAAGAACTGCGCCAGCACGCTGAACAGCACGTTGTTCTGCCGCGCCACGTAGATGGTGTTGGAGGCGGCGTAGGTCTTGTCCCAGTCGGCGCCGAGCATGGTCTTCCAGCCGCTGAGCACGTCCATCCAATGCGCGACCTGGGTCTGCGCAGCCCAGCTCACCACCTTGGCGAGATCCGGCGCCTGCTTCTTGCTGAACGCCTCCAATGAGGCGAACGACACCACGTTTTTGGTGATGCAGTCATCCATGAAAGCGAGGTTGGCCGTGAGGATGCTGCGCACGGTGGGGCGCCAGTCGGCCTGCATCGGTGTCGCGTCGAGGGTCTCGATCGCCGACTGCATGCGGGCGCGATAGGCCTGCATCGGCGCCTTCCACGAGGTGTCTGCGGGATTGTCCAGATAGGGGCCGACCACTTCGGCCAGCGCCATGGTGGAGTGGCCGGTCGACTTCAGCAACTGATAGACGATCGGCACCGAAGGGGCCTCGAGCGGCGGCTGGTCCGGACGGAACAGCGTGAAGCGGCCGCCGGCGCCGGAAAACATGCCGAGAACCACCGGGTGCTTGCTCAAAATGTTCTTCTGGAAGATTTTTCCGGCATTGCCGTACAGCTCGAACATGCCGGTATTGAGCGCCAGCGTATTGGCGGTGGCGATATCGGCAGCGGATGTGCTGGTGCGGCCGGCGATCGGCGCCATGTAATCCGGCAAGGCCGGTGCGGTTTGCGCTTGTGTGACGGCGGTGGACAACAACAGGGCCGTCACGACCAGGCAATGTCGGCGCATCATGCGGAAATCCATTGTCGGCTTTCGCCCAAAAGGACAGAATGCGCCCGCACCTTTTAAGACTTTGATACTGCAATGTCAGTGAAGATCGATCAATTCATCGCGCGCGGCAAGGGATGCGGCCGGCGGCGCTTACACCCCGTCGAGAATGATCACCGTCGGCGCGCTCGGCAGCGCGCCCAGCGACATTTTCAGCGTGCGTTCGTTGCGTACGTCGATCGCAAAATTCTGACCGATCTTCTGCATGAAATCGCTGAGCGGCGTGGCAAAGCGGTGCATCGGCAGCACGACGGAGGCGCGCAGCCGCTTGGTGATCTCGGAGACGCCGTCCAGCGACATCGTATAGCTGCCGTCGATCGGCACCATCACGATATCGAGCCGGCCGATCTGTGCGAAATGGCTCTCGTCGAGTTTGTGGTGCAGATGGCCGAGATGGCCGATGCACAGGCCGGCGACTTCGAAGATGAAGATCGAATTGCCGTCCTTGATCATCTCCGCATTGGCATCGTCGAAATAATAGCGCCGGATATCGGTGGTGACATTGCGGATCAACACATCGCCGATGCGCTCGTGGATCTGTGCGGGCTTGCCGTTGTCTGCCCAGCCGTGCAGCACATGCCTGATCGCGGAATCGGGGAACAGCGTGTAATGCGTGCTGTGCGCGCGGTTCATGGTGACGACGTCGGGCATGCGGTTGAGCCGGTAGACGCCGTTGTAGTCGGTGGCGATCGTGATGCCGCCCGGCGTGTCGATGTAATAGGTCGAATGGCCGGCATAGGTGATCGATACTTCGTCAGCCTTCGCCGCCGTGCGCCGCAGGCTGACGGGCATCGCGCGCGGCTGTGCATTCGCCATCGCCAGACACTCGCTGCCGCGCCCGGCGGTTTGTGCGGCGGCCGGCGTGACCAGCGCCGCGAGCAGCGCAACGAGAGCGGGCATGGATCGCAACATCCGGACGGTCTCCGATGGAACGCCGCAGCCTAGCGCCGATGGCGGCTGTTATCCTAGCGGCAATCATGGGCAGACGCCGCGCAGAAACGCGGCACGCCGACGCGGGACGCCGCATGTGCCCATGCCGCGGGCGATGTTGACCCGGCCGGCGGCTGCCGCCACGGTGCCGCGCCGTCCCTCTATTTGAATCGCATTTCATGTTCAGCATTGCCGCGCTCTGGATTCCCTTCACGATCATCGCCGCGATGGGGCAGGTCGCGCGCAATGCGATGCAGCGCTCGCTGACCGGGCCGCTCGGCACCTGGGGCGCGACCAATATCCGCTTCCTGTTCGGCTTTCCGTTTTCGATCGTATTTTTTGTGGTGGTGATCGTCGCCACCGGCGATGCGATCCCGTGGCCGCCGACGGCGTTCTGGCCGTGGCTGCTGCTAGGCGCGCTCAGCCAGATATTTGCCACCGGGTTGATGCTAGCGGCGATGAACGACCGCTCCTTCGTGGTCACCACGGCCTATCTGAAGACCGAGGCGATCCAGACCGCGATCTTCGGCTTCGTGTTTCTCGGCGATCACCTTACCGCCCTGAAAGTGGTCGCGATCCTGATCGCGACGGTGGGCGTAGTGATTACAGCCCTGCGCCCCGGCGCTGTGCGCGACATCGCCAGTTGGCGGCCGACGGTGCTGGGTCTGGTCGCGGCGGCCGCCTTCGCGCTGTCGGCGATCGGCTTTCGCGGCGCGATCATTGTGGTGCCCGACGTGTCGTTCGTGACGGCGGCGTCCTACACGCTGGTGTGGAGCCTGTTCGTGCAGACGCTGATTCTGACGATCTACCTGCTGGTCCGGGCGCCCGAGGTGCTCAGCGGCATTTTGCGGCTGTGGAAGCCGTCGATGCTGGCCGGCTTCATGGGAGCGGCGGCCTCGCAGTTCTGGTTCCTGGCCTTTGCGCTCACCGCTGCCGCCAATGTCCGCACGCTGGCGCTGGTCGAGGTGCTGTTCGCGCAAGCCGTCGCCTATTACTCGTTCAAGCAGCCGCTGTCGGCGCGTGAACTGTCAGGCATCGCCCTGATCGTGGTCGGCGTCGCGCTGCTGGTGGCGGTGTGATCAGGCCTTGAATGCGATCAGCACGGCGCCCGCCGCGATCAGGGCGATGCCGAGCCAGCCGTTCAACGACGGCCGCTCGCCCAGGAACATCACGGCGAACAGCGCGACGAACACCACGCTGAGCTTGTCGATCGGCGCGACCAGCGAGGCGGGTCCGATTTTCAGGGCGCGAAAATAGCACAGCCATGACGCGCCGGTGCCAAGCCCGGATAGCACCAGGAAAATCCATGTCCTGGTCGAGATCGGTCCCGCGTTGCTGAATTTCCCGGTGGCCAGCAGGATCGCCGCCAGGCTGGTCAGGACCACGATGGTGCGGATAAAGGTGGCGAGGTCGGAGTCAATATCGGAGACACCGATCTTCGCGAATACCGCCGTCAACGCCGCGAATACCGCCGACAACAGCGCCCAGAATTGCCAGGACCATACGGTGTCGGCGCTCATGCTAATTCCGGTCGCCCGGCAGCATCGGCAGCGGGCTGACTTCGATGCCTTCGTCGATCAGCGAGCGGGCTTCGTCCGGCGAGGCTTCGCCGTAGATCGGGCGGTGCTCGATATCGCCGTAATGCATTTTCCGCGCTTCGTCGGGGAATTTTTCGCCGACATTGTCGGCGTTCCTGGTGACGTGGTCGCGCAATTCCTTGATCTTGGCGCGCAGCTCGGCCTCCTGCGCCATCATCAGCGGCGTGGATGCGCCGGCGCTGACTTCGGTCGAAGCGGGCGCCGCGGCGGAAGCCTCCGGCTCGGCAGCGGCCACGCGGCCTTTCTTGGCGATCTGCGGCGCCATGATCGCCTTTTCGACCTTGATTGACCCGCAGTTGGGGCAGCTCACCAGCTTGCGCTTGACCTGCGAGTCGTAAGCCGTCGAGCTCTGGAACCAGCTCTCGAAGCCGTGCCCGCGGTCGCAGCGCAGCGTGTAGCGGATCATGTCGCTTCGCGGACGAGGTGCAGATGGCCCGGCCCGGCCTTGGGATCGGTGATGCTGAAACGGCGGCCGTGCTGCAGCGACGGCACCGAGGCGCGCGCGGCGGTAACCTTGTCGGGATCGATCTCGGCGAGGATGAAGCCGGGCTCGTTGCCGGTGGCCTCGGCCAGCACCTTGCCCCAGGGATCGATGATCAGTGAATGGCCGAAGGTGGCGCGCTTGTTCTCGTGGATGCCGCCCTGGGCCGCGGCGAACACGAAGCTGCCGTTCTCGATCGCCCGCGCCCGCAGCAGCGTGTGCCAGTGCGCTTCGCCGGTCTTCTGGGTGAAGGCCGAGGGAACCGCCAGGAATGTGGCTCCGCTCTCCGCCAGCGCGCGGTACAACGCAGGGAAGCGCAGGTCGTAGCAGATCGTCAGGCCGATCCGGCCCCATGGCAGGTCGGCAATCACCGCGTTCTCGCCGGGCTGGTAGCTCGCGCTCTCACGATAGGTCTCGCCGTTTGGCAGGTCGATGTCGAACATGTGGATCTTGTCGTAGCTCGCGAGCACGCGGCCGTCGGGTCCGATCAGGAACGAGCGGTTGGCGGCACGCTCCGGCGTCGCCAGCACGGCCAGTGATCCGATATGCAGATGGATCTTCAGCTCGGCGGCGAGCGCGCGGTAGGCCTTCAGCGACGCATCGTCTTCTTCGGTGTGCAGGTTCGCGAACAGCGCGGTGCGGT
This sequence comes from Tardiphaga sp., assembly GCF_028290495.1. Classification (GTDB taxonomy): domain Bacteria; phylum Pseudomonadota; class Alphaproteobacteria; order Rhizobiales; family Xanthobacteraceae; genus Tardiphaga. The sequence continues at coordinate 89,218 of NZ_JAQGJT010000041.1, forward strand.
TCTCCTGCATCATGTTGCTGACTTCGGGCGTCTGCACGTAGTCTGCACCGGCGAGAGCTGCCTCGCGGATCAGATGGCTGCCCTGTTCCAGGTTTGGCCCCGGCAAGAGGCCGGTGCGCATCTGCACCATCGCGGCGGTGAAAGTCGCGGGCTGGCTGCTCATGAGGTGGCCTTTTCACCGGCGATCATGCCGTCCAGCTTTCCTTCGCGGTCGAGCGCGTAGAGGTCGTCGCAGCCGCCGATATGGGCGCTGTCGATGAAGATTTGCGGGAAAGTCGCGCCGGGTTCGGTGCGATCGAACATCTGCTGGCGCAGCGTGGGGTCCGTGGCGGTGTCGAAATGCGTGAACGCGGCCTTTTTCCGCTGCAGCAGCGAGATCGCAGCGCTGCAATAGCCGCAGCCGGGACGGGTGTAGATTTCGATCGCGGCGGCCATGTTCGGGCGCTCCAGTTGGCAAGTAGCCCTGATTATATGGGGGAGCGCTGGGCGTCCACAACCCGGGCGAACACCAGCAGATCTACCTGCGCCGCCTTTGCCCGCAACAGCGCCCGGGCGCAGGCGTCCGCGGTCGCGCCCGAGGTCAGCACGTCGTCGATCAGGACAACGCGGCGGCCCTGGATTTCGGCGCGGCGCTCGGGCGCGACCTTGAAGGCGCCCTGTACATTGGCGGCGCGTTCGGCGCGCGACAGCCCGATTTGATGCTCGGTCGGCCGGACCCTGCGCAGCGCATCGCGCGATACCGGGACATTACTGTTTCGACTGATCGCTCGCGCAAGCGCCCCGGACTGGTTGAAGCGGCGCGAAAAGCCGCGCCGCCAGTGCAGCGGCACCGGCACCAAGAGGTCGGCCCCGTCGAGCAGTTCTTGCCCGGCGCGGGCCATCCAGCGTCCCATTGACGGCGCCAGGTCGGTGCGGTCGTGGTATTTCAACTGGTGCACCAGCGTGCGCGCGACATCGTCGTAGCGCACCGCGGCCCGCGCCCGCTGGTAGGCCGGCGGATCGGCAATCGCTTGCATCGACAGGATGCCAGGGCCTGGGTCATAGACGAAGGGGATCCCCAGCCGGGCGCAAAATGGCGGCGCGATGAACGACAGTTTCGCCCAGCACGCAGCGCAGACGCCCTCGCCGGCGACAGGCTCGCGGCACGCCACGCACAGGGTCGGCAGCGCGATATCGAGCGCGGCGCGGGCGGCATAGTCCCATGCCCGCCGGCCGAGCTTCAGCGCGCCGCGAATCGGCGCGGCAAGGGAGCGGGAGGCGGGCTCGGCGTTCATTGGAGAAAGCTAGCGCCGGTCTTTGCGACGCTCAAGCGGTCTCGTTCCCCGGACGCGTTGCAGCACGAAGTGCTGCTTCGCAGATCCGGGGGCCCGGTTGGTTCGGAAGAAACTGGGATCCGGCTCTGCGGAGCGGCATAAGAATGCCGTACCGCGTCCGGGAAACGGGTCTGAGCTTGCGATTGCTAGATTACGCCAAATTGGCGTACCAACCCGCATGGCCGCCAACCCGCCCACTGCCCCGATCCTGTTCGACCGTGCGCTGCTGCGCGCGCGACAAAACCGTGCGGCAAAGCAGGGCGCTGCCACCTTCCTGCTCGATCGCATCAATGAGGAAATGGACGAGCGCCTGCACGCCGTGCTGCGCACGTTTTCCCATGCCGCCGACATCGCCACGCCCGGCGACGGCCTGCTTGCTGCGATCGCAGGCCGCGTCGGCACGTTGACGTATGTCGATGTGCCGGACGCCGAGCGCGATGGCCTCGGCCTCCAGCCTTCGTCGCTCGATCTCGTCGTCTCGGCGCTGGCGCTGCATTTCGTCAACGATCTGCCCGGCGTGATGGCGCAGATCCGCCGCGCGCTGAAGCCGGACGGGCTGTTGCTGGCGGCGATGCCCGGTGGTGATACGCTGACCGAGCTGCGGCAGAGTTTTGCTGCCGCTGAAGCCGAGCTGGACGGCGGCATCTCGCCGCGTGTGGCGCCGTTCGCCGACCTGCGCGACGTCGGCGCGCTGCTGCAACGCGCCGGCTTCGCGCTGCCGGTCACCGATGTCGACCGCATCATCGTGCGCTATGACAGCGCCTTTGCGCTGATGCAGGATCTGCGAAAGATGGGCGCCACCAACATTCTGATCGAACGCCGTCGCACACCCACCCGCCGCGCCACACTGCTGCGGATGGCGCAGATCTATGCCGAGCGCTTCGCCGATCCCGATGGTCGGATTCGTGCGACGTTCGAGGTGATCTGGCTGTCTGGCTGGGCCCCGCATGCCAGCCAGCAGCAGCCGTTGAAGCCGGGTTCCGCGAAAGCGAGCCTTGCGGACGCGGTGCGGGGATTGAAGACTTAACGCCAGAGAGTGTTGGGCAATCGACTCTCCCCGTCATGGCCGGGCTTGTCCCGGCCATCCACGATACTTCGCGAGGGCGTCATGCCCGGGACAAGCCCGGGCATGACGGAGTGTGTCGCGAGCGAATTGCCTTACAGCAGATCGATCAGATGCGGGATCAGCGGGATATCCGCGGCCGGCATCGGGTAGTCGCGCAATTTGTTGGCGCGTACCCAGGCCAGTTGCTGGCCCTCGCGCGCTATCGCAAGGCCTTCCCAGCGCCGGCAGATGTAGAGCGGCATCAAGAGGTGAAAATCCTCGTAGGCGTGGCTGGCGAAAGTCAGCGGCGCCAGGCAGGCTTCCTGCACGGTGATGCCGATCTCCTCGTGCAGCTCGCGGATCAGCGCCGCTTCCGGCCGCTCGCCCGCTTCCAGCTTGCCGCCGGGAAACTCCCACAGCCCGGCCAGCGTCTTGCCTTCCGGCCGCTGCGCGATCAGCACGCGGCCGTCGGCATCGACCAGGGCCACGGCGACGACGAGTACGAGTTTCATTTGGCTGCCAGCGCGAAAATTCCCGCGACGAGAGGGGCAGGAAAGGTCAAGCTAATTCTGTCAGGGGAAAATTTAATTTGTTGCGAAGAGAAAAAGTCAGTGACCTCAAAGCTTGTTCTGTTGATTGTCGCTATGCGAGTTGCCCCTTCCCGGATGACCTGGGAGCCAGCTAACACTCTAATCCATGCGTAATATTTTGGATAGGCTACTCCTGATTGCGTTGGCTGCTCGCGCAACAGCTTGTATTCCACTGAGGTTGTCGATGGATCGATCGAAGCCCGCGCATATTCCAGTAGGTCTCGTTCGAGCATCGCGCGAAAAACTTGGACCGCAGGAACATGAGCTTCGATATGAGATTGCTGGATAGGCGCATTTGATTGCTGATTTGACTGCGCAGAGCATTGGGAGCCGAGCAGCAAACTAATCGTGATGAGTGAAAGCATTTTCGTCATCGCTTGAATCGTCCTCACGACCGATAGTCGCCGTTGATCGCGATGTATTCCTTGGTGAGGTCGCAGGTCAGGACGCGGTCGCGGCCCTTGCCGAGGCCGAGCGCGACCTTGATCTGGATCGTCGGGTTCTTCATCGCCTTCGACACTTCCTTCTCGTCATAGGAGGGATCGCGCGCGCCGGATTTGGCGACCCGTATGCCGTTGAACGAGATCGACAGCTTGTCGCGGTCGGCGGGCTGGCCTGCCTTGCCGACGGCCATCACGACGCGGCCCCAATTGGCGTCCTCGCCGGCCACCGCGGTCTTCACCAGCGGCGAATTGGCGATCGACATGGCGATTTTGCGTGCCGAGGCCGCGGTGGTGGCGCCCTCAACGATGATCTCGATCAGCTTGCGCGCGCCTTCGCCGTCGCGCGCCACCTGCTCGGCGAGGTCCGCCAGCAGTCCCTGCAGCGCCTTGACGAATGCCTTCAGCCGGATGTCGCTGGCCTTGGTGATCTTCGGCGCGCCGTGAGCGGCAGCCGCTCCGGTGGCGAACATCATCAGCGTGTCGGAGGTCGAGGTGTCGCCATCGACGGTGACGGCATTGAAACTGTCGGTGACGCCGGCCTTGAGCAGCGCCTGCAGCGCCGGTGCCGAGATAGGCGCGTCGGTGAAGACAAACGCCAACATGGTCGCCATATCAGGCGCGATCATGCCCGAGCCCTTGGCGATGCCGTTGATGGTGACCTTGGCCTTGCCGAGTTTCACCGTGGCGGTGGCGACCTTGGGAAAGGTGTCGGTGGTCATGATCGCCTTCGCGGCGTCCATCCAGCCATCCGGCGTGGCGGCGTCGGCCAGCGTTGCCAGCACGCCGTCGAACTTGCGGGCATCGAGCGGCTCGCCGATCACGCCGGTCGAGGCGAGAAACACATCGTCTCTCTTGCAGCCGACGGCCTTCGCCGCGATATCGCCGGTCAGTCTGGTGGACGCGTTGCCGTTCTTGCCGGTGAAGGCGTTGGCGTTGCCGGAATTCACCACCAGCGCGCGCGCAGCGCCGCCCTTCAGTTTGGCGCGGCACCATTCCACCGGCGCGGACGGGCATTTCGAGGTGGTGAACACCCCGGCGGCCGTGGTGCCCTTGTCCAACACCGCCAGCAACACGTCGGTCCGGCCCTTGTAGCGGATGCCGGCCGCGGCCGTAGCAAGGCGCACGCCATCGATGGCGGGCAGGGTCGGGACGACGGTCGGGGCGAGGGGGGAGACGGGAAGGGCCATGAGCGCTTTCAGCTTTCGGGAAAAGATGACGCGCTCTGTAACACCTCTGCCGCGGCGGCGGGAGAGGTGATCGTGGTCATGCCGCAGTCTGGCGCGCTTAGCCCGGCCCGAACTTGAACTTGCCGTCGTCTTCCAGATACGGCCCGCTGCGCATATAGAGCTGGCCGTTGTCGCCGATGAAGAACAGCGTGTTCTTCGGGACCTTCTTGGCGCCCTTCAGCAGGAATTTGGCGTTGTTGGTCCCCATCTTGTAGGCCGCGGTCTTGCCGCTGGCGTCGTAGCCGTAGCCCATGTCGGGGCTCAGCACCCACGGCGTCGCGGCTTGTACCGTGGCCTGGGCGAAAGCCGGCGCCGCCAGCAGGGACAGCGCGACGTGCGATAGCACGATGGCGCCAAGCATCGGGATCGTTCTAGCCATGCTGCGGTCTCCGAATGTGAGTTGCCTTGAACAAATCACGAACGATGTTGCGTGGTCAAGTTGTCATGGCGTCACAAGATAGTTGCGGTCGCAAGTTGCCGGTTTGCCGAACGGTCTGGTCCGTCTATCCTCACGGCGGACAGGATGGCCCGATGGGGGGCGACATGGGGACAATTCGATGCGCGAGATCGTGAAGAGCGTGGTTATTCTCGGCTGGCTGGCGCTGGCTTCAAGCGCGGCGGCGGCCGATGATTTCAAGCTCAGCAACAACCAGCGTATCTCCTGCGGTCGTGGCCTTTCGGCCGGCAAGTTGTCGACCGCGACCTGCCGCTCTTACGCCTATCTGTTCAATGCGAAGACTTCGGAATATTTCCGCTGCTCGGTCAGCCTGTCGATGACACGCGACGCCAAAGAGATCATCAGCACGCAGAGTGACGGCGCCTGTGTGAAGAAACCGCGCATCTTCGAAACTGACGGCAACTACACATTCGACGCCACCGAGACCGAGCCGCCGAACACCAACTCCTTCTTCGGCACCGGCGGCTACGCGATCTGGGCGAGCGATACCACCGCCCAGAAAATGCGCGGCTGCATCACCATCGCGTCGGGCCTGGGGTCTGATGTCAGCAAGTGCGTGGAGATGAAGTTCGAGTAGGAGGCTTACGCGGCGCGCATTCTATCCCTCCCCACGCAAGCGCGGGGGAGGGATAGAAGCGCTTGCGTTACTCCGGCTTGATGCCGGCGAATTGCGCGACCTTGCCCCACTTCTCGGTTTCCGCCGCCACATAGGCCTGCATCGCTTCCGGCGAGCCGCCGGTCGGCTCGGCGCCGAGCTTGCGCAGGCGTTCGGTGCCTTCCGCGGACTTGATGTACTTCTCGACGCTGGCGTTGAGCTTGTTGATGATGTCCTTCGGGGTCTTCGCGGGGGCGGCGACCGTGAACCACGATGAAGCCTCGTAGCCGGGGACGCCGGCTTCGGCCACGGTCGGCAGGTCCGCCATCAGCGGCCAGCGCGTTGCGGTGGAGACCGCCAGCGGGCGGATCGACTTGGCTTCGGCATGCGGCTGCGCGGCCGGCAGGTTATCGATCATCAGGTGCACGCGGCCGGCGATCAGGTCGGTCAGCGCCGGGTTGCTGCCCTTGTAGGGAACGTGGGTGATGTCGATGCCGGTCATCGACTTGAACAATTCGGTGGCCACATGCGCCGTGGTGCCGAGGCCAGGCGTTGCATAGAAGAGTTCGCCCGGCTTGGATTTCGCGAGCGCGATGAATTCCGCAACGCTTTTCACCGGCAGCGAATTGGTGACCGAGAACAGGTTCGGCACATTGGCGATGATGATCACCGGCGCGATGTCCTTGATCGGATCATACGGCATGTTCTTAAACACGAACTTGTTGATGACATGGGTGCCCGGCGTGCCGACGACGAAGGTGTAGCCATCCGGCTCGGACTTGGCGACGAAATCGGTGGCGATGTTGCCGCCGGCGCCACCCTTGTTCTCGACCACGAACTGCTGGCCGTATTCCTCGGAGAGCTTCTGGGCGACGACGCGGGCGAGAATGTCGGTGGTGCCGCCAGCCGCGAACGGAACGACGAAGCGGACGGGCTTGGTCGGCCAGGCATCGGCGGCACGGGCGCGGCGCGACAGCAGCGGCAGGCCGAGTGCAGCGGCGGCGCCCAGCATAACGGAACGGCGGGTCGGGAAGCGAATCGGGGAAGTCATCGTCGGGTAGTCCTTTGCTTCATGGGCAAACTCCGCGCTGACGCGGCCATGAATTTCTGAAACGGCGGGGTGATTGCATCAAGGAACGTGACGTCGGGACCATGGTCGTCCGGATGCGGGGGTTGTCAGTGCAATGCAACACCATTGTCAAGCCATTGAGGCCGCTTCAGAAAGCCTGCGTGCCGCCAGTGATGGAGAACGGTATTTATCTCCGCTGAGGCCTATCGAGATACCGGTCACGACAAAGGCCGCGATCCCCGAGGGATCGCGGCCTTCATGGCTGTCGATATTTCTTCAGGCTTTTTCTTACTCCGGCTTGATGCCTGCGAATTGCGCGACCTTGCCCCACTTTTCGGTTTCCGCAATCACGTAGGCCTGCATCGCTTCCGGCGAACCGCCGGCGGGCTCCGCGCCGAGCTTGCGCAACCGCGCGGTGCCGTCTTCGGACTTGATGAACTTCTCGACGCTGGCGTTCAGCTTGTTGATCATGTCCATCGGGGTCTTGGCGGGCGCAGCTATCGTGAACCAAGAGGCCGCCTCATAGCCGGGGACGCCGGCTTCGGCGATCGTGGGGATATCCGGCATCAAGGGCCAGCGTGTCGCGGTCGAGACCGCAATCGGGCGGATCGAATTCGACTCCGCAAACGGCTGCGCGGCCGGCAGATTGTCGATCATCAGGTGGACGCGGCCGGCAATCAGGTCGGTCAGCGCCGGCGCGCTGCCCTTGTAGGGCACGTGCACAATATTGACGCCGGTCATCGACTTGAACAACTCGGTCGAGACATGTGCGGTCGAGCCCAGCCCCGGCGTGCCGTAGAAGAATTCGCCGGGCTTGGATTTCGCCAGCGCGATGAATTCGGCGACGTTCTTCACCGGCAGGGCATTGGTCACCGAGAACAGGTTCGGCACCCGCGCGATGATGATCACCGGAGCGAGGTCCTTGATCGGATCGTAGGCCATCGACTTGAAAACGTATTTGTTGATGGCATGCGTGCCCGGCGTACCGACCAGGAAGGTGTAGCCGTCGGGATCGGCCTTGGCGACGAAGTCCGCGGCGATATTGCCGCCGGCGCCCGGCTTGTTCTCGACGATGAACTGCTGGCCGTATTCTTCTGAAACCTTGGCGGCGACGACGCGCGCCAGAATGTCGGTGGTGCCGCCGGCTGCGAACGGCACGATGAATTTCACCGGCTTGGTCGGCCAGGCGTCGGCGGCGCGCGCACGGCGCGGCAGCAGTGGCAGGCCGAGCGCCGCAGCGCCGCCCAGGATCAGGGAGCGGCGGGACGTGAAAACGGGCATGGTATCCTCCGTGGGCAAGCGCCAGTTGGCGCTATCGGCGGTCATTCGACCGCATCTTGAAATCCGTTGTGGTGTGGGTCGCAGCCTTGCACCGGTAACAAAAGGGCCAAGCGCGACGCGACCCAGGCCTCAGGGCGCACTGAGCAAGGAAACGGCCACGCCCCGCGGGATCGTGGCCGCCAACAGGTCCAGCGTTTAGCCGCCGATGCCCTTTTCCTTGAAGTACTTCAGTGCGCCGGGGTGGAACGGCACGGGGGAGCGTTCCTGCACCTGGTTGTTCAGCGAGAAGCTTTCGGCTTCCTTGTGCACGGCGACAATGTCGGCCTTCTTCTCGACCAGCGTCTTGACGATGTTGTAGGCGTCGTCATTGCTCATCTTGTCGCCGGTGACGATGATGTTCCAGACTTCGGTGTTGGCGTTGTCCTTGTCCATGCCGGGATAGATCGTCTTGGAGATGTTGGAGGGCGAATAGAGCTTGCCGTATTTGGCATTCATCTTCTCGGCGAGGTCCGAGTGGTCGATCAGCTTCATCTTCGTACCCGGCGTGGCGGCGAGATCGGTGACGGCCGCGGTCGGCACGCCGCCAACCCACATGAAGGCGTCGATCTTGCGGTCCTTGATGGCGTTGACGGATTCGGCGACGCCGAGCCGCTCGCGCTTCATATCCTTGTCCTTGTCGAGTCCGGCGGCTTCCAGCACGCGGAAAGCCATCACCTCGGTGGCGCTGCCCGGCGAGCCCGTCGAGACGCGCTTGCCCTTGAGGTCTGACATTTTCTCGATGCCGGTGCCGTCCACGGTCACCACATGCATCCGGTTCGGATAGACCACCAGCAACGTCTGCAGCGGCACCTTGACCTTGAACTTGTCCTGGCCGTTGAAGGCGTCGAGCGCGGCATCGGCCATGCTGAAGCCCATTTCGCTCTGGCCGGATGCGATCAGCTTGAGGTTATCGACCGAGCCGCCAGTCACTTCCGCGGTGGCCTGGGTGTTCGGCAGGGCCTTTGACAGCACGTTGGCGATCGCGCCGCCGAGCGGGAAATACACACCGCCGGTGCCGCCGGTGCCGATCGCCATCGTCTTCTGCTGGGCATAGACGGTGCCGGCCAGCGCCAGCCCGGTCACCATGGTCGCCGCGAGCGCAAGGGAAGTCTTCTTGAATTTCGTCAGCATCGTTTAGCTCCCTGTTGTTATGCCGCAATGGCCGGTCGTGAAGGCGCCGGCGTTTTGTATTGCCATATGAGAACGCCCAGGCCGATCAGCAGGCCGGGGACGAAAGTATAGCTGATGTCTCGCCCGGTGATCGATTCGAGGATCGCTTCGATCAGGCTCGGGAACACCAGCAGCAGCCCTGATATCAGAAGCAGGCTGCGTTCGAGCGGGGTGGTTTGTCGCAGCGCCCAGTTCTGTGCGACCGCGGCCAGCGCCACGATGCCGAGCGTGGTCTTGATGGTGATCTCGACGATGTCGATCCACGAGCCGTTCTTCGGGATGTTCAGCAGCAGGCCGACGCCCTGCGGATCCAGCACGAACACGAACGGCACGATGAACGCCGGCAGCGTGTATTTCCATGACTGCAGCGTGGTCCGGTACGGGTCGCCGCCGGTGATCGCGGCGGCGGCGAACGGCGACAGAGCGGTCGGCGGCGAGACTTCCGACAACACGGCGTAGTAGAAGATGAACATATGGGCGGCGTAGTCGGGCACGCCGAGCTTGATCAGCGCGGGTGCCGCGATCACCGCGCAGATGATGTAGGACGCCGTGACCGGCACCGCGAGGCCGATCACCCAGACGATCAGCGCGGTGTAGACGGCGGTCAGCAGCAGGCTGCCGCCGGCATAGGCGATCACGATCGAGGAAAACTTCAGCCCCAGCCCGGTCAGCGTCACCACGCCGACCACAATGCCGGCGCAGGCGCAGGTGGTGGCGGCATTCAGCGCGCCGATCGAGCCGTCGGCCATCGCCTTCACCAGCTTTTTCGGCACCAAAGCGGTCTCCTTGCGCAGGAAGCTCAGCGCGAAGGTCACGGCGGTGGCGTAGAACACCGACAGCGATGGCGAATAGCCGATGATCATGAAGATCACTACGGCGATCAGCGAGATGAAGTGGAAGCCGTAGCGCTTCGTCATCTCCCAGATGGTCATCTCCGGTTTGAAGTTGACGTCATGGGCGCCGAACCGTTTGGCGTCGATCTCCACCATGATCAGCAGCGACAAGTAATAGAGACAGGTCGGGATGGTCGCCATCCAGATCACGTCGAGGTAGCTGATCTTGAGGAATTCGGCGATCAGGAAGGCGGCGGCGCCGAGCACCGGCGGCGACAGGATCGCGCCAAGGCCGCCGGCCGCGAGCAATCCGCCGGCAGCGTTCTTCTCGAAACCCGCCTTGGCGAGCATCGGGTAGGCCACGGTGCCGATCATCACGGTGGTGGCGACGCCAGAGCCGGAGGGCCCGCCGAGCAGGAACGACGACAGCACCACGGTGCGCCCGGCGGCGTTCGGCTTGTTGCCCATCAGCCCCAGCGAGAAGTCGATGAAGAACTTGCCGGCGCCGGATTGCGACAGGAACGCGCCGTAGATCGTGAACAGGATGATCAGCGTGGCGGAGACGTCCACCGCGACGCCGAAGATGCCCTCCAGCGTAATGAAGAGATGGCCGACCAGCCGCGGGAGGTCGTAGCCGCGATGCGTCCAGGGCGCCGGCAGGTGCGGGCCGAGCATCGCATAGGCAATGAAGAACAGCGATACCACGGGCATGATCAGCCCGGTGGTGCGGCGGGTTGCTTCCAGCAACAGCAGGATGAAGGCGATGCCGACAATGACGTCCATATGGTCCGGCACGGTGGCGCGGTCGGTGAAGTCGTCGCCGCCCCACAGCGCATAAACGATAGTGCCGACGGCGACGATGCCCGGCACGATGTCCCACCAGCGTACCCGGTTGCGGAAGCGCGTCGCCAGAGGGAACAGCAGGAAGCTCAATACCAGCGTGAAGGCGACGTGGATGTAGCGCAGCTCCTGCGTCGGCACGATGGCGTAAGCCGCGTAGAGGTGGAACACGCTCATCACCACGGCGATGCCGGTGGAGATCGTGCCGGCCCAGCCCAGCAACCGGTTGGTCGCGCCCTCGTCCGCCTCGATAAAGGCTTCCGCCTTGAGCAGCGCCTCGTCGGAGACAACGACGGTTTCGTCGGTCGCGTGGGTTTTGTCGTCAGCCATATTCCCCCCGGGGAAATTCTGCCGGCTTTGCCGGCTTTTGTTTTTGCAGCGCGGCGCATTGATGCCGTTTTGTCACGGTGTTGCAAGGGGTGCCGGCTGAAACTTTGGTCGCGCATGGCGGTGCATGGCACGGTGGTTGGTCGCTTGACCGCCCCGGTGCATCCGTCCACGGTCCCGTCGAACCGTGCGGGAGCGTGACGAATGAAGATGCGATGGATCGCGGCCGCGGCAGCCTTGGTGATGCTGGCGGCGCCTGTGGCCTCTGCCCAGCCGATCATCGTGCTGACCGGGGGCGCATCCGGCGTGTACTATCCGCTCGGCGTCACCATCGCCAAGATTTACGCTGACATTCCCGGCAGCCAGGTTGAAGTACAGACCACCGATGGTTCGGTGGAGAACCTCGCGCGGCTGCAGCAAGGCAGCGGCCAGATCGCCTTCGCGCTCGGTGATGCGCTGCAAGATGCCTGGACGGGCAATACCGCGGCCGGCTTCGACGGCAAGCTCGACAAGCTCAGGGTGATCGGCGCGCTGTATCCGAGCTTCATCCAGATCGTCGCCACTAGGGACAGCGGCATCCGGACGCTTTCCGACCTGAAGGGCAGGAGCCTGTCGGTCGGTGCGGAAAAATCCGGCACCGAACTCAACGCGCACGCGATCCTTGCGGCCGCCGGGTTGAAGGAAAGCGACCTCGGCCGGATCGAGAACAAGGACTTTGCCGAATCCGCCCAGTTGATGGCGAAGAAGCAGCTCGATGCCACTTTGCAATCCGCCGGCTTAGGCGTCACCTCCTTGAAGGAATTAAGCGACAACAACGAGGTCGTGTTGGTACCGGTACCGAAGGCGGTCGTCAGGAAGATGGGTGCGCCGTTCAGACTCGGCATGATTCCCGCCGGCACCTATCTAGGTCAGAGCAGGGAAATTCAGACCGCGACGGTGATGAACTATCTCGTCACCAGCGCGGCGGTGTCCGACGACCTTGCCTATCAGATGACCAGGCTGGTGTTTGATTCGCTGCCCGAACTCGCCATCGCCCATATGGTAGGCAGCGAGATAAGGCGTAAAAACGCCGCCAGGAGCGGGCCGGTGCCGCTGCACCCCGGCGCGATCCGCTATTACAGGGAAAAGGGCCTGCTCAGATAATGCGGCTGACGTTGAAACGTGCTGGAGCACTGGCGTGGTTGTGCCTTGGGCTTTCGTACACCGCCTTTGCAGCGCCGTCCGATCCGCCCGCCGATTCCAGGATCGATATCAAAGTCGACCCCGCGCCCTGCAACGGCGCTGTCGCTTCGCTGAATGACGCCGCGATCATCGCGGTCTGCGACGCGCTGATCGACAACGACCGCACCGAACGCGCCGACCGGCTGAAGGCGCTGCTGGCACGTGGCGCGGCCTATCAGCGGCAGGAAGATACCGACCGCGCTATCGCCGACTATGATGTCGCCTTGCGACTTAATCCGAAACTCGCCGACATTTTCAATACCCGCGGCGAGTTGCATCGCAGCAAGGGCGACCGGCCGCGCGCGCTGGCCGATTTCGGTGCGGCGCTGAAACTCAACCCGCAGCACGCCGCGGCGCGCGGTAATTTCAAGGCGCTGGCGCTTGAGCTGGAAAAGATCGGCGCCGATATGGGCATCAAAGGGCGACCAAAGCCGCCCTTGAAATGAGACCTCATCCCGTGACAATGGCGGCGCTATGACCCCGGCGTCACGACCGGGGCGGGAGAGACGCCATGAACATCCACACCGACAGCCGTTACCGTGAGGTCTATGCCCGTTCGATCACGGACCCCGAGGGATTCTGGGGCGACGCGGCGCGTGAGATCGACTGGATCGAGCCGGCGCAGAAGGTGTTCGATCCCTCGATGGGACTGTACGGCCGGTGGTTCGCAGGCGCGGTCGTCAACACCTGCTACAACGCGCTGGATCGCCACGTCGCCTCCGGCCGCGCCGATCAGGTCGCGCTGATCCACGATTCGCCGCTCGCAAATCCTTCCGAAGAAAGCACCGTCACCAAACTCACTTATGCGCAGATGCTGCACGAGGTGCAGGTGCTCGGCGCCATCATGCAGGACTTCGGCGTCGCCAAGGGCGACCGCGTCATTCTCTATATGCCGATGGTGCCGGAGGCTGTCATCGCGATGCTGGCCTGCGCGCGGATAGGCGCGGTGCACTCTGTGGTGTTCGGCGGCTTCGCGGCAAAAGAATTGGCTACCCGCATCGAGGACGCCAAGCCGAAGCTGATCTTCTCCGCCAGTTGCGGCCTCGAACCCGGCCGACTCGTGCACTACAAGCCGCTGCTCGACGAGGCGATCCGGCTTTCCAGCGTGAAGCCCGAGGCCTGCATCATCCTGCACCGGCCGCAGCAGGGCTGCGATCTCGTGCAGGGCCGCGATCATGACTGGGCCGAGTTGCGCGGCCGGGCGATTGCCGCGAAGAAGTCCGCCGCTTGCGTGCCTGTGCTGGCGACGGATCCGCTGTACATCCTCTACACCTCGGGCACGACCGGCAAACCCAAAGGCGTGGTGCGTGACAACGGTGGCCATCTGGTCGCGCTGAAATGGTCGATGTTCAATCTCTACGGCGTGAAGCCGGGCGAGGTCTTTTGGTGCGGCTCCGATATCGGGTGGGTCGTCGGCCACAGCTACATCATCTATGCGCCGCTGCTGCATGGCGCGACCTCGATCATGTATGAGGGCAAGCCGATAGGCACGCCGGATGCCGGCGCGTTCTGGCGGGTGATGTCGCAGCACAAGGCGGTCGCCTTCTTCACGGCGCCGACCGCCTTCCGCGCCATCCGCAAGGAAGACCCGGACGGCAAATTCATCCGCCAATACGACCTATCGAATCTGCGCACCCTGTTCCTCGCCGGCGAGCGCGCCGATCCGCCCACGGTGGAATGGGCCGAGAAACAACTGAAGCTACCTGTCATCGACCACTGGTGGCAGACCGAGACCGGCTGGTGCATCGCCGGCAACCCCGTCGGCCTCGGCCAGTTGCCGGTCAAGCACGGCTCGCCGACGGTGCCGATGCCCGGCTACCAGATCGAGGTCGTCGATGAGGCGGCGAAGCCGCTGCCCGCGGGCACGATGGGCTCGCTGGTGATCAAGCTGCCGATGCCGCCGGGATGTCTGCCGACCTTGTGGGAGCAGGACGAGCGCTGCAAGGAAGCCTACTTCAACGAATTCCCAGGCTACTACAAAACCTCCGACGCCGGCTATCTGGACGAGGACGGCTACGTCTTCGTGATGGGCCGCACCGACGACATCATCAACGTCGCCGGCCACCGGCTTTCCACCGTCGGCATGGAGGAGATTCTCGCAGGCCATCCCGACGTTGCCGAATGCGCGGTGCTGGGCATCCGCGACCTTATCAAGGGCGAGGCGCCGTGCGGCTTCCTGGTGCTGAAGGCCGGCGTGACCCGCAGCCACGCCGAGATCGAGAAGGAAGTGGTGGCGCTGGTGCGCGAGAAACTCGGTCCGGTCGCGGCGTTCAAGCTGGCGATTACCGTCGGCCGGCTGCCGAAGACCCGCTCCGGCAAGATCCTGCGCGGAACCATCAAGAAGATCGCCGATGGCGACGAATGGGCCATGCCGGCCACCATCGAGGACGCCAGCGTTCTCGATGAGATCGGCGACGCGCTGAAGGGCCGGCTATGAGCGCTGTCATGGCGAGGTCCGGGACTGACATTCGTCACAATCCGGGGTAATGACTGCTCCACCTCAGCCGAACCCGGAATCTTGCATGCGACCGACCCCGACTTATCTTATCGCGCTGACGCTGGCTGCTTTGACACTGGCGTCCTGCGCGCGGCGCAGCGACATTCCGGTCTCCAGCCTTGGCGAAGACGATGACGCGATCTGTCGCGCCAATGGTGTGGCGGTCGGCTCCGCCGATTACGCCGCCTGCCGCAAGAACCGTGACGTCCAGCGCGGCAACTCGATCGCCCGCGCTGATCGCGCCCAGCGTAACCTCGGCGAATACATGCTGAACAACTCCGGCAGGCCCTGAGGCTGCAGCCATTGCCCGCAGTTGTGTCCCCCGGGCAACGTTCGCCCCGCAACGACCACACAGCCGCGTCGAATTGATTGAGATCAATTTTTCGGCGCGCCGACTGTCGTCTCTCATCACCGAGGCAGCTGAATCGTTCAGGCTGATGTTGATGGGATGTGGGCACTTGATGAAGAAAGTTGTGACTGCGTTGTCGGCGCTGATGATGGCGACGGCGATTACCGGCATTGCCACGACCGCGTATGCGGCCGATTTGTTCGCAAGGGCGCCGTACTACAAGGCGCCGGCGGTTGAAGCCTGGAATCCGTGGATGATCCGGCTGCGCGTGCTCGGCGTTCTTCCGGAGAAGGGTGGTTCGGTCGATCAGGTGGCGGGCTCCAGCCTGCGGACTTCCGATCAGGTCGTTCCCGAACTCGACATCTCCTACTTCTTCACCAGGAATATCGCGGCCGAAGTGATCCTCGGCGTGACCAGGCATCATGTCACCGGCGCTGATGCGCTGGCGGGTGTCGATGTGGGCAAGGCCTGGCTGCTGCCGCCGACCCTGACGCTGCAGTATCACTTCACCGACTTCGGCGCGTTCAAGCCTTATGTCGGCGCCGGCGTGAACTACACCTGGTTCTTCAGCCAGAGCGCGGGCGGCACCACCGTCACCAACAGCCACCTGCACGATTCCTTCGCGCCCGTGGTGCAGTTCGGCTTCGATTACATGATCGACAAGCATTGGGGCTGGAACGTCGACGTCAAGAAGATCTGGCTGCGCCCGGAATGGGACGGCGCGCTGGCTGGGGGCACGCCGATCACCGGCAAGGTCAAGCTTGATCCTTGGCTGATCGGCACCGGCATCACCTACAAGTTCTGATCGGCTAACCACAAGCGCGCGGCATCGGTGCAAACCGGTGTCGCGTTTTGCGTCGTCTTGCGCTTGCTCCCCCTCTCCCCTAAGCATCCGCTTCGCTTCGCGAGCGCACCTTCTCCCGCGAGGGGAGATGGAAGAAGAAGGACACGTCATGGACATCAAGGTCAGGGATTCGAACGGCGCGCTGCTTGCCGAGGGCGACACCGTTACGCTGATCAAGGACTTGAAGCTGAAAGGCTCGTCTACCGTTCTCAAGCGCGGCACCGTGATCAAGAATATCCACCTCACCGACAACGAAGACGAGATCGAAGGCCGCACCGACAAGGTCAAGGGCCTGGTGCTGCGCGTCGAGTTTCTGAAGAAGGCGTGAGCGTTATTCGCCGTCGCGTGGCTCGCGAAATGTCGAGAGCCGCGACAGGAAGGCCAGCATCAGGCCGATGCCGCATATCGAATACGCCATCGTGAATATCTTGGCGATCGCCGTGGTCGGCGCCAGCGTGGCGTCGCCGACGGTGGTCAAGGCCATGACGCTGAAATAGATCGCGTCGATCCATAGCCAGTGCTCGACGATCCGGAAGAAAGCCGCGCCGATAGCGATAGCGATGACGATCAGCAATATGATCGCGCGGAATTCCGGATCGCGCAGCCCGCGGCGCAAGCCCGCAAAAAGCCGTACCAGACCCAGCCAGAGTGATGCCATCGCAGCGTTGCTCCGTATGCCCCCGCACATGCCCGATGTCGCAGGATTCGCCGGCGTTTGGAAAGCGAAGATTGGGCCATAAAAAAACGCGGCGAATTGCTTCGCCGCGTTGGGTCGTGTGCGGGATCGGATCGCCCGTGAAGGCGACGAACGCCGTGGCTATTCTTCTTCGTCGTCGTGCTTCTTGCCGCCGCCGATGCCCTTGAGCTTGGCGAACACGGCGTCGACGTTGAGGTCGTCGCTGTCGCGCTCGGAGGGCTCGAACTCGTCCTTGCGGGTGGTTTCCGAGGCCGGCAGCAGGGTCGCGCCGCCGTAAGCCTGATCGGCGGGCTTCTCTTTCGCCGCGCGCTGCACTTCAAAATCGAGTTCGATCTGCGAACACAGGCCGAGCGTCACCGGGTCCATCGGGGTCAGGGTCGAGGCATTCCAGTGCGTGCGGTCGCGGATGCTCGCGATGGTGGTCTTGGTGGTGCCGACCAGACGCATGATCGCGCTGTCCTTCAGCTCGCCGTGGTTGCGCACCAGCCACTGGATCGCGCTCGGGCGTTCATGGCGGCGCGATACCGGGGTGTAGCGCGGGCCCTTCTTCTTGGCGGCCGGCGGCAGGATCACCTTGCTCTCTTCGAGCTTGAGGCGATAATTCTTGTCCTTCTCACCCTTTTCGATCTCGTCGCGGGTCAACTGCCCGTTGGAGATCGGATCCATGCCCTTGATGCCCTGGGCGGCGTCGCCATCGGCGATGGCGCGGATTTCCAGCGGGTGCATCTTGGTGAAATCGGCGACCTGGTCGAACGTCAGCGCGGTATTGTCGACAAGCCACACGGCAGTCGCCTTTGGCATCAGCGGGGCATTGCTCATGGCAAATCTCCTTTACGCTCCGCCCACCTTTTTTGGAGGCGGAGCCGTCTGGTCATCGGGGATGACGGGGAATTCAGGCTGTATATAGGCTGTTGGGGGCCAACCGCGCAATGGAAGACTGTTCGGCCTTGACAGGGCGACCGGGCGGCCCCAAGTCCTTCCTGAAACTGGCTGTTTGGCCTATTGTATCCTTTCAAATGACCGCTTCGCACCTGCCGCTCCAGGTGCCTCGCACGCTGGATTGCCCATTATGCAGGCCAAACCGCCCCTGAAGATCGTCCTTTGCTCCCCCCGCGGCTTCTGCGCCGGCGTGGTCCGGGCGATCGATACCGTCGAACGCGCTTTGGCGATCCACGGCGCTCCGGTCTATGTCCGCCACGAGATCGTCCATAATAAATATGTCGTGGACAGCCTGAAGACCAAGGGCGCGATTTTTGTCGAGGAACTCGCCGAGATTCCCGACAACACCACGGCGCCGGTAGTATTTTCCGCCCATGGCGTGCCTAAATCGGTTCCAGCCGACGCCAAGCAGCGTAATTTCTTCTCGCTGGATGCGACCTGCCCGCTGGTCACCAAGGTGCACCGCGAGGCGGCGATCCACTTCAAGCGCGGCCGCGAGATCCTGCTGATCGGGCATTCGCACCATCCGGAAGTGGTCGGCACGCTCGGCCAGTTGCCGGTCGGCGCGGTGGAACTGATCGAGACGGCGCATGACGCCGCCACCTTCACGCCGAAGGACCCCAATAACCTGGCTTTCGTGACCCAGACGACGCTGTCGATCGACGACACCGCGGAGATCGTCGAGGTGCTGAAGAAGCGCTTTCCGACCATCAACGGGCCGCACAAGGAAGACATCTGCTACGCCACCACCAACCGCCAGCTGGCGGTGAAGAAGGTGGCCCCGGTGGTCGATGCGCTGATCGTGGTCGGCGCGCCGAATTCGTCGAATTCGCAGCGGCTGCGTGAAGTCGCCGAGCGCGAGGGCTGCAAGGTCTCCGTGCTGGCGCAGCGCGCTGCCGATCTGGACTGGAGCATGTTCGAAGGCATCACCAGCCTCGGCATCACCGCGGGCGCCTCGGCGCCGGAAGTGATCGTCGAGGAAATCATGGGCGCCTTCGCCGAGCGTTACGAACTGCATGTCGAGACGGTGTCGGCCGCGGAAGAAAACGAATTCTTCCCGCTGCCGCGCTCGCTGCGTCCCGACGCGGCGTAATCTCCATGGCGGTCTATACCGACGTCACCGCCGATGAACTGTCGGAGTTTCTGAGCGCCTACGATATCGGTGAGCTGCTGTCCTACAAGGGCATCGCCGAAGGCGTCGAGAACTCCAACTTCCTGCTGCACACCAGCGGCGGTTCCTTCATCCTCACTCTGTACGAGAAGCGCACGGCGGTCGGTGACCTGCCATTTTTCCTCGGCCTGATGGTGCATCTGGCGGCGAACGGCCTGTCCTGTTCGCAGCCGGTGAAGATGCGCGACGGCACCACGCTCGGCATGCTGGCCGGGCGGCCCGCCGCGATCATCGGCTTCCTGGAAGGCGTGTGGCCGCGCAAGCCGAACGCCGCGCATTGCGCCGGCATCGGCAAAGCGTTGGCGAAGATGCATCTGGCCGGTCGCGATTTCCCGATGAGCCGCGCCAATGCGCTGTCGGTGTCGGGCTGGCGACCGCTGTTTACGGCCGCGGCCTCGCGCGCCAACGACGTGCAGCCGGGCCTGCGCGAATTCCTCGCCTCCGAGTTGAATTATCTCGAAGGCCGCTGGCCGCGCGACCTGCCGCAGGGCGTGATCCACGCCGACGCGTTTCCCGACAACGTGCTCTTCCTCGGCGAGGAATTGTCGGGGCTGATCGACTTCTATTTCGCCTGTAACGACATGTTCGCCTATGACGTGGCGATCTGCCTGAACGCCTGGTGCTTCGAGCCGGATCATTCCTTCAACGTCACCAAGGCCCGCGCGTTTCTGTCGGCCTATAACCGCGAGCGTCCGATGTCGGATGCCGAGCAGGCGGCGTTGCCGTTGCTGGCGCGCGGCGCGGCGTTGCGCTTCTTGCTCACGCGTTTGGTGGATTTGCTCAATGTGCCCGCGGGCGCGCTGGTGCAGCCGAAGGACCCGCTGGAATATGTCCGCAAGCTGCGCTTCCACCAGTCGGTGAAGAGCATGGCCGACTACGGCGTCGAGATTTCCGGATTGCCCGCATGACGCCCGTTCTGATCCACACCGACGGCGCCTGTTCCGGCAATCCCGGTCCGGGTGGCTGGGGCGCGATCCTGAAATTCGGCGATGCCGAAAAGGAATTGAAGGGCGGCGAGGCGCACACCACCAACAACCGCATGGAGTTGATGGCGGCCATTTCGGCGCTGGAAGCCTTGAAGAAGCCGTGCAGCGTCGACCTGCACACCGACAGCCAGTATGTCCGCAACGGCATCATGACCTGGATTCACGGCTGGAAGCGCAACGGCTGGAAGACCGCCGACAAGAAGCCGGTGAAGAACGTCGATCTGTGGCAGCGGCTTGACGCCGCGCTGCATACGCACCAGGTGCGCTGGCACTGGGTCAAGGGCCATGCCGGCCATGATGAGAACGAGCGCGCCGATCAACTGGCGCGCGACGGCCTGATCGAGAACAAGAACAAGAAGTAGGCGGTGAAGTTGCGCCCGGACGCGCCACATCAACAGCTGTCGTCCCCGCGAATGCGGGGATCCAGTAATCGCTGCCGTTGTGCGTATCACCAACTTGGCGGAATACTGGATCGCCCGGCCAGGCCGGGCGACGACAGTTGCGTTTGTCGCAATAGCTTCAGCTATCGCGGAAGCTCAGCTCAGAGCTGACCGAGCAGCGTATCGCCGCCGGAGACTTCGACCTTGCCGGGATTGGGCTCGAGGTTGAGCTTGGTCACGACGCCGTCTTCGACCAGCATCGAATAGCGCAGCGAACGGATGCCGAGGCCATTGCCTGAAGCGTCCAGTTCCTTGCCGATCTCCTTGGTGAATTCGGCATTGGCGTCGGCGAGGAAGGTGGCCTCGTCGCGCAGGTCGGTGTCCTTCTTCCAGGCGTTCATGACGAAGGCATCGTTGACCGAAATCACTGCGATGCTGTCGACGCCCTTGCCCTTTATGGCGTAGGCGTTGAGGAAGATGCTCGGCAGGTGCATCTTGTGGCAGGTGCCGGTATAGGCGCCGGGGACCGCGAACAGCGCGACCTTCTTGCCTTTGAACACGTCATCGGTGGTCTTCACGGCAAGACCTTCTTCGGTCATCACGCGCAGCTTCGCCTCGGGCAGCTTGTCGCCAACTTTGATGGTCATCGTCGATCTCTCCAAAATTGCAGGTGACCGTCTTTAGACCGACGGCGCAGGGCAGACAATATTGCGTGGGCGCGTAAAGCGAAGTCGGCGTCGCACAACGGCTGTGTCGTCAGCGCCCGCCATTGCGAGGTCAAGGAAAGCTGGCTTTGCCAGCTTTCCTCTTAGCCGTTGCGACGAAGCAATCCAGCCTTTGTCTTTTGGCTTTCTGGATTGCTTCGCTTGCGCTCGCAATGACGACGGCGACTGGCGTTTCACCTCACGCGGCGGCGTCGGTTTTTTTCTCGTCGCGCAGTTCGCGGCGCAGGATCTTGCCGACATTGGTCTTGGGCAGCGTCGAGCGGAATTCGATCTGCTTGGGAACTTTGTAGTTGGTCAGTTCGGTTTGACAGAACTTGATCAGTTCCTCCGCCGTCAGGTTCGGGTCCTTCTTGACCACGAATGCCTTCACGGCCTCGCTGGTGCGGGGGTCGCTCACGCCGATGACCGCACATTCCAGCACGCCGGGATGGCTGGCCAGAACGTCCTCGACTTCGTTCGGATAGACGTTGAAGCCGGAGACGTTGATCATGTCCTTCTTGCGGTCGACGATCTTGGTGGAGCCGTCCGGGCTCATGATGCCGACGTCGCCGGTGCGGAAGAAGCCGTCAGCCGTCATCACCTTGGCGGTCTCGTCCGGCCTGTTCCAGTAGCCGGACATGACCTGCGGGCCCTTGGCGCAGATCTCGCCGGGCTGGCCGAGCGGCACTTCGTTGCCGTCGTCGTCGCGGATCGAGATCCAGGTCGAGGACACCGGCAAGCCGATGTTGCCGCTGAACTGGTCCATGTCGGCGGGGTTGCAGGTCAGCGTGGGCGATGTCTCCGAGAGGCCGTAGCCTTCGGCGACGAAGCAGCCGGTACGCTTCTCCCAGGCTTCCGCTACGGCGCGCTGCACGGCCATGCCGCCGCCGTTGGAAATTTTCAGCTTGGAGAAATCGACCTGGTCGAAGCCGGGTGCGTTCAGCAGGCCATTGTAAAGCGTGTTGACTGCGGGGAAGCTGTTGACCTGGTACTTCATCAATTCCTTGATGAAGCCGGGCATGTCGCGCGGATTGGGGATCAGCAGGTTGACGCCGCCGGCGCGCATGCCGAGCAGGAAGCAAGCCGTAAGCGCGAAGATATGGTACAGCGGCAGCGCGCAGACGATGAAGAGTTGGTCGACATGCGGCGGCTTGCGCAGCGCCGGCTGCAGCCAGGCGTCGTTCTGCAGCACGTTGGCCAGAATGTTCCGGTGCAGCAGCGTCGCGCCCTTGGAAAGGCCGGTGGTGCCGCCGGTGTATTGCAGGAAGGCGACGTCGTCGGGGCCGATCGCCGGCTTTTTGAACGTCATGTTGCGGCCGGCGGACAGCGCCTCGTTGAACGCCACCGAGCCCGGCAGCGACCAGGCCGGCACCATCTTCTTGACGCGGCGGACTACCAGATTGACGATCATGCCCTTGAGGCCGAGCAGATCGCCCATGCTGGCGACAAGGACGTGCTTCACGGCGGTCTTGCCGATCACCTGCTGCACGACGGAGGCGAAGTTCTCCAGCACGATGATCGCCTCGGCGCCCGAGTCCTTGAGCTGGTGCTCAAGTTCACGCGGGGTGTAGAGCGGGTTGACGTTGACGACCGCGTAGCCGGCGCGCAGCACGGCGGCGGTGGCCACTGGATGCTGCAGCACGTTCGGCATCATGATGGCGACGCGCGCGCCCTTGGCCAGGCCCTTGCCCTGCAGATAGGCGCCGAGCGCCAGCGACATCTCGTCGAGCTCGCGATAGCTGATCGACTTGTCCATGCAGATGAAGGCCTTGCGGTCGCGAAACTTGGCAAAGCTTTCTTCCAGCAGCGCGACCAGCGACGGATACTGCGTGACGTCGATATCGGCCGGTACGCCGGCCGGGTATTGCTTGAGCCAGATCCGCTCCATAGCGCTTCCCCCTTGATGCTATTATTAGGCGAAGTATTGGGCAAAGCCGCGACCGATAGCAAGCCGCGACGCAATATCGCAGAGCGGGTGATGCTTGTTGGGTAAATGCCGGTGAGTCGGGGTTCGGTTACTACGTCCGCGGTGTGGTGACGGCGGGCTTGGCCTCGCCCGTGGTCGCTTTCGGCGCGGGCTTGGCGGCGGCCTTCGGTTTGGCCGGGGTGGCTGCAGCCGGTTTCGCCGCGGCAGGCTTGCTGGCTGCCGCCGGCTTGGCAGCTGCGACGGGCTTGGCGGTCGCGGGCTTGGTCGCGGCATCCGGCTGGATCACGACGCGCTTCAGTGCTGGCTTCGCGCCCTTGCTGTCGGTGGCGTCCGGCTTGGCTGCCACGGTTCGCTTCCTGGAGGCCTTGGGCTTCGGGGTCTGTTTGGCCTCTTCGACGGCGTCCGCGGCGATCAGGTCGGCGCCGGTCTTCTTCGGGCCGATATAGACGATGACGGGCTGCGACGGCGCGGGGGCGGCGGCGATCATGTCGAGCGGGCGCAGCGCCGGTGGCTGCAGGCCGGCGGTGAAGAAGGTCATCACATTGTCGCTGCCGGCCTCGGCGACGCTGTCCTCGTCGGCGTCGCTGGCGGGGCGCTTGCGCTTCGGTCCGCACATCTCGTCGCGCAGGTTCGGCGGCGCGGCGTCGATCGGCGCCAGGTTATCGACGGTGCCGAGCGCGGGGCGCAGCCAGGTCAGGTTGTTGTTGGCGAAGCCGCGCTCGAGCAGCTGCGCGGCCTTGATGGCGCGGGCCGATCCCGAGGTGGAGCCGAGCACAACGGCAATCAGCCGCTTGCCGTTGCGGGTAGCGGTGCCTACCAGATTGTAGCCGGAGGCGCAGATGAAGCCCGTCTTCATGCCGTCAGCGCCGGGAAAGCGGCCGATCAGCTTGTTGAAATTCTGCGTCACGCGGCGGCCGAATTTCATCGAGGGGATGTGGACGAAATATTCGTATTCGGGGAGATCGTGGATGATGGCGCGGGCGAGGATCGCCAGATCGCGTGCCGAGGTGACGTGGCCATCGGCCGGAAGCCCGTTCGGATTGACGTAATGGGTCTGCGTCATGCCAAGCCGCGCCGCATTGGCGTTCATGATGTCGGAAAAGCCATCGACCGAGCCGCCGATGCTTTCAGCCAGCACCACGGCCATGTCATTGGCCGACTTCACCATCATCATCGTCATGGCGTTTTCGACGGTCAGCTGGGTGCCGGCCTTGAAGCCCATCTTGGACGGCGACTGCGACGCCGCCGTAGGCGACACCGTGATCAGCTTGTCCAGCGTCGTGCGGCCTTCCTTCACGGCCTTCAAGACCACATAGGCGGTCATCAACTTGGTGACGGAAGCCGGATACCACGGATAGGTCGCGTTTTCAGCCTGCAGCACCTTGCCGGATTCGACTTCGACCACCAGCAGCGCTTCGGCCTGCGCCGCGCGCGGCGCGATGGTGGCAACGGCAAGCCATGCGACGAGGACGATCCATTTCAGCGATAGCAGGCGAAGCGAGGCGGGGGGAAACTGCACTATCCGGTTCCGATTGTTGTCGGGTCGCTAGCCGCTCGGCAATGCCGCGGGCTGACGTCCTGAAGTGTGAGGTTCGGGATGTTCATACGATCCGGCCATCAAACGGTGACGGCAGCAAACCTATACCGGCTGAACTCATCAGAACAGTGGTGAGCCCTCCTATTCGTTGATGAAAGGGGCCAAATTTCGGCCGCTCGCCAATGTCTACAGTGTCGGTTCGGCATCCGTCACGGCCATGCCGGCGCGGACATTTTCCTGCACCATGAATTGCGCCGTCGCGAGCGCCGCGAAATGCCCGCCTTGCGCCACCAGTTCATCGAACGTTCCGCTTTCGATCACGCGGCCGTTCTCAAATACCAGAATTCGCGTGGCATTACGGATGGTCGAGAGCCGATGCGCGATCACGAAGGTGGTGCGGCCCTTCATCACTTCATCGAGAGCAGCGTTGAGCTTCGCCTCGGTGACGGCATCGAGCGCCGAGGTCGCTTCGTCGAGAATCAAAATTGGCGGATTTTTCAGGATCGCGCGTGCGATCGAGAGCCGCTGCCGCTCGCCGCCGGACAGCATGCGGCCGCGTTCGCCGGCATTGGTCTCGAAGCCGCGTTCGCTGCGGTCGATGAAGTCCATCGCCTGGGCGCGGGTGGCGGCGACGCGCATTTCTTCTTCGGTGGCGTCCGGTTTGCCGACCCGCAGATTGTCGGCGATCGAGCGGTTGAACAGCAGCGCCTCCTGGAATACGACGCCGATGTTCCGGCGCAGGCCGGCCAGGGTCAAGCCGCGCACGTCCATGCCGTCGATCCGGATGATGCCGGACTGCGGATCGAAGGCGCGATGCAGCAGCGCGATCGCCGTGGATTTGCCGGCGCCGGTGGCGCCGACCAGCGCGATGGTCTGGCCGGGCAGTGCGACGAAGGACAGGTCTTCGATCGCCGGCCGCTTGCCGTCATAGGAGAATGACACGTTGTCGAATTCGACCATGCCGGAGAGCCGGCCGGGGTCGATCGCGT
Source organism: Tardiphaga sp. (assembly GCF_028290495.1). Lineage (GTDB taxonomy): Bacteria > Pseudomonadota > Alphaproteobacteria > Rhizobiales > Xanthobacteraceae > Tardiphaga. Next base: position 114,687 of record NZ_JAQGJT010000041.1, read on the forward strand.
CGATGTGGTCACGCACCGCCGGCACGGCGTCGAGCACGTTGAGGAACTCGCGTAGCCGGGGCGCTTCCATGAACACGCTGTTGATGAAGGCGACGACCTGTTCGAGTCGCTGGATCAGCATCGTGGCGAACGACACGAACATCACGATCTCGCCGACCGTGGTCAGCCCCTGCTGGTTCAGCGCGATGCCGACGGTGAAGATCGCGAGCACCGTGATGGTGGTGGATGCCCGCGTCATCACCGACACCAGCGCCCACCATGACAGCACCGGAATTTGCGCTGCCAGCAATTGGCCGGCCACGTTGCGCAAGCCCTGCACTTCGGCATCGACGCGTGTGAAGCTCTGTACCAAAGCGACGTTGCCCAGCGCGTCGGAAGCCCGCGCCGAAAGGTCGCCGTAATGCTCCTCGACCTCGCTCTGCATGCCCGAGGTCTTGCGCACGACCAGTGTGGTCAGCACCGTGAACACGATGCACAGGATCGCCAGCAACCCGGCGAGCCGCCAGTTGATATAGATCGACAGCGGCAGCAGAACGAGCAGCGAGGCGATCGCGGCGAAATGCTCGCGGAAGAATCCCAGCCACAGCCGCCAAAGCGCGTCCGTGCCCTGCAGCATCACCTTCATCAGCCGTCCGGAATGGGTGCCGGTGTGGAAGGTCAGCGGCAGTTGCATGATGTGTTCGAAATAATCCGTCAGCACGGCCTGACGCTGGCGATGGGCGAGGCGGTCGGCATTCAGCGCGACCACGGCGCCGCAGACGATGGTGAACAGCCCGAACCCCACCCAGGCCGCCAGCAGCGGCCAGGGCGACGTCGGTTCGGCGTTTAACGCCGCCGTCGACTTATTGCCGGACAGCACGTCGATGATCCGGCCGAACAGCACCGGCTCGGCAAATTGCGCGCCTGCCAGCAGCAGGTTGGCGGCGGCGAGAACCCAGCCGAGTCGTCGCTCCTTGCCGAGCAATTGCAGCACGCGGGTGTAGATGCGGATCATGGCGGGCACTCGTGGCAAGCGGAGAGGACGTCGGCCGGCATGTTAGGCAGGGATCGCCTGCGAATACAGCCGCACGGGCAAGTTGTGCAGGTGAACTTTGTCGGTTGATCTTTGTCAGTTGATCTGGCGGCCGACCGACTCCGGCAGGAAGGAATCGTCGAAGATGTCAGCGGCAGACGGTTGCTTGCGAAAGGTATGATCTTCCGCGATTTCTTCCACCGAAGCGCCGAACCGTGCCGCATCGATGCCGCCCAGGCCGTCGCGCCTGACGTCGTCGGTCAGGATGTTGTCGGCGATGACGGTCTTCAGCCGTTCGAGTTCGAGTTCGCTCGTGCCGTTCTCCATCGCCGACATCACGGTGTCGATCGCCTGCTCCGGCTCCCGGATCGCGAGTTGCGTGCCGGCGGTGACGGCGCGCAGGAAAGCCCGCACGGCCTCGGGTTTCTCGGCAGCGAATTTCGGATTGACGATGATCGAGAGGCCATAGGCGGCGCTGCCATAGTCGGCGAAGCGGAATACGGCGAGATCGGCTGCGGGCACGCCGCGGTCGCGCAGATTGACCGGCGATGCATAGGAGAAGCCGGTGACGGCATCGACCTGGCCGGCCGACAGCATCGGCTCGCGCACCGCCGCACTGATCTTCTCCTGCTTGACGCCTGCAAGCTTGATGTTGTTGCGCTTGGCCAGCGCCGGCCACAGCAGGATCGCAAGATCGCCGTCGGCGACGCCGAGCGTCTTGCCTTCCAGGCTCGCCAGCGAAGTAACGCCGCGGCTGCGCCGTGCGATCACCGCGTAGGGCGCCTTGTTCAGCAGCACGAACACTGCCTTGACCGGGGCCGCGTCGGGGGCGTCGCGGGCGCGGATCAGCGCGTTGAGGTCGGCCAGCGCCATATCGCTGGCGCCAGACGCGACGCGGGCGATCGTCTCCTTGCTGCCGGCAGCCACGTTGGTCGAGACCAGGAGGTTTTCGGCGCGGTACAGGCCGCGCGCGGCAGCAAGCACAAAGGGCGCCGCGACCGCATCGACCGGCCGGTCGAGCGTGAACTGGATCGTGGTGGGCGGACTCGGTTCCTCCGCGGCGCGGCCCGGTGCAACATGGGCAAGCACCAGCACGCCGATCAAGGACGCCACCCAGCCAGGAAGAATTTTCGCGCAATACCGCATCAGATGACTAACCGTAGGACCCTCAGTTGCCAGGGATGGTATGTTCGATTGATGACGCCGCCATGCGACATCTTGCGGCGGCACTCTACTCGCCAAAAACTGAACGTCGGGTGACTGCCCTGATTTTGACATCAATCGTTCAGGCTGCGTTGGGGTAGAGGAACCCATAGTGCCCGAAGTGGTTAGGTAACCGAGGCCCGCAGGGTCAGCGACCACCGGAGGACATTCAGATGTTCGCACGCAATAGGTTTTCCACCAGCACCCGCGCGGCCATTCTGGCCGCCGTCGCCTCGGTGGCCATTACGGCGGTAGCGCCCACGGCTGTTATGGCTGCGCCGGCTGCGAAGCAGGGCGTCTCCGCCAACCATGGCATCAGCGCCGCGACCGATTTCAGTTCGGCCCGTCGCCGGTATGCCCGTCGCGGCGGGGGCGGCAACGCGGCCGGTCTGGCTGCCTTTGCGGGTATCGTCGGCACGATCGGCGCCATCGCCGCTTCGCAGCACCGTCACGATAACTATTACTACGATCGCGGCCCCGCTTATTATAACGGCGGACCCGGCTATTACGGCGGCGGGCCGCGCTATTATGGCGGTGGCCAAGGCTACTACAACGGTTACTGATACGTAGCTGACAGGTTTGATGTAGGTCGCCGGCCGCCTCCAGACGGCCGGCGATTTACGTTAAATGCCATGTGACCGCGGGCGTTAACATGCTGGCTACGGTCTTCGACTACCGTATCGGGATGAGTGATTCGCTCAATCGACTCTACCTGGCGGTGCTGGCGGCCCGGGATCTTGATCCCGCGGTATCGCGGACCGCACGGCTGTTTCAGCGTGGTCCGGCGCAGATGGCCAAGAAGCTCGCGGAAGAGGCGATCGAGGTCGTTATCGATGCCGTCGCCGGAAAGCCGGACGCCGTGGTCCGCGAAAGCGCCGATCTGCTGTACAACCTCACGGTATTGTGGGCTTCGGTCGGGGTTCGACCCGAACAGGTCTGGGCCGAAATGAGCCGTCGAGAAGACATGCTGGGGATCGCCGAAAAGCTTCCCAAGCCGGCCAAGCGCAGCGCCGAACGGCATGCCCGGCGACCAATTGTCACGCTGGAAACCCGCCGATCGCGCAAACTCGGCTGACCTTTCCGCACCATCCTGCCCGCCCCGGCATGGACAAATCGCCATCAGGATGGTTCATCGCCGCCATGCTCAGAAAAATGTACGATTGGTGCATCGACGCCGCCCACAAGCCTTACGCGCTCTGGATTTTGGGAATGGTTTCGTTCGCGGAGAGTTCGTTCTTTCCGATCCCGCCGGATGTCATGCTGATCCCGATGTCGCTGGCGCGGCCGCCCAAGGCGTGGTTCTACGCCGCGCTTTGCACGGTCACCTCGGTCGCCGGCGGCATCGTCGGCTATGCTATCGGGGCTCTGCTCTACGATTCGGTCGGGCAGTGGGTGATCAATTTCTACGGCTACGGCGACAAGGTCGAGACGTTTCGCGCCGGCTATGCCCAATACGGCGCCTGGATCATTCTGCTGAAGGGCCTCACTCCGATCCCGTTCAAGCTCGTCACCATCACGTCAGGCTTCGCCAACTATAACATCTGGATGTTCATCGGGCTTTCGCTGATCGCCCGTGGCGGCCGGTTCTTCATCGTCGCCATCCTGCTTAACCGTTATGGCGTCTGGATCCGTGAGACCATCGAGAAGCACCTCGGCCTGTGGGTCTCGCTTGCCGTCGGCGTGCTTGTGCTGGGCTTTGTCGTCGCTTTACGCCTGTTTTGAACCGAGGCACTTCCCCCGGCGCAGGCACCGGGATACGTTTCTGTCATGTCTGATTTGGTGAAGCCGCTGCGCATGCTGGTCCGCAGCTTTTGGGTGGCCGTGCTGGTCACCTTCGTCCTTGCCGCTGCTACGGCCTTTGCCTGGTCGCAGACGCCGCCGGCCGCGACGCCAAAGTCTGTGATTATCCAGGTTACACCGGCGAGTCCTGTCGTGCCGACCGATCCGCCGGCGGTGGTGCCCGCTGCGCCGGAGCCGACGCCGCCTGCGCCCGAAAACCCCGGCCTGATCAACGAAATAGGCAAGCTGTTCAACAATCCCACCTCGATGTGGTCGGCTATGCCGTCGCTGCCGTCGTTCAAGATGCCCGGCGACAGCCTCGACGTCATGCCGAAGATGAACACGATGGTGAAGGGCCGCATGGTCTGCCCCGTCGCCGCCAATGGTGCGCCGGACTGCAAGACCGCCTCCGATCGGCTGTGCCAGAGCAAGGGCTTCAAGGAGGGCAAGAGCATGGATACCGATGCGGCGCAGAGCTGCTCGGTCAAGGCGATGATGCCCGGCCGCAAGCCCGAAGAGGGCGATTGCAAGACCGAGAATTTCGTCACGCGGGCGCTCTGCCAGTAGCCGCCTTTTCAGGCAGCTGATTTCCACCGCGCTGCAATTGCCATGTTGGCATTGCTTCTGGCATCGTCCGGCCGCTCAAAGGGCCGGTGCAAAGCCGGCGTTGCCCAAAGAAAAGAAACAGAGGAATTGCCATGTCGATGCCTGCGCTGTTCAAGAACCGTCTGTCGATCCCGGTGATCGGCGCGCCGCTGTTCATCATCTCGGTGCCCGATCTCGTCATCGCACAGTGCAAGGCCGGTATCGTCGGATCGTTTCCGGCGCTCAATGCGCGCCCCGCAGCGCTGCTCGACGAGTGGCTGCACCGGATCAAGGAAGAACTCGCCGCCCATGACAAGGCGCATCCGGACCGGCTGTCGGCGCCGTTTGCCGTCAACCAGATCGTGCACAAATCCAACAACCGGCTCGAGCAGGACATGGCGCTTTGCGAGAAGCATAAAGTGCCGATGATGATCACTTCGCTCGGCGCCCGCGAAGAGTTGAACCAGGCCGCGCATTCCTGGGGTGGCATCGTGTTTCACGACGTCATCAACCAGCGTTTTGCGCACAAGGCGATCGAGAAGGGCGCCGACGGCTTGATCCTGGTCTCGGCCGGAGCCGGCGGCCATGCCGGCGAAATCTCGCCGTTCGCCTTCGTCGCCGAGACCCGGCATTGGTTTGGCGGCCCGATCGCTTTGTCCGGCGCAATCGGCAATGGTCGTGCGATCCGCGCCGCGCGCACGCTGGGCGCCGACTTCGCTTATGTCGGCTCGGCCTTCATTGCTACCACCGAGGCCAACGCGGTGCCCGGCTACAAAGACATGATCGCCAACTCGACTGCCGAAGACATCGTCTATTCGAATCTGTTCACCGGCGTGCACGGCAACTACCTCAAGCCCTCGATCGTCGCCGCCGGCATGGACCCCGACAATCTGCCGGAGTCCGATCCCACCAAGATGAACTTCGGCACCGATGCCTCCGGCGAGCGCGCCAAGCCGAAGGCCTGGAAGGAAATCTGGGGCAGCGGCCAAGGCGTCGGCAGCGTCAAGGCGGTGGTCCCCGTAGCCGAGCTGATCGCGCGCTTCAAGAAGGAATATGACGGCGCGATCGATCCGGGGCTGTAGGGCGAAGCAGAACGTCCTCGCTCTCCTCCGCGCGTCGCGCGACCACCCTCTCCCACCTGCGAAGCTTCGCTTTGCCTGGGGGAGAGGGGAAGACAGAAAGCCAAGCACTTCCGATGGACTTCATCTACCAACTCGACGGCCACCACGTCATCACCACGCCTTTTGCGGCCGGTCCCTGGAACGCGACCATGCAGCATGGCTCTGCGCCGTCTGCACTGGTGACGTTTCTCGCAGAACAGATGCCGACGGCGAGCCCGATGCAGGTGGTGCGCGTCACCATCGATCTGCTGCGGCCGGTCCCGGTGGCGCCGCTGACCTATCAGACCGAAGTGCTGCGGGAAGGACGAAAGATCCAGCTCTGCGGGATCACGCTGCTCGCCAACAATGTCGTGGTGGCGCGAGCCTCTGTGCTCAAGATCCGGACCGAGCCGCAGCCGCTGCCGCCGGAGATAGCCGATCCGCCGCTCGAACTGCCCGGGCCGGACAGCGGCGTGCCGGTGGCGCGCCGTCGCGCCGGCAACGCCTTCATGGGCGGTCTTTCGACCTGTGTAGTCCGCGGCGGGCTGATGGCGTCGGGGCCAGGCGCGATCTGGTACCGGCTCGACCGGTCGATCGTTGAGGGTGCGGTCACCTCGCCGGTAATGCGCGCCGTGGTGGCCGCCGACTTCAGCAATGGTACTTCTGCCGTGCTCAACTTCGAACACTGGACCTTCCTCAATGCGGACCTCACGGTCAGCCTGGCGCGGCCGCCGGTCGGCGACTGGATCCTGCTTGATTCCGAGAGCTGGATCGGCCCGGACGGAACTGGCCTCGCCGCCTCGAAACTCGCTGATATCAACGGCTATTTCGGTCGCGCGGTGCAGAGCCTGGTAATCGAAAAACGCTGAAGGCGCGGTGGGAACGGCCTGCCGGCGGGCGCTAGCCATCCGCCGGCAGCATAGCCGGTGTTTACCAGCCGTTAACCATGCCGGGCCCAACATCAGGCTTCAGGACTTCGACCGCCGTTGTTGGCGGCCTGGCTTGGGTAGCTGTCATGGAACTCGATTCCTTTTCCGCGAAAACGCCGGCGACGATCGAAGAGATCAAAGTGCGCGTCGCCTTCGCCTTTGAGCGTCATCCACTGTGCCGCGATGTCGCCTTCGACATTGTCTCCAGCCCGCTCAGCCCCAAAGGCGCAAACTGGACCATCTGCATTCAGCAAGTAGCTCCGGACGCGCTGTGGGAGGCCTCCGACATCGTGTCCGACATCCAGGAAGCCTATATTCTCGCTGCGGCCTGACCTGTCGGAGCGCCGCCGCGGCATGGTTCAGCCGCAATTCGCCGGCATTTCTATCGTCGGTAAAGGCGGGTCGTTGATCGACGGGGTATGGCTTGACGCGAACGCTAATCATTTCGGTGACGGTTTGTCTGGCGGTGCTCTGCGCTGCCGTGGCTGCCATTGTCGGCCGTGACAGCGGGGCGGTGTCGTTCGACACGGCCGCGGTCTCGTCGGTGGCGGTCACGCGCGGGCCAGTGTCGAACCGCGAGAACAAGAAGGACCGCCTGGTCGCCGGGGCTGATGCGCAAGCCCTGCTTGCCAACGATCCGCTGCGGCAGGCCTTTGCGTCCGACAGTCCGCTCGCTGGCCGCGGCAATACAGTATTGCCCCCGATCGTGATCCCCTCGCAGCAGCCGGCCAAGCCGAAGCTCGGCTCGCCGCCGGCGCAGAAGAACTATTCGTTGCTCAGTGACGCGCAGATCGCCGCCATCAAGGGCCGGCTCAATCTCACCGCGGCCCAGCAGCAGAACTGGCCCGCCGTCGAAGAAGCGTTGCGCGCCGTCGCCCGCAAGATCCACGTCTCTCGCCAGGTCAATTCCGCGAGCAGCCCTCCGATCGATCCGGCCAGCGCCGAAGTTCAGCAGTTGAAATCCGCCGCGATGCCGCTGCTGTTTCAGTTGCGCGAGGACCAGAAGCGCGAAGTGCGATCGCTCGCGCGCCTGATTGGCCTCAACGCCGTGGCGTCGGCGATCTGATCTGCTACGCCACCGCGCTGACCGTCGCGCCGGCGATCTCGGCATTAGCTTCGGCGATCAACTGATACGAATGCAGCCGGGCGCCGTGGTCATAGACATCCGATACCACCATCAGTTCGTCGGCACCGGTCTCGGCGACCAGCGCCGCGATCCCGGCGCGCACCGTTTCTTTGGAGCCTACGATCGCGCGCGCCAGCATCCGCATCGCCTGCATCTTCTCGGCGGGTGACCAGTAGGTCTCGATATCGTCGATCGGCGGCTGGCTGAGGCCGCGGGTGCCGCGTGCCATGTTGGTGAACGACATCTGCTGCGTGGTCCACAGCCGCCGGGCTTCCTTGTCGGTATCGGCGGCGATGATATTGACGCCGACCATCGCGTGCGGCCTGGCCAGTTGCTCCGACGCCTCGAAACGTTCGCGGTAGATCTGCAGCGCCTGCAACAGGGCCTCCGGAGCGAAGTGCGAGGCGAAGGCGTAGGGCAGGCCGAGGGCTGCGGCGAGCTGCGCGCCATAGGTGCTGGAGCCGAGTATCCACAGTGGCACTTCGGTGCCGGCGGCCGGAACGGCCTGAATTTTCTGGTTCGGCCCGGCCGGTGCAAAGAACGCCTGCAGCTCCATCACGTCCTGCGGGAAATTGTCGGAACTCTGCAGCGTCCGGCGCAGTGCGCGGACGGTGATCTGGTCGGTGCCGGGTGCACGGCCAAGCCCGAGGTCGATGCGGCCGGGATATAGCCGCGCCAGCGTGCCGAACTGTTCGGCGATGATGATCGGCGCATGGTTCGGCAGCATGATGCCGCCGGCACCGACCCGGATCGTTTTGGTGCCGGCCGCGATGTGGCTCACCACCAGCGACGTTGCCGCACTGGCGATGCCCGCCATATTGTGGTGCTCGGCGACCCAGAACCGGCGATAGCCCCAGCCTTCCGCATGGGCGGCGAGGTCGCGCGCATTGTCGAGCGCCCCGCGGGCGTCGGTTTCCTGGGTGACGCGGACGAGGTCGAGGATCGAGAGGTCGGTCATAAGCGGGCTCCTGCTGTCCTCGCTATGTGGGAACGACGGAGGACGGTTGCCAGCCGGGGCCGAAACTTCCGTGTCGGAAGGCCGCTGCGCCGCGAGGGAAGCCTTGCGGCGAGGGAAGCCTTGCCCGCAGGAACGACAGAAATTGAAACTCTGAACGGGACGATGCCGCGTAATATCCGCGGCAGCGGCCGGACCGGCGAGAATGACGCGTCGCGTCATCGCAACGTGATCGGAGTCCGCAACGTCAACTGAAATGTCGGTTTTGGCGCCCAGGCGAGTTCGGCTGTCAGCCCGAAACGAACCCGGTCATCGTCGGTCATGCGATCGAGATCAAGGCGGAGGATCGGAAGCGTGAATGGCTTGACCTGCAACAGGCTTCCTAAATTGGCACCGTCGAACGCCTGCACGCCCGCCCGGCCGGTCAGCTTCCAGTTGTCGGGCCACTGGTAGTAGGCTCCGAGATAGCCGATGGTCGACGAGCCCACGTTGAGGACCGCAGAATCGATCATGATGTTTGCATATTTGACGCCGGCCAGCAGGCCTTTCGTCTCGTCTTCGTTCAGCGCGTAGCCGAACTCGACGATGCTGGCGGTGCCTCTGGCGCTGATCACGCCGCTGATCGACTGCGTATAGGTCGATTGCACCGTAACGGAGGGAAAAAGACCGCCCTTCTGCTCGTAGGCGACCGCCTGGAATCCGGCGCTCCAGCTATCCACCACCATGGACGTCCAGCCATAGCCTTCGGATCGCGAAGCATAGGTATTGACGCCGGCATAGATCGACAGCCGGTCGGATACGTCCACGGTGACAGGCAGGGAGAACGCCACGCTCTGCGCCGACAGCGAATTCAGATTGGCCAGCGAGAATGAGTTGCGAAAGCCGATGGCGAAGGAGTTGGCGGGAATGGCGGTATAGGTAGTGGAAACATCCACGTAAAGCCGCGGCGTGGAAGGCGCGGGCGTCTCCTCGTCGCCCCGTTCGGCGTCGGCATCCTTGCCGAACCCCGAGTCGGACGCGAGCGCGACAGCGAGCAGGATGATCGGATAGAAGCGCGCGCTCCGCGTCATCGGTCGCTCCGTATGATCGGCCGTTGAATCGATACCGCACAAATGCGCAACCAGCTCGCGCGCGTCGGTCGACCATCGGCGACAATTAGAAATGCCAGGCCGGATGTTGTAAACAGGCAATCTCGCGTGAGCGAAGCGGGGCCCGTGGACGTCGCGCTTTTCGCGGCGCTATGCTTGCGGACCTCTCGCATTGAAATGGCGCGATGCCCTTGACGGGATCAGAAAAAGTACCGGTCTATCTCGCGCTGCTCGCGATCTAGGTGCTTGGCGTGATCGCCTTCGTCTGGCAGGCGTTGCCGGCGTTCACGCAGATCGTCGTCGATCCCGGCCGGCAATTGCCACCCGAGAACCGGTCCGATGTGATGGCGGGGGTAGTCATGTTCGTGATGCAAATCGCCTACTGGTATCGGCTGTCGTGCATCTCCGTGCCGTTGTTTCGCGAAAATCCGTTTCTGAGCCATCTGTTTCTGTTCGTCGGACGCCTGAGTTTCGTTTTCGGCAGCGCGCTGTTCTCCGTTGTTCTGTTCAGGCACGTACCGGAGCTGAAAGGGGAAGCCGACGTCGTGCTGATCGTCAGGCGCGGTCTGATACTGTTTGCGTCGTTGTTCGCGCTGTTTTGCGCGAGCCTCGAGGTCGAACGGGTCGGACTCGCATTCGCCAGCCGGCGAAGCTGAATTGCTGTGGCGTGCGGCCATCATGCTGCACTGCATGGCATTGAGGCTGAGCGGAATGCTTGCCAAGAGGCTGAATTCTGCGACTATGAAACTCTGGGAAAAGATCCCATGCATCCCGAATGGGGGCTCACGTGACCGACATGCTGCATCCGAGCGCCCCGCATCACCTCCCCGCTTTTATCACGGCGCCCGGAGAAGCCGACACGTTCATGATCGTGGTCGGTCTCGTTCTGATCGCCGCCGTCCTGATGGTCGGCAATCTCTATCTGCGCCTGCACAGCCTGCCGGAGCGCATGGCGCATAAATCGCAGAAGCTGCAATTCGAGATCGTCGCCGTGCTGGGGCTGATCGCCCTGTTCACTCACAACCATCTGTTCTGGGTGATCGGGCTGTTGCTTGCCATGGTCGATCTGCCGGATTTCGGAACGCCGCTACGCAGTATCGCGGGATCGGTCCAGAAGATTGCCGGCATCGAGCCGGCTCCCGAAACGTCGCCGGCGGACGAAAGCGCGGTGGACATTCCGACGGCGCACGCGGCCGGCGGCACGAAAGGTGGAGCGCAAGGTCATGCTTGAGCTTCTGCTGTGTTCGCTGCTGACGATATTTCCGGACTATCTCTATCGCCGCTACAGGCAAGGCAAGCGGTTCGGGAAGGAGATCACATTCTATTCCGTCTGGTTTGAGCTGAGGTGGGGGATCACCGCATGCCTGATGCTGACGGTCGCGCTGATCACCGTCATCTTCTATTTTCATCCGTCAACGACGAGTGCGACGCTGTTCTATCGAACCGTTCCGATCCTTCCGGAAGTTAATGGCCGGGTCGCCGAAGTGCACGTACAGTTCAGCGCGCCTGTCAAAAAGGGCGATGTGATATTCCGGCTCGACAACGCCAAACAGGAAGCGTCGATGGAAACGGCGCGGCGCAAGATCGCGGAAGTCGATGCGGCCATGCTGGCGGCGCAGGCCGATATCCTGAAAGCCGAAGGGCAGGCCCAGGAAGCCAAGGGGGCCTATCAGCAGACCTCTGACGAACTCGACACCAAGCGCGAGCTGCAGAAGCGCAATCCCGGCGTGGTGCCGCAGCGCGACATCGAAAAGCTCGAAGTCCTGCTGACCGGCCGCCAGGGCGCGCTCGACGCGGCCATGGCATCGCGGCAATCGGCGATGGTCCGCGTCACGGCTTTGCTTCCGGCGGAAAAGGCGAGCGCGGAGGCGGCGCTTGCAGAGGCGCAAGTCGATCTCGACAAGACATTCGTTCGGGCCGGTGTTGACGGGCGGGTCGAACAATTCACATTGCGCGCCGGCGATGTCGTCAATCCCATCATGCGGTCCGCGGGCATTCTGATTCCGGAGAATGCCGGCCGGGTGCTCTCTGCGGGATTCGGGCAGATCGAGGCCCAGGTGATGAAGGTGGGAATGGTCGCTGAAGCGACGTGCATCTCGAAGCCATGGGTCGTCATCCCGATGGTGGTGACCGGTGTGCAGAACTATATCGCGGCCGGTCAGTTTCGTGGTGGCGAGCAACTGGTTGAAGCGCGGCAAGCGTTGGCCCCCGGTACCATCCTCACCTTCCTTGAGCCGATCTACGCGGGCGGTCTCGAAGGGGTGACGCCAGGCAGCAGTTGTATCGTCAATGCCTATACCAGCAACCACGACGTGATCGCCGCCAAGGAGACCGGGGCTTTCAAGCGTCTGGCCCTGCACGCCGTCGATGCCGTGGGTGTCGTCCACGCGATGTTGCTACGCGTCCAGGCGTTGTTGCTGCCCGTAAAGACGCTGGTCATGAGCGGACACTGACCCTGCGAGGGTCGATCGGCTCGCTTCCTTCAACGCCAGGGGGCGGATAGCCCGTCATGCCTTCAGACCCGGATCGATCCGGGGCCATGAGCCGGGTCTTTGGCGCGATGTATACAAAATTTGCAAATCTGCGTATTTTTGACCCGTCATGGCACGTCGCTTGCTTCAAAACCGGCAGCCGCCATGCCGCGGCACGAGAGCGCCGCCATGAAAACCAGTGACATTGTCATCCGTGCCGCGCAGTTGCGCGGGCAAACCGAACTGAACGACATCGCGATTCATGACGGTGTCATTGTCGCCATCGCGCCGTCGCTGGCCGCGCAGGGCGCCGAAGAAATTTTGGTCGACGGCCGCTTGGTCACGGAATCCTTCGCCAATCCGCATCTGCATCTGTGCAAGGTCTGGACCCTGTCGATGGCCGAGGATATCGCGCGCGCGGACTACCACGGCGCCGGCATGGGCAAGGCGATGGCCGCGATCGAGGCTGCGAGCCACGTCAAGGCGACCTATGCGGAAGGCTGGATTCTCGACAATGCGCGGCGCGCCGTGGCGCTGGCGGCGATGCACGGCAATCTGCACATCCGCGCCTTTGCCGATGTCGACAGCAAGGCAAAGCTCGAAGGCCTCAATGCGCTGCTCAAGGTGCGCGACGAGTTTCGCGGCATCGTCGACGTCCAGGTCGTCGCGTTCCCGCAGGATGGCATTTTGCGCGAGCCTGGCACCAGGGAGCTGATGCGCGAGGCGATGGTGCGCGGCGCCGATGTCGTCGGCGGCATTCCGTGGATCGAATACACCGACGCAGCCGCAGCCGAGCACATCTCGTTCTGCTTCGATCTTGCGAATGAGTTCGACAAGGACGTCTCGATGCTGCTCGACGACGCCGGGGATCCCTCGCTGCGCACGCTGGAGATGTTTGCGATCGAGGCAATCGCGCGCGGCTGGACGAACCGGGCGCTGGCGCATCATTGCCGCGCGATGAGCCAGTATCCGAAACCCTACCTGCACCGGCTGATAGGCACGTTGAAGGCGGCGGGCGTGTCGGTGGTCAGCGATCCGCACACCGGCCCGCTGCACGCCTGCGTGCGCGAGTTGCTGGCCGATGGCGTCAATGTCTGCCTTGGCCAGGATGATATTTCAGATGCGTATTATCCGTTCGGCCGCAATAATATGCTCGAAGTGGTGTTCCTCGCCGCGCATCTGCTGTGGATGATGTCGCGCGACGAAATCGAACAGCTCTATGACCTCGCCACGTTCCGCGCCGGCCGCGCGATGAATGTTGAACTGAAGATCGCCGTCGGCAGCCCCGCACATCTGGTTGTTCTCGGCGAACGCGACATGCTGGAAGCCGTGCGCTACCACGCGGCGCCCGTGCATGTGATCAGCCACGGCCGCAGCGTCGATCTGGCGAAGATGCGGGAGATCGCGGGACGGCCGGCGGTGTAGAACCGTCGGCATTCGACAGGCCTCTCCGCCGTCGTTGCGAGGAGCCCTTGCGACGAAGCAATCCAGCTCTTACGGCGTTCGAAGACTTCTGGATTGCCGCGTCGCTTCACTCCTCGCAATGACGGGGAGAGGCTGGTGCGCGCGGCTCGATCAGAACCGCAGCAGCTTCTTTGCCGTCTGCCCCAGCACTTTTGCCTGATCAGCTTCGCTGAGCGCGCTGCGCTTGATCCAGTCGGTGCCGGCCTTGTTGGAGGCGAACGGCCAATCGACGGCGAACAGGATGTGGTCGATGCCCATTTCGGTGACGCTGCAGGCCAATGCAGAGTCCGAGAAATTGCCGCTGGTGGTCAGATAAAAATTCCGGCGGAAGGTTTCGCTGAAGGTCATGCCGTTGCAGACCGGACGCGACAGCAGATCATCGGTGCGCCACAGCATGAAGGGCAGCGCCTCGCCGAGATGGCCGAGGATCAGCTTGAGGTCGGGATATTCGGCGAGCGCGCCCGACAGCACCATGCGGATCGCCTGCGTCGCCGTCTCCGAGGTGAAGCCCCAGACCGGGCCGCGCAATTCCGGGAATTCGCGGCCGAGGCCGTCGTAATAGACTTCGGCGACGGCCGGGCTCGGTAGCGCGGGATGCAGATAGATCGGCACGTCAAGCTTTTGCGCGCGGGCGAAGATTGGCCAGAACTGCTTCTCATCGAGGAATTTTCCGTTGGTCAGCCCGTTGACGACCGCGCCCTTGAAGCCGAGTTCGATGACGCAGCGCTCGAGTTCGTCGGCGGCGGCTTCCGGCGCCGGTGTCGGCAGCACGGCGAAGCCAGCCAAACGGTCGGGCGCCAGCGCGATGCTCGCCGCCAGTCGGTCGTTGGTCTGGCGCGCCATCCGCACGGCGGTGTCGGGATCGAGCTTCTGCGTGGTGGGGCCCGCATGCGACAGCACCTGGATATCGATGCCGCCTTCGTCCATCTCGCGCAGGCGGATTTCGCCGAGGTCGAGCAGGCGCTTGCCGATCTCCGGAGGCCGGAACGCGTCGAGCCCGGTGAAGTGCTCCACCAGCAACGGGTCGTTGTAGTGCTCTTCGAGCGCGATGGTCAGGGGCCGCGAGGTGGTCATATGCTGTCCGGATGTAGGCATTCGATAGCATCATGTATGCAATCAATGTGCCACCGATTCCCGGCAATCCCAATGATTTAACACAATTAATTTTCGAGTAGAGCCGGATCGAGCGTTTCTTCGCGAGATTGGCACGTTTTATGTATGCAAGATTTGGCGTTCACATGCCCACTGGATACCCTCATGACGGCAACCGGTAAAATCAAGCGTTTCGCGTTTCTGCAAGTGCTCGCCGCGCGCGTCACGGACGATCTCGTGGTCACCAACCTTGCCAACACCGCGACCGAGTGGTTCTCGCTGCGGCCGTCTGACGCCAACCTCTATGCTGTTGGCATGGGAATGGTGACGCCCTACGCGCTCGGCCTGTCGCTGGCGTTGCCGGATGAGGACGTGATCGCGCTGGATGGCGACGGTGGCATCCTGTTCGACCCCTCGATCCTCGGCGTGATGGCCGCCCGCGCCGGCCGGCTCACCGTCATCATTTTTGACAATGGCGGCTACCTCTCGACCGGCAAGCTCCCGGCGGTGGGGTCGTTGAGTTCGACCGGCGTCAATCTGGAAGACATCGCGCGCGCGTACGGCATCGCCCATACAAGAACAGTCATCGACTGCGCCGGGTTCGAGAAGGCACTCGATGAGCGCGCGCCCGGCCAGCCGATGGTGCTGATCGTCAAGACCAGCGCCGAGCAGCAATTCGTCGGGCCACTGCCGATGGATCTGAAGGAAAACAAATATCGCTTCGCGCGCCACATCGAGGCGCGCCGCCATATCCGGATATTCAAACCCTCCGCCAAGGAGCATGGCGCGAAGCCGGTGGCGGACCCGGCCTTGCGCGACATCGCACAATCCTCGTTCGGCCAGGTACTGTATGAAGGGCTGAAGGAAAACGGCATCGATTTTGCGGTCGGCCTGCCGTGCAGCGGGTTCTCCGCCGTGCAGGGGCTTTTGTTCGAGGACACGTCGTTCGACTACGTCTCGGTGCCGCATGAAGGCGGCGGGCTTGGCCTGTGCGCGGGGGCGTGGCTCGCCGGCCGCCGCCCGGCGGCGCTGATCGAGAATTTCGGGCTGTTCGCCAGCGTCTATCATCTACTGCGCGGCCATATGAGCTACGGCATTCCGACGCTGATCCTGACCGAGTTCAGGGGCGACATCGGCGATCAGGAATTCTTCGCCGAAGGCGGCGAGGTGACGCTCGACGTGCTCAAGGCGATGCGCATCAATCACCGCGTCGTCGAACGCGTCGAGGACCTGAAGCCTGCGATCCGCGACGCGCTGCGCTGGATGGACGGCTGCCTGCGGCCGTTCGCGCTGGTGCCGACCTTCAATCTCACCCGCCTGAAATCATAGCGCGATGCAGCCGACGCTCCCAGCCTATGACTATGTCATCGCCGGTGGCGGCTCCGCCGGCTGCGTGATGGCCAACAGGTTGTCCGCCGATCCCGCGATCACCGTACTGCTGATCGAGGCTGGTCTCGATATGCCGCCGGGGCAGGAGCCCGCCGAAATCCGCAGCCCGGTGCCATCCGTGATCTTCCACGGCACGCGCTACATGTGGCCGGACCTGCGCGTCGTGCCGTTTCGCGACCGGGACGGCGACCGGTTCTACGAGCAGGCCCGCGTGCTTGGCGGCGGCTCCAGCATCAACGCGCAGGTTGGCAACCGCGGCATTCCCGACGACTACGATGAATGGGAGCGGCTGGGTGCCGCCGGCTGGGGCTGGAACGACGTGCTGCCGTATTTCCGCAAGCTGGAGCACGATCTCGATTTCGCAGGCAACAGCGAGATGCATGGCGCCGACGGGCCGATCCCTTTGTACCGGGTGCCGCGCGAACAATGGCCGGTGTTCTCGACGACGTTGGCCGGCGTCGCGGAAAAGGCCGGGTTGCGCGATATCGGCGACCAGAACGCCGTATTCGACGACGGTTATTTTTCGCCGGCCTATACGAATGAACACGATCAGCGCGTTTCTGCGTCGATGGCCTATCTGCCCGCAACGGTCCGGGCACGGCCCAACCTGACCATCGTCACCGAAGCGATGGTCACGTCTCTCACATTCGACGGTATGCGCGCGGTCGGCCTGACCTACGTTGTCGGCGACTGCACGATTGAAGTCGCAGCCGGCGAAGTGCTGCTGGCGCTGGGCGCGCTGCATACGCCGGCGATGCTGATGCGCGCCGGCATTGGGCCTGCCGCGGTGCTGGCCCAGCACGACATCGCGCCGCGTGTGATCAGCGAGGGCGTCGGCAAGAACCTGCGCGATCATCCCGGTACGCATCTCTGCGCGCTCGTAAAGCCGCATGCGCGAATGCCGGCGCGGCTGAAGAAATCCGGCCATGTCGCCTTCCGCTTCACCTCGCGGCAAGAGGGTGCCTTGCCATCAGATCTCTACATGCATTGCGGCGTGTCGTCGGGGTGGCACGGCGTCGGCAAGCGCGTGGCGTACTTTTACTTCTGGCTCAACAAGTCGCGCTCAACAGGCGAAGTCGTGCTGCGCGATAAAGACCCGCTCAGTCGCCCGATCGTGCGGATGAATCTGCTCTCTGCGGACGGCGATGCCGAGCGGTTGGCCGACGGCTTTCGCTTCATCGCCGGCCTGCTGCGCGACCAGGCGATGTCGTCGGTGATCGAGCGTCCCTTCGCAGTGCGCTTCAGCCCGTTCATCCGCTTCATGAATCAGGTGCGCGCACCCAATCGGATTGTGATGAATGCGCTGGGCCGGCTGCTCGATGGCCCGGCATGGCTGCGGCGCTGGCTCGCGGCCCACGTGCTGTCAAATGCACCTGGCATCGATGAATTTCTGGGCGATCCCGAGCGGCTGAAGCACTATCTCAAAACCAATGTGATGAGCGTATCGCATGTCACCTGCACCTGCCGGATGGGTGCTGCCGATGATCAGAAGGCGGTGGTGGATGTCGCCGGCCGCGTCCACGGAATAATGGGGCTGCGCGTCATCGACGCGTCGGTGATGCCGAGCCTGCCGCGCGCCAATACCAATCTGGCGGTCATGATGATCGCAGAGAAACTGGCCGTCGCGATCCTGCACGACCGCGCCACGGAGGGCGTCGCCGGATGAAGATAGTGCGGATGTATTCCAGTTTGGTGCTTCATTTCGATGCGGTCCGGCGCGCCGGGCGCGATGCCGCTTTCGGAGAGCAATTGACGCGGCCTGTGCTGCGGTCATGGCCGGCGCGTGCCGGCGATCATCTTCAACTCATGCGAGGGCTTAGCGAATGACTAACTCTTTCCAGGCGGCAGAAATTTCAGCGAACAAGCTTCCGGTGATCGATGTCAGTGGGCTGTCGTCGTCGAAGCTCGAGGACCGCGCCGCGGTCGGCGCTGCGATCCGCAGCGCCTGCATCGACAATGGCTTCTTCTATGTTTCCCAGCACGGCATTCCGAAGGGCTTGATCGAAGCGGCGCAGGATCAGACCAAGGCGTTTTTCGACTTGCCGGATGGCGAGAAGCGCAAGGTCTCGAAAACGCTGTCGAGCTGTAACCGTGGCTGGGAGCCGCTGAAGTCGCAGACGCTCGATCTGAACGCGCCGCCCGACCTCAAGGAAAATTTCTACATGGGGCTCGAACTGCCGCTCGATCATCCCGTGGTGGTCGCCGGCACCTTCAACTGCGGGCCCAACCTGTGGCCGGAGGACATGCCGGAATTCCGGCCGACGATGCGCGCCTATCACGCCGCGATGCGCGACCTTGGCGAGCGCATCACGGTAGGGTTGGCGCTGTCGCTCGGCCTGCCGGAAAATTATTTCGACGGCCTGCACCGCGATCCGCTGTCGACCTTGCGTCTGCTGCATTACCCGCCGCATCCCGCCGACGCCCAGGCCGGCCAGGCCGGCGCCGGCGCGCATACCGACTTCGGCGTGCTGACTTTGTTGCTGCAGGACGATAATGGCGGGCTTCAGGTGAAGGACGTCAACGATACCTGGATCCACGCGACGCCGGTTCCCGGCACCTTCATCGTCAATATCGGCGATGCCATCGCGCGCTGGACCAACGATATGTACCGCTCGACGCTGCACCGCGTCGTCAACACCTCGGGAAATCGCCGCTATTCGATTCCGTTCTTCTACACCGGGAATGCCGAGACGAAACTCGCATGCCTGCCGAACTGCCTGAAGCCCGGAGAGACGCCGAAATATCCGGAAGCGACCATCGCCGAGCACATGATGCAGATGTACCAGAAGAGTTACGGCGCGCCGGCCAACGTCAAGGCCGACGCGGCGTAAGGTAACACGCCGCCGTCATGGCCGGGACAGGCCCGGGGCACGACGGTGATTGAGGCCATCTTCCACGCGGAACATGGCTGCAGCAAAAAGGCCCCTTTCGGGGGCCTTTTCCGTGCCGAGGCTGCTGTCGCTTACTGGTAGTCCATCGACAGCATCGGTGCCGGCGCCTTGCTGAGGCCGATGACTTCCGGGCCGGCGACCTTCAGGATGATGTCGAAGGTCTTGGTGATCGCCTCGTTCATCCCCGGCTCGAACTTCTTGACGAGGTCGCGGCGGACCTGATCACGGAACGCCTTGATGCCTGCCGGCGACAGCTTCATCTCGGCGCCGCGCTCCTCCCAGACCGTGCCGTCGGTCTTCAGGATCTCATAGGCGTCCTGATAGGCCGCGACGAACGCCTTGACGTTGTCCGGGCGTTCCTTGACGTAATCCGCACGCATGCCGAAGAACAGATACGGCACGGTGGGAATGCCCATGCCCTCGGTGATGCTGCGGATCGTCAGCATGTCCTTGTACTTGCCCGACGCGATCATGTCGGCCGCGAGCGAATTCCACATCTGGGTGGCGTCGAGCTGGCCGTTCTCGATCGAGCCGCGCAGCAAGGGTGCTGCGGCTTCCTGGATGTTCACTTCCTTGGCGAGATCGATGTTGAACTGCTGCTTGGCCGCGGCCTGCATGATCAGCCAGTCGAACGATACCTTGCTGTGCACGCCGAGCTTCTTGCCCTTGAGGTCGGCAAGCGTCTTGATCGGTGAATCCACCGGCACCAGAACGGTGTTGATGTAGGTCATGAAGGGGGCCACGCCGACCACGGGAATCCCGCCATCGATGATGCGCGCGGTGGCGAGCCACTCATAGACGATCATCTCGGCGCTCTTGCTCTGCATCGCGGTGGTCGCGGTGTTCGCATTGGTGTAGGGCAGCGTTTCCAGCTTGAAGCCGTATTTCTCGTCGAGCTTGAACTTCTTCACGACGAACGGCAGCAGCGACATCGTACCGGCGGGATTGAGCATCATGCGGATCGAGCCGCCGTCGCCCCTGGGCGCCGCTTCGGCGCGCGGCATCGCTGCGGTGATGGCCAACAAGGCCGCGAACGCCAGCGTCGCGCCTCGCAGCATAAGTTTCGAACCCAACATAGGTAGTCCTTCCTGTTGAAAGAATGTTTCAGGCCAAAGTGATTTCCGAACGCCCGGAATGAGCCCTCAGCGCGTTGACGACGACTTTGCTTTTCTCAAAGAGGTCGGTGTCTTCGTAGGAGCGCGGCCGCTGGACGCCGTCGATGCTGACTTCCTGGCGTATCTTGCCACCGGGGCCGTTGCCCATGATCATCACGCGGTCGGCGAGAAAGGAGGCTTCGACCGCGTTATGGCTGACGAACAGGATGGTGGTTCGGAACGCCGACCAGATGTTGAGCAGGCTCTGGCGCAAATGCCGCGCGGTCATCTCGTCGAGCGCGCTGAACGGCTCGTCCATCAGGAGGATGTCAGGCTCGATAGCAAAGGCCCGCGCGATCGAGGCGCGCTGCTGCATGCCGCCGGACAGTTGGCCGGGATAGAACTCGGCGAATTTGCCGAGTTCGACGAGGCCGAGCACGCGATCGACGCGGTCGCGCCATTCGCTGACCGGAAACTTCGAGGCTTTCAGCGCGAATTCGACATTGGCCCGGACTGTCTTCCACGGCAGCAGGCGGGCTTCCTGGAACACATAAGCGACGCGGAAGCCTGCGGCGATCTGCTCCTCGATGCTCTTGCCCTGGATCGTGAACGTGCCGTCATAGGCGTGGTCGAGTCCGGCAATGATGTTGAGCAGCGTCGATTTCCCGCAGCCGGACGGGCCGAGGATGCCGACGATCTCGCCGACTTCGAGCGACAGGTCGACGCCGTCGAGCGCCAGCCAGCCTTTGTTAGGGCCGCGGCCGCGGAATTCCTTGCGGATATCTCTGAGATCGATCTGTGCCATGCGATGCCCTTGCGATCTCCGGGATTACTGGGTGCGCCAGCGGAAGATGCGTTTCTCGATGGTGCCGAGGATCACCACCTCGATGAACAGCATCACGATCACGAAGCTCAGCGCGTGCGCGAACACTTCGGTCATGTTGAACATCTGGTAGTAAAACTCGATGCGGTAGCCGATGCCGTCGCCGCGGCCGAGAAGTTCGGCGAACAGGATCATCTTCCAGACCAGGCCGAGGCCGAAGCGCGCCGAGGCCAGCAGGATCGGCGCGATCTGCGGCGCGACGACGCCAAGAATCTGCTGCTGGCGGCTGGCGCGAAACGCCTTCGCCATGCCGAGCAGCCGCAGGTCGATGCCCTTGACGCTTTCGCGGATGTTGATGGTCAGGATGGGGATGATCGGGATCGCCGCGCCGAGGATCGCAGCCCTGTCGTTCAGCCCGATCACCATGTAGCAGGTCAGCATGATCACCAGCGCCGGGATGGTGATGAAACACACCACCCAGACGCGGAAGAACACGCCGGCGACGTGCGACAGCCCCATCGTGAAGCCGAGCACGGCCGAAACGGTCATCGCGATCAAGAAGGCCGCACAGATGCGACCGAGCGTGATCGCCATGTCGATCCAGATCTGGCCCTTCTGCATCTCCTCGATCAGCACGCCGGCGACGATGTGCGGCGCCGGCAGCACCTTGGCGGAGAGCGCCCAGGAGCCAAGATACCAGACGCCGATGATCGAGATCACCGACAGCACGGTAATGGCGGTGTCCGACGTCAGGAACGCCAGCGACATCGTGCCCGACGATGTCTTCGTCTTTGGCCGTGGCAACGAAGTGGGTACCGTGATGGTCATCCATGGTCTCCGGCGGCGGGACGTCGGACGTGGGTTCACGCCCCGCTCTGGTCTTCTCGCCATGAGTTACGCAAGTTCTGTGCCAGCGTGCATACATCAGGAGATCGTTGCGAATAGCCGGTATTTGCCGTAAAATGATGCCAGCAACATCCCGCTTCGACGGCTTTTGGCGTCCCTGCACAATTCGATGTATGCAAATCTTTCTTTAAGGCATGCACAGATGGCGAAAAAGATTGCGGCAGTGGCCGTCGACAGCCTCGTTTCTAAGCAGGTGGGCGAAACGCTCGCCGGGGTGGTGCACCGTGAGCTTGAGCAGGCGATCCTGAAAGGCGCTCTCAAGCCGGGCGACCGCCTCGACGAACAGGAGATCGCGCAGCGCTACGGCGTGTCGCGGACGCCGGTGCGCGAGGCGTTCCGGCTGCTCGGCGCCAATGACCTGGTAGACCTGCGCAGCCGCCAGGGCGTGATCGTGCGCAAGATCGGCGTCAATACGCTGCTCGAGATGTTCCAGGTGATGGCCGAGCTGGAGGGCCTGTGCGCGCGGCTGGCGTCGCGGCGGATGTCGGCGGAACAGATGGCGCAGATGCAGGCGGTGCACGAGCGGCTGATGGTGTCGGCGTCAGGCGTCGATGCCGGGGAATTCGACGCGATCAATATGGAGTTTCACGGCATCATCCACGACGCCGCGCGGAACGTCTATCTCGCTGAACAGACCCGTCAGCTGCGCAACCGCGTCGCGCCGTTCCTGCGCCGCGTCACCCACAAGCCGCACCGTTTCGAGACCACGATCAAGGAGCATGGCGATATCATCGCCGCGCTCATTGCCCATGATGCCGAACGCGCCCACGCCGCGATGCGGCTGCACGTCAACCTGCTCGGCGACGACCTCGCGGATTTCATCGCGGCTTATGAATAACGGAGGGAAAGCTCGCTAGTGGTGCCCCTGGCCAGCATGACCCAACCAGCGACACGCGATTATCTAATTGATTTACATAGGTAATTTATCTCGAAATTTTTGACTGTGTAGAGGGGGTGGTTGTCGATTGTGTAGTGGGTCACTGCTCGCTAGTGGCGCAGTGGAGGCCTTCAACGGTTCAGCTTGGTTGAGGCCGAGGCTGCTCTATGATGTTTACGGCGTTGTGCGCCGGGCTTGAACGCTTCCCGAACCCATGCTCAATCGACCTCGCCGCCGCCTTTGCAACAGCGCCGCGCTCAGCCCACCATTGTCGTGTGGAAGGCCTGCACACCACGAACTCAAGAGAGCTGCATACGCCTGATGCTGGACGATGGACTGGGAATTGAAGATAGGCTGGGACCACGACCGACGATCAGCAGGAAGCCACCGAAGCCAGTTCAGCATCGCTGGTTCGATCAATGGCTGATCGCTCGGGGCCAGCCGCTGCAGCAGCTCGTCACTGACATCTTGCAGGTCGTTGAAAGCCGCGAGCAGAGGGTGCGGGCACGGCGTCCCGACGATCAAAACAACCACCAGCGCATGATCGAGGGGGTGGTCTGCAATCTGGCTTACACTACTCTTAGCCCGCCCCCCACAGGCTGGCTGTCCGTGAACACCCGGAACGGCGCGAAAGGCAAGAACAGGTACGACAACCGAGCATTTGGGAAGCCATATCGGAAGTTGCTTGATCTGCTTGCTGAGGAAGGCCTTCTGGAGCGGCAAATATCGGACGCCATCCGTGGCGAGGTAAGCTCCATCAGGCCAACGGAACGGTTCGCGCACATGGTTCAGCCGTTGGCGCTCAAGCTGGCTGATTTTGCGTCTGATCCAAGCGGGGAGGTGATCCTGCTGTCGCGGGTCGCTCGGACTTACTCAGCGGAGACCCGGCGGACAAGGAAGAGCAAGAAGCTCTTCGATTACGACGACACGGAGATCAGCCAAGACTATCGGGTCGCGGTACAGGAGCTGAATGCGTTCCTTGATGCAGCGGACATTGAGTTCCTCGACGACGGCCTTGAACCCCTTGTTGACCCACGCAGCAGGATGCTGACCCGGCGCTTCACCATCTTCGACGAGCAGGTGACCCGTTTCGATCAGGTGGGACGGCTCTTCGGAGGGTTCTGGATGACCCTCAAGCGGGAGCGGAGGAAGCAGATCAGGATCAACGGTGATGGTGAGCCCTTGCTCCGTCTAGATGAATGGAAATGTGACGGTGCGTACGGCTTCTCTCATGGCCACAAGAGCCTCTAGAAAGCCCGCGGACAGCTTCGGCTGGCTTGCAACTCGCAATTCGGTGACCTCTCTCTCGCAGAGCTTGCATTGATTGCTGATCTACGACTGGTACGATCCTGATCGATTTTTTGTTCTTAAGTCTTCCGATCGAGTTGAATCGCAGGGAGATGGTCGATTTTTCCGTGTCTATTTCCTGAAGTTCAAGGCCGCATATCTCACCAAGCCTTGCCCCAGTGCAGGCGAGCAGTCGAATGATCTCCTGAAGCTCGTCGTTGATGGTGCCAACCTTGGCAAGCAGAGTTCCGACTTCGGAGTATTCGAACGATACACCCAGTTCGCTGTCATCCTCCGGCACGACGACCGTCATTTTCTCGAATGGATTACGGGCGGTAAGCTGAAACTCTGTGAAGCTCCATTCGAGGAGCGCCTTTACAAACGCCACTTGCTTCCGCACGGAGCCGGGCGCGTATTCGCCCTCCAGTTTGGTGAGGTACGACCGCGCATCGGTCCGGGTCACGGCAGTTGCTTCCTTGTCGCCGATCATCTTGACAAGTTCTGCGACAATACGGTTTCGCTCTCGCTTATAACGGAGCCAGTCGCCTCGATTAACGTCTCGCCCTCTGGATTTGTCCTCTAACAGCAGCCGCAGGCAATAGCTGAGCTTCGGTCTCGGGCGGCCCAACGTCCCCTGTACGATGGCGACCTCGGTAGAGACTTGCCGCAACTTCGCTCGTTCTTCCGAAGATGTGGTCTCCAAGGCTTCCTCAAGCTCATCGAGGCTTCCGATGCCAGCGTCGGTCAAAACGATGTCCACCGCAGTATCGCGGTCGTCTACGGTCCAAGCATCGGGGTTGTCAGAGTTAGGCAGGCCTCGCGATCTAAGAGAGCGGACAGCAGCCTCGAAGAGCAGGTCGCCGCTGACACCAGCCTCGGTTTTCGCTTCCGAGAACCAACGCTCCACTGAAGCGTGAAACTCAGCGTGCCGCAGCCTCACAACGCCCCGATCCCCACTCTCAAAGCTCTTGACGATCTCGGTCTTGCCTATGGCAACCCTAAGCGCGGCAGGCACGCGCCGTCGATAGCCGTGGATGCCGGTCTTTGTCGTAGTAAGATATGGAAGCAGGGAAATTACTCTGTGTAGTGGACCGTGTAGAGCGCGGTGTATCGATCCACCTCGAAAAAGGCAATAAGTTCAATAACTCAAGTGGTTGCTTGTTGGGAATGGTGCGCCATTCAGAATAAAACTGCGAACTCATATGTTATTGAAATCGTTATATAATATATCCCGTATTGGGGGCGCTGCTCAGCTCGACGTCAGCATGCTCTCGACGGTTCCGTGACGCGCCCCGAGGCGCTGGTTGCGGCGCTCGGATCGAACCGGCCGACGCGTCGGCCGCACTTCCCTGCTCGTCGGTCGCCACGTAAAGCTTGTGGTGAAAATCATTGTCCGCAGCCATGAACTCCTCAGAGTCACCGAGTTGGATAGTTTTGGCGGATGGGTGTCAACGGCGGAGCAAAACCAGGCCAGTATGGCGGAGTAAAGCAGGCCACTGGCTTGTGTGACGCCCTCATGGAACTGGCCCCGATCGGGGCCAGTTCCATGAGGGCGTGGCTCGTTGTTTTATCCTTGGGTGATGATTTCGCCGGTTTCGGGATTGACGGCTTCGATGGCCGGCGTGGCGCCAGTGATGAGCCTGCAGATGATAGGCAGGGACATGCGCCCCATCGAGCCCCCGGAGTTGTTGTTCTGGGGGCGCGATGTCGCTGGGGGGCATGGCCGGCTTCGCGCTGGCCTACCCAGTCAACGTCTGGTTGGTCAAACAAGGCCTGAAACACGGGCTGATGACGGAGCGGAGGCAGCAAACATGCCTCGTCAGCCCCATGCCCGCCACCACGCCGGTCACGCGCAGAGTAGCGCGCACGATCAGCGTCCGGCCATCAGATGGGATCACCCTTCGGTACATTCGCCTCGACGATTGTCGCGATCGCCAAAGCAGGCCCGTCGATATTGATCGACGCTTAGTTCCGCGCCGGCAGTTAACGCTTATTCAAGCATCTTAACT
This sequence comes from Tardiphaga sp., assembly GCF_028290495.1. Taxonomy (GTDB): domain Bacteria; phylum Pseudomonadota; class Alphaproteobacteria; order Rhizobiales; family Xanthobacteraceae; genus Tardiphaga. The sequence continues at coordinate 140,767 of NZ_JAQGJT010000041.1, forward strand.
TAGTTAGCGATTCCTCGAACGGGAATGTGGTGTAGATGGCAGAGCAGCAGTGGTCAGAGGCCGGAATGGTCGCGGGTGCGGACCGCGAACGGCCAGTGCTGTCGCTCTTCGAGCGGACACTCGACAACCTTCCCGACGGCGTGATGCTGGTCGGAGCGGACCATTCGGTGCTCTATACAAACAAGGTCTTCGAGCGGCTGTGGGGCCTGCCCCGCAGATGCTTGCCCAGTGGCAACATATCGTCGAGCACCTCGCCAGGCAGATGGACGATCCCGCCAAGTTCATGCAACAGGTCGTCCGACTTTACGGAACGGGCGAGTACTCGGAAGACGAGCTGCACCTGCGCGACGGCAGGATCATCTCGCGTCGCAGTGTTCCCTTCAAATGCGAAGGCGAAGACTTCGGCCGAATCTGGATATATACTGACGGGACGGAAGCTTGGAACGCCAAGATCGATGCGCTTACCGGCCTCAGGAACCGCCGCGCCTATGCGCGCTACTTTCCCGAATTCGCCCAGGCTGCGGATGACGGAATGATAAAGGCCGTTGCCATCATGGATCTCGACAACTTCAAGGCGTACAATGATACTTACGGCCACGCGGCCGGCGATGGGGTGCTGCGCCGGATCGGAGCGTTGCTGTCACCTCCGATCGTTGGCGACGAAATGGCCTTCCGGATCGGCGGCGAAGAGTTCTTGATCGCATGCAAGAACCAGACCGAGGGCGGGGTGATCGCCTTTTTTGAGTCGATCAGGAGCGGCCTGACGACAGCGGCCATTCCGCATTCCGGCAATGGCAGCGAGAAGGTGGTCACGGCATCGCTAGGGCTGGCTCTATTCAGGGGACCGCAGGATCCGGGAAGCCTGTTCGAAGCGGTTGACTTGGCGCTCTACCAGTCTAAATCCTCCGGCCGCAACCGGATGACCCTGGCGCACTGACCGTTGCGGCACTTGCGGACAGCATTGGCGCTCTTAGCTCGACTTTGTACAAAATTCCTCGGGAATTTGGATTTGTTGATGGTGTCAATGCCGGAGAGATTTTACAGCGGCTGGCCGGAGTAAAAGTGCAGCACGGACGCAAGCAAGAAGGCCCCCGATATCGGGGGCCTTCTTGCTTGTCGCGTTTCATTCCTTAGGCGCCGCGTCCAACGGCGGTTCTGACCGCGCTCGGCGTGACCGGCGCTTGGAGTCAGCGAGCCGGAAGCTGTCGCCGTTCATCTCGAGGATATGGACGTGATGCGTGAGGCGGTCGAGGAGCGCGCCGGTGAGCCGCTCGGAGCCGAACACCGACGTCCACTCGTCGAACGGCAGATTGCTCGTGACCAACGTGCTGCCGCGCTCGTAGCGCTGGCTGAAGACCTCGAACAGCAGCTCGGCCCCGGTCGTGGAGAGCGGCACATAGCCGAGCTCGTCGATGATCAGCAGCTTGTAGCCGGCGGCTTCGGCGCTCGGGCGCCCGCGTGCTACGGATATCCATGGCTACAGATCGAATGCTCCCGCTGTAAGTCGCCGAACGAAGTCGACATGGCCGCGCTCAACCATCCGCCGACGACCTGCTTGCACGACCTGGCCAGCCGCCTGCGCTGCCAGAAGTGCACAAAAGCCAGCCGGCGACCATCAGCCACGCTGCTGCAGCTTGCGGCAAGGCCGCGGCACTGCACCCCGAAGGACGAAGAATGAAGATTTGGATTGCGTTGCTGTGAAGCCGCTATCCGACCTTCCGGCACCCCAGACGCTCTACCGGGCCCCGCCTAATGCGTGATGATCTGACGGAAGAGGTTCTCAACGCCAGCGGCGCGGCCAAGCTAGGCCCACCGCCGTCAGAGAGGACACAGGTCGGCAGAATGAACGTAGAGTTCATTCCGGTGTTCTACGCGGCTTTCTCTAAGGCAACCGTTGTCGGCCAACTGCGTCCCAGCATCGGCGATTCCATCGCGATCGGCACTTTCAGGACACGTGTGCCGTTGAAGGTGTTCGACTTTACTGTTTTCGATCAACGCGCACCGGATCGCCGCCACTTCTTCCAGCATAGCCGGTACGATTTCATCACGCAGTTGCAAACCGAAATTAGCAGACCGGTCCGTCCCCACGAACGTCAGAGGGGTACCGGGCCGTGGATCTGGCTTCTCCGTCGAGGCACCTGAAGGCGTGCGCTTCCTGACCCGCAGCCCCGTCTTCAACGATGCCGAGGTTGCCGAACTCGAAGCGGCTGGGCCGCCGGCAAGGGCGGCATGAGCGACGAATTGCAGGCCGACGTCTGAACATCGCCACTTTCCAAAGGTAAGCGCTCGCCGGCGGGGCGTCGTCGCCCCGCGTTGGAAGCGGCGACATCACAACGACCGTTGAAAAATCTGGAGAATACAATGTCTGATGCCGCTCTGTCCGCAGGTTTTGTTGCTGTTGTGACGGGAGGCGCGTCCGGCATAGGTCTCGCCGCTGCCACCGAATTTGTTCGCCGCGGCATGCGCGTCTGCATCGCCGATATCGGAGCCGACCGCCTCGCTGAGGCCGAAGCGAAGCTAATCGCCGTGGCTCCCGGCGGGGCGTCCGATGTCATGGTAGCCGAAGCCGACGTCGTTCTTCGTGACGATCTCGCCCGTCTGGAGGCGGCGGTTCGCGAACGGTTCGGCGGCACCGATGTGCTGATGAACAATGCGGGCATTCAGACCGACACCGCAGCGCTGGGGCCGCTGGCGAATTGGGAGAAGGTTCTCGGCGTCAATCTGTGGGGCGTCGTCCACGGCAGCCAGATCTTCGTGCCCGGCATGATTGCGCGCGGGCGGCAGGGCCTGATCATCAATACCGGCTCCAAGCAGGGCATCACAACGCCCCCGGGAAATCCCGCCTATAATGTCTCCAAGGCGGGTGTGAAGGCCTTCACCGAGGCCTTGCAGCATGAGTTGCGGAATACGGCCGGTGCGCAGCTCAGCGCCCATCTCCTGATCCCGGGCTTTGTCTTCACCGGTCTGACGGCGAACGGCCGGGCGGAAAAGCCAGCCGCCGCCTGGACGCCGGAGCAGACGGTCAATTTCATGATCGAGCGGTTGTCCGCCGGGGATTTCTACATTCTCTGCCCGGACAATGACGTGCCGCGACGCCTCGACGAGCGCCGCATCCTCTGGGCCGTCGGCGACATTGGCGAGAATCGGCCGGCATTGTCGCGGTGGCATCCCGATTACGCTGACAAGTTCGCGACCTTCGTCAAAGACGAATAACGGCACGCTTCGCATTCTGCGCGTGAGAACGACGGATCGGCGACGCTACCAAGCGGGCGCCTGGACTTTAACAGTTTACAGGTGATTTTTAAGGATGGCCCTTGTCGATTGCCCGGATGGCTGTAAATAAGCGCCCAAGACTGACCCCTCCATCGCTTGCTAGATCAATATCTTGGCTCGCCGATCGGCGTTGGGCCCCCACGCCGATTAACAGTGAACGGCGTGCCGAGCAGATCACACCGCTGGTCAGGGCGATGAACGCGTTGATCGGAAGGCACCAGCACGCGCTCGAGACCAAGCGCCGCTTCGTGGCGGACGCGGCCCATGAATTGCGGACGCCTCTCGCCCCGCTGCAGATCCAGATCGACAACCTTCGATCGCAGGACCTGGCGACCCCGATCCGGGAAATGGCCACGGATCTGCTCGCCGGCATCCGGCGTGCCGTCTACTCGGTCAATCAGTTGCTCACGATGGCCCGCGCCGACGCATCCGCGGAAAGAGATCTCGAGGAGATCGAGGTGGCGACGCTGATCCGGTTTGTCGCATCGGGCTTTACCTCCATTTCAGAAGCGAAGAGCGTCCACCTTTCCGTCGACGTCGAAGACGGCATTCGGGTTGTCTCGAGGCCGCCGGACGTCCAGCTTGTACTCACCAATCTAATCGACAATGCGCTGCGCTATAGTGAGCCGGGAGGAGAAATCCCGATTGGAGGAAGGCGCGATGCAGGCATAGTCGCGATCACTATTACTGATGACGGCTGCGGCATTCCGGAGGTCGCGTTGCCCCTCATCTTCGACCGTTTTTTCAAGGCCGCCTCGCAGGACGTTGTAGGCACCGGGCTCGGCCTGGCTATTGCCAAGACCGCCGCAGACCGCAGCGGAATGAGCATTGCCATCACGAACCGACCCGATGCGCGCGGCGTCAAAGCGATTCTGGAAATGCCGGCTTTCGACGCTGCCTGAGGCGCACTTCTCCCAAACGTTTGCTTATCGCTGCCGTGGCCTTCCTTCGCCGCCATGATTGCTCGTCGGGAGAGCGGCCGCGCGCACCAACATCGCTGAAAACGCGCTGAATATCGCTCGCATTTGAGGACCCTTGTATGGATAGATGTCTGCTGGATCCATATTATGCACAACGGCGGTGTTATCGACCTCGAAAATGAGCAGGTTACCGTTGCGATCTTCCGCGCAATCGACCGTGAAATAATCGAGTCCGATGCGCTCCAGCATCATGCTTAGCGCACGGCCATGACGCGATGCGAACGCGGTATTGAATGTCTCCATGAAGGATTTCTCTTCGGCACGCTTGCCGGAGTCGAACAACATTCCGGCGTTGAGATACCAGATGTCCCACTGGTCGGCGATCGCCATATGGCAGGCAAAGAACCTGCCGTCGACTGCGACTATACGGTACTTTCGGAAGATGCCGTAATCGTCAGCATAGTCGACGAACTGCGAAACAAAGAATTCTTCTTCCGGCCTCTTGGACAGATAATCGTGCAAGCCATCGGGACCATCGATCTTGGAGAGACCTTTTCCGGCGTGCGAACCTCGAGGCCGAATAATGAGCGGAAAGCTCATCTCGCTCGGTGGATCAGTTAGCGAGCGCTGGTCGCGCATGGCTTCCGTGAGGTCGCTCCGCGATGCGCAGATCGTTATAGGCATTGTAAGACCGTCAATATTAACGAGGAGCCTATAGAGCTTGTCCCGGTCTAGTTGCATAACGAGATGCGGTCGATTTAAGAGTGGCTTTGGCCAAGTCATTGCGATCCGGTCGATCTCCGCGAGCGCGGCTCTGCAGTCCTCGGAATCAGAAGCGATTACAATCGCAACGTCATGCATAGGCAACGGAGACGGCAACTCCGTGCCCGGTACGACGTACAGCGTCGTGAGTTCGATGGCTGATCCTTCCAGCAGAAACTCGATCGGCGTATTGCCGCCAATATCGATCGACGCAGCCAGCGCGAGAACCCGAAGATCGGGGCGACGAGTGTAGCAGGGCGAGCGAAAAAGACGGTGACGCGCCAGTATCTTTCGCTGGATCGACAGCCCCTGCTGTTTCAGATTTAGCAATTGGGCGATCACGGAAAGGTCCATGAGCTCTCCTGGATGCGCCGTCGCGTCGGCGACCTTATCGCTCAACATCTCGAAGAGAGGCGACAGGTTGACGCCGTCAAAGGCCATCCTAGCCAAGATGGCAAAACCGATGAGCGGGAATGCAGACGCCCTCTTCCGAGTTGGATTGCCATCAGAAGCACAGGGCTGCTCGCAGCCTTTGTCGTCAATGTCCATCTACCCCACCGAGACAAGGGTCCGACCCAGTCTTGCGCATCGAGCACGCAGAATTGGCTCGGACGATTCGTGGGGTGACGATCGATGGTGAGACTTAGCTGACCCTTAGGCAGCCAGCGGCAATATCCTCTGCGGAACGATTAAGCGCGACGACATCATGATGAAGGAAGATCCAAGTCGACGTCTCCAAAAGCAGAGTTACGTCGGCCTCCAAGCGTTGCTTCTTCTTAGCCCTTGTTTCTATTCCAGTTCTGCATTTCGGTGTCGAATGAATATCTGGGACTGGTGCTTAATCCATAAATTCGCGAACTGCTTATCGGTGAATACACCCACCAGTTGCTCTTCACGACCGTTCGGCCATTGCGCGATAATAATCCATCCAGCTAAAGGGGCATCTTGGGCACGCACTTCGAAGGACACTTGCTGCTCAGTTACCAATCGCAATCCGTTCCAGGCGTCTTTGGCATTCGAAACACGGGGCGGCTCGGAGTCTTGGTCGTCGATGTCCATTAATCCATTACCAGATAAGTGGCCGAGCCCATCGTTTCACAAGGTGTGCAAGACGAGACACGAACGATTCGTGCAGTGAAGGTCGAGGCTGAGACTTAGCTGGCCCTTAGGGACCGAGGCCGTTGCCATTTCTTGCGGTTAAGAATGCCGCACCCGCCAGACGTGCCATGCAATGGCCAACGCAATCAGGCATGCGATCGCGATATCGAGCGAGTGAATCAGATCATGAAGCCAAGGCGTCGTATTCCATGCCTCACCAAGCGCTGCGCCGACATATGCCAGCGCCAGGCACTAGGGCAGCGATCCGAGGAATGAATAGATTGGAAATTTCCAGACCGGCATTCCGGCGATGCCGGCCGGAAGGGAGATGAACGTCCGGACAACAGGCAGTAGCCGTCCGATGAAGACCGCCAACGGGCCGAACCGCACGAAGAAGCGGTCGACGCGATCGAGTTCGGTGCTACCTATCAGCAGGTACGGACCCCATTTTTCGACGAACGATCGACCTCCATAAGCACCTACCGCATAGGCGACCGTCGAACCGAGATTGCAGCCGACCGCGCCGGCGATCCCAACCAACAGAACGTTGAAGCGACCGATCGATGCAAGGTAGCCGGCGAACGGCATGATGATTTCGGACGGGATCGGAATGCACGCCGATTCCAGAGCCATCAGTGCCACGATGCCCGCGTATCCGAGCTTGGAGATCGTCGCGATGACGAAGGCCGCAACGCTGGCTGTTATGGAAATGGGGTTGCTCCCAAGATTCGATCGGTCGGTCAACTTGACAAAGCGGCCTGTCCGCCCAGTTTTTCGTTCCTTGGATGGACCACAACAATTAGCATCGACTTAGGGATCGGACGTCGGCACCTCGATTAGGCCGCGGACCAATAATTGGAAACCACCAAGATTGTTGGAAAGGGTCATGGGCCAAATGCCCACAGTCCGTCCGGTTGCGCCAATTTTCCAGTCTACCTGCGACTACGAACCATGCCTCGGAAACTGACAGCTATTAAGCAGTTGGTCAGCCCCGGCCGAAGTCAGGCGACGCTCGAGTCGGTTCTAAAGGTGGTCGGCGGTAAATCACGTAATGCGTCAAAAGCGCGAGTCAGATGCTGATCCAGGCCGGGCCCTGTATCACGAAACCAGGCTTTCGCAGCATAGCCTCGGGCGGCCATCCCAAGCTGAGCCGCAAGAGTCGTTATACCGTCGTCAAAGCCGGCGGCCCAGCGCAGCAGACAGAGCGACAATCAAGTGTGCTGTCTTGTCAGCACGCGCTCCTGCAATGCAGGAGTGCGGACGATGATCGCCTGCCGCGGCTCGGTGAAGGGACGATTCTGTTCCAGCATCGGCTGGATAGCGCGGAACGCGCAGATCAAGACATCCATCGGGGCCAGCCCTTGAGGCGCCCGGGCAACCGCCTCGGTCAAGGCGTCGCGAAACACCTCCTCTCCGTAGAAAAGCGCCTCGCGCTTGTCAGTGAAGTGCTGGAAGAATGTCCGCTCCGTAACGCCAGCTCTGGCGGCGATTTCCGCCGTTGTGGTCGCTCGTAGCCGCGCTCTTGAAACAGCTCTAGTGTCGCCTGTTGCAGGCGCCGGCGCGCGTCTTCCCCATTACGTGGCATGGATCATCCATATACGTATTGTCAGTCGCTGTCGCTATGCGCCTCGATGAGATTCCCGCGCCACACCGTGGCGCCGAGCAGATTCTTGTGCGGGTGCACGCGTGCGGGCTCACCGTTGTCTCGGCCGATCACGTCGCGGGCAAATTCCTCGTCGTTATCGACGCGCAAGGCCTCTCGTTTCAGTTCGGCCTAACTGCCGGACAGGCGCGTGACGGGCAGATCGACGACACATTGCTCGATCCTCTTGGCCCCTCGAAACATCGCGCTGGCGCACAACGCCTATGATGCCGATCGCATACGGAGTTTATCTCCGCTTGTTGTATCGCCCGCTATGGTTTGGAGCTTCACCCCAACCGGGTCAGGAAGCTTGGTGCCATCCACAATCGGGAAATGATATCTCGGCATGTCTTCCTCCGGCATTCAAATACACGGTCGTTCGATGAGGTCTGGCGTGCAGAATTCGTGGGCTTGTTTACAAGCTAAGATCGGCGCCGATATGTCCGTCACTTAGGGGACGACAATCATGGGTTATCGAGTAAGCGCGGTCATGACTAGAGGATCGGTTGTTGCGGTCATCACGGCCACGCCGCAAACGGCCTTCGCGAAGGCGAGGGAGTATCAGGAGGACGGCTACGAAGAGGTTGCTGTCAAGGACCTCGATGACAAGACAGTCGAGATTGATGAGCTAAAGGCGCTTACAGAAGGAAGCATTCCATAGTTTCTCCGTGACAACCGTATCGTCTCGCTGAGCCATTCGGCATTGCGCGTCCGTAATCCCTAAGTCGCAGCTAAGGCTGGCGTTCTATGCATTTTTGCGTCGCAACATCACTTGGCGCTAAATGTCATTCAGTCAAATTCTTAGTTGCTTTGCGTATCGGTTGCGTTGGATCGCCGTCACTCCTGTGATCGTCGCGGTCGCCGCTTGTTCGCAGGTCCCGATCTACGAACGCCCCGACGTACCCACTTTGCCCGTCTGGTCGACAAGGCCGTCGGCAGCTCGGGTTGAGGTTGATGGGTCTTGGTGGCGTGAATTCCGGTGCGCAGAGCTTTCATCACTGGAGATCGCCGCACTCGGCGAGAACTTCGACCTGGAATCGGCGATCGCGCGGATCCAGCAAGCGCGGAGCGCGGCGACGATCGCTTTGGCGCCTCTGCTTCCCTCTATCGACCTCAACGGCACGCTCGACCGGAGCACCGGGTTCTCCACCAAGAGCACGCAGGACGTGCTTGCGATCGCGAGCTACGAAGTCGATTTCTGGGGCAAAAATCGCGCGAGGGCCGACGCGGCCGGGAGCCTCGTCGACGCAGCGGCTTCCGATGCCGACACGGTGGCGATCACGCTCGCCGCCACCGTGGCAAACACCTACTTCCAGATCCTGTCGCTCAGGGAACGCATCGATCAGGCGAGCCGGATCGCCCAAGACGCCAGACGAATACTGTCGCTGGTCGAATTGCAGAAGAGCGGCGGCACGGCCGCCGAGCTACTGGTACAGCAGCAACGCAACGCCGCCGCAACCTTCGCTGCGGCAGTGCCCGTACTTCAGCTTCAACTCGACGAAAGCGAGCATCTGCTCGCGGTTCTTGTCGGCGCCCCGCCGGGAAGCCTGCGTGTCAGCGCCCGCGGCCTCGGCAAGATCGTGCCTCCGAGCCCCCGCAGCGGCTTGCCGTCGTCGCTGCTGGAGCGTCGTCCCGACATCCGCGCGGCGGAAGCGCGCCTGATCGCCGCAAATTTCAACATCGGAGCGGCGCGAGCGGCGTTTCTCCCGAGCCTGACCTTGAACGGAAGCGATGGTCTCTCAGCCTTATCCCTGAGCAAGACGTCGCCGACGACGCTGATCACCGACGCCGCCGCCGGTCTCGTTCAACCGATATTCGATGGAGGCCGACTGCAGGGTCAGCTTGCCTTCGATCAAGCACGGGCGGCTGAACTCGCGGCGACGTACCGACAGGTCGCACTGAATTCGTTCCAGGACGTCGAGGACTCGTTGTCCGCGCAGCGCAGGATCAAGACGCTCGCAGCCTCAAATCTGGAAGCGGTCACTTCCGCGCGACGCGCCCAGGCGCTCGCGGAGGAGCAATACAAGCTCGGCGGCTCGGACTACCTGACCGTCCTCAACACCCAACGCACCCTGTTTCAGGCCGAAGACAGCTATCTGCAGGTCCGCCTGCAGCGCCTGCAGGCGGCCGTCAGCCTGTTCAGGTCGCTGGGCGGCGGCTTCGCCGACGCACCCGGCGCCATCTAGTCTCGCATGAAGGAATGAACGTGAGCATTTCGAACAATCTGAATGATTCAGGCTTGCCGCTGCAGCGTCCTCCGCAAACTAGACGCTGGCGGTTCGTCGCCATCCTCTGCGTGCTCGGAGCGTCGGGAGCGGGTATCTATCTGCACGGAAAGACGTCGAAGCCTGCCGCATCGCCAGCAGCGTCGGCCGCGGTCCCCGTCACCGCCGTGCACGCGAGCGTGCGCGACCTGCCGATCGAACGCTCTGGTCTCGGAACCGTGCTCCCCCTCAACCAGGTCGACGTGAAAGTACGCGTGGATGGTCAGTTGCAGCGCATCGCCTTCGTCGAGGGGCAGGACGTCCAGGCCGGCGACCTGCTCGCCGAGATCGATTCCCGTCCCTACAAGGCGCAACTCGACGGCGCCGATGCAACCTTGCAGAAGGACATGGCGCAACTCGCCAGCGACCGCGTCGAAGACGCCCGCGCCGCCAAGCTGACCGTCTCCGGTGCGGGCACCGGACAGACCGCCGACAAGGCCAAGGCGCAGGTCGCCATCATGCAGGCCACCGTGGCGGGCGATCAGGCCGCCGTCGATACCGCGAAGATCAATCTAGGCTATACGCGCATCGTCGCCCCTATTGCGGGACGGGTCGGTCTCAAGCAGATCAATGAAGGCGCCATCATCCACGCCAACGACACCTCCGGGCTGGTGACGATCACCCAGATCCATCCGATCTCGGTCCAATTTTCGCTGCCGCAGGACGAGCTTCCGGACCTCCTTGCCGGTCAGTCGCAAGCGCCGCTGCCTGTGACGGTCCATACCCGCGACGGATCGCAACTGCTGGCGACCGGTCGGCTGACCGTGATCGACAGCCAGGTCGATACGTTGACCGGCATGATCAGACTCAAGGCGGAGTTCGAGAACAAGGACAACCGGCTGTGGCCGGGCGAACTGGTGACGGCGCGCGTAATCGCCAGGACCGATCGGAACGCCACCGTCGTGCCATCGGCCGCCATCCAGAACGGGCAGAACGGCCCTTATGTCTTCGTGATCGGCCCCAGCAACACCGTTGCGCTGGCGAAGATCAAGACTGGCCCCACTGTCGGGGATGTCACCGCGCTGCTGTCCGGCCTCAAACCCAACGAGAACGTCGTACTCTCCGGCCAATCGCGTCTGGTGCAGGACAGGTTGGTGTCTGTCACCCAGTCCGACAGCAAGACGGCGTCGGCTGCCGCAAGGACGGAGTGATGGGAATCTCGGAACTGTTCATCCGCCGACCTGTCGGAACGTGTCTGCTCGCGCTCGGCCTCGTGCTGCTGGGGACGGTCGCCTATTTCATGCTGCCGGTGGCGCCGTTGCCGCAGGTCGATTTTCCGACCATCCAGGTCTCGGCCCAATTGCCCGGCGCCAGCGCCGAGACGATGGCGACCGCCGTGGCGACTCCGCTAGAAAACTCGCTGGCCACCAACGTGTCCGGTATCGCCCAGATGACCTCCACAAGCTCGTCCGGACGCTCATCCATCGTCCTGGTGTTCGACCTCACCCGCGACATCAACGCCGCATCCCAGGACGTCCAGGCGGCGATCTCCGCGGCGGCAGGCACGCTGCCCAAGAACCTGCCGAACCCGCCGACCTTCCACAAGGTCAATCCTGCCGAATTCACCCTGTTGACCCTGTCGCTCAGTTCCGACGTCCTGCCCACCACCGAACTCGACCATTATGCCGAAGACGTCATCGCGCAGCAGGTGTCGCAGATGTCGGGCGTGGGCCTGGTCGACTTCCACGGTCCGCAGCGGCCCTCGGTCCGCATCAGGCTCGATCCGGACAAGGTTGCTGCGCGCGGCCTCACATTGGAAGACGTCCGTAGCACCATCGGCCAGCAGACCGTCAACGCGCCCAAAGGTACGCTGAGCAATGCGGACCGGACAGTCGTACTGGACGCGACCGATCAGTTGATCGACGCGCCGTCCTATCGCGGCATGGTGATCGCCTATCGCAACGGCGCCCCCGTCCTATTGAGCGATCTCGGCACGGTCGTCACCGCGCCTGAGGACATCCATCAGGCCGCTTGGTTGCAGGGCACGCGCGCGGTGATGATCGACATCCACAAGCAGGCGGGTTTCAACGTCCTGAGCACCATCCAGTCGATCAAGGACCGGCTGCCGGCGCTGTCGGCCGGGCTGCCCGCAGCGGTCACGCTGTCCGTCGTCGGTGACCGTACACAGATCATCCAGGCGTCGGTCGACGACGTCCAGTTCACGATGCTGATCACCATCGCCCTCGTCGTTGCGGTGATCTTCGTGTTCCTGCGCAACGTCTGGGCGACGATCATCCCGAGCATCACGATCCCGCTATCGCTGCTCGGTACGTTCTGCGTCATGTACCTTCTGGGTTACAGCCTCGACAACCTCTCGCTGATGGGCCTGGTCATCGCCGTGGGATTCGTCGTCGACGACGCGATCGTGGTGATCGAAAACGTCATCCGCCATCTCGAAATGGGGAAGACGAAGGTCCAGGCGGCCATCGAAGGTTCGCGCGAGGTCAGCTTCACGATCATCTCGATGACGGTATCGCTGATCGCCGTCTTCATTCCTATCCTGCTGATGGGCGGCATCGTCGGGCGGCTATTCCGGGAATTCGCGGTGACGGTGAGTGTCGCCATTCTGATGTCCGGGCTGATCTCGCTCACCGTCACGCCGATGATGTGCGCCTGGTTGATCGACGACAGCCACGACAAGCCCCGCGGCCGGCTGTTCCGCTGGTCCGAGCGGACGTTCGATGCCGTGACGGATGGATACACCCGCTACCTCGACCTGGTGCTGCGGCATCAAATCCTGACGCTGCTGGTGACGGTCGGTACCCTTGGGATAACGCTGTGGCTGTACACGGTCACGCCGAAGGGCTTCCTGCCGCAGCAGGATAACGGGTTCATCCAGGGCCAGGCACAGGCCGCGACCGACATCTCCTTCGACCTGATGTCGGCCAAGATGCAGGAACTCGGGCATATCGCGTCCGCCGACCCCGACGTCTTCAATGCCGTGTACTGGATCAATCCCAGTCCCTCGGCCAGCATCGGGCAGATCCAGATCAACCTGAAGCCTTTCTCGGACCGGAAATCCACGGCGTTCCAGATCATGTCGCGCATCAAGGCGGCCACAGCGAACATCGAGGGCCTGACCTTGGCGATGCAGATCCGCCAGGACATCCAGATCGGCGGCCGGGCCTCGGCGGCGCAGTACCAGTACACGCTGCAGAGCGGTGATCTGGCCGAGCTCGACAAATGGTCGAGTGCCCTGTCCAAGGCGATGTCCGCCATCCCCGGCATACGGGATGTGACCTCCGACAAGCAACCTGCCGCCACCAGCGCGACGCTCGTCATCGACCGGCCCACCGCGGCCCGCCTCGGCGTCAGCGTGCAGTCCATCGACGATATCCTCTATGACGCCTTCGGACAGCGACAGGTCGCGACCCTGTTCACGCAAGTCAGCCAGTATCACGTCGTCCAGGAATTGGATCCTCGCTTCCAACTCGACAGCGAGGCGCTGGCGCATCTCTATGTGCGCTCGACGACGACGCAGAAGCTCATCCCGCTCAGCATCCTCGCCGCCGTCAAGACCGGCGTGCTTCCGGTGACTATTAACCATCAAAGCGCGTTGCCGGCGACGACGCTGTCGTTTAACCTGGCGCCCGGCGTGTCATTGAGCGATGCGATTACAGCAATCCGCGGCGCCGAGGCCCAAATCGGCATGCCTGTCAGCATGACAGGCACGTTCCAGGGTACGGCGCAGGCGTTTCAGGATTCGCTGAAGAGCCAGCCATGGCTGATCCTGGCGGCCGTCATTGCGGTCTACATCGTGCTCGGCGTCCTCTATGAGAGTGCCATCCATCCGCTGACGATCATATCCACGCTGCCGTCGGCCGGGCTCGGTGCGCTGCTGGCGCTGCATCTGTTCGGGCAAGATCTCTCGATCATGGGGATGATCGGCATCATCCTGTTGATCGGAATCGTCAAGAAGAACGCCATCATGATGATCGACTTCGCCCTCACGGCCGAGCGCAGCGAGTCGCTCTCGCCCGCCGAGGCCATCCACCGCGGCGCGGTGCTGCGCTTCCGCCCCATCATGATGACGACCATGGCCGCGCTCCTCGGCGCGCTGCCGCTGGCGCTCGGCACCGGCGCGGGCGCCGAGCTGCGCGTGCCGCTCGGGGTGGCCATCGTGGGTGGCCTCATGGTGTCGCAGCTCCTCACGCTGTACGCGACACCCGTCGTCTATCTGTATCTCGATCGTGCTCGCCTGGCGCTCGCTCGCCGGCGCGCTCATGCAGGAGGTTCGTCGTGGGCTTCAAGTTGAACAGCAGTTCTTTCGATTCCCCCCTTCGCGGGCAGCTCGTGGTGCTGCTGCATCGCGACTACCGCTCGCGCCATCGCCTTTCCCTGGAGCTGGCACGGCTCGGCTACTCGGTGCTGCCGCTCGAGAGCGACGCGGTGCTGCGCCACTACCTGGACGGCGCGGCCGCCTACAATCCTCGCGTGGCCTACCCGGACGCGCTCATCGCCGACGAGCTCACGCTCGGCCTGGTCGGTCTGCGCCGGCTCGCCGCGCTGCGCGATACCGAGTGTCGGCTGCCCATCCTGCTCCTCAGTGACTTCCCCTTGAACACGGTCACCGACGAGGAGATCTGCGCCGCCCTGCACGTGGTCGCGGTGCTGCACCGTCCGTACACGCGCGACCAGCTCGCCGCGGCGATGGCCCGGGTGTTGCCGCTCGCGTACACCGACGAGGCGAAGCGCCGCTGCTCCTGAGCGTCGCCGGCGGCAGGCGTGAGCTTCGTGAGGCTCTCGTCGAAATGTCACATCGAAATCGCGCGCGAACGTACACCTGCCGCTCCCGGATCGCAGTAATGACACTCGCGGTCGAGACCGCGGACAGGTGCCATTCGGTCAGACACGGGGACGCGCTCGGCACCCACGGGGCTCGTGAGGCCCGACGGTGCTTGCTGCTTCCCGGACCACGAGACGCTCGTCGAGCGCGACGTCCACGGCCAGCCATGAAAGCGAGAGTGACGATGAAGCGGTTCCAGGTGGTGGGGATGGTGTGCCTCGTCGCGGCGGTGGGGTGCGACGTGCCGGTGGAGCCGGAGGTGGCGCTCGCGCCGACGACCGCCGCGCTCGAGAACGCCGCGCACGTGGCCGAGCGCCTCGACGAATCGACGCAGTCGATCGTCTTCGATCCGGGCGTGAACACCGCCTGGGCCGATCTGCACCTCACGATCAACGGCACGCGCGGCACGAACGTGCGCATGCGCAAGGGCGCCGACGGGACGTTCGTGGCCGGTCCGTTCGCCCTGCGTGCCGACGACGAGCTGACCTACTCGTTCACCTACTTCGCGCGCGGCGTGGGCAACGACACGGCGACCTACACCCGGATCGTGCCGCTCACCTTCGAGCCGCGCGCCCTCCGTCCCGAGGTGCGTGCCGCGTTCACGCCGGGCGCTTACCAGATGCGCCTGGTGTCGACCGCGAAGGTGACCTGGGCCGACGTGCACTACGCCGTGAACGGCGCGCCGGCGCTGAACGCGCGCCTCGTCGACGCGGGCGGCACGCTCGCCCGGGCGATCACGCTCGCGCCCG
>NZ_JAQGJT010000216.1 GCF_028290495.1 Tardiphaga sp.
GAGGCGATAAGCTAGTGCATCGTGCCGGGTAATTCCGGCGCAAGCCACGGGCTGTGGCGCAGCTTGGTAGCGCACGTGACTGGGGGTCACGGGGTCGCAGGTTCAAATCCTGTCAGCCCGACTGACGATGTAGAGGGCCGCCTGAGTAGCGGCCCTCAATTCGTTAAGCAAGGCGGCCCTCTACAGCGTCATGGCCTGCTTATCAGGCGGGGTCCTCGCCGCGCCGGTTCCGGCGCATCGCAGCAATGCGGGATGCTCGCACTCGCGGATGACCGCGATGTGACGGCCGTGCCGGTGGGGCGCAGCCCGATAAAACGTCCTAGTGGGGCGACTTTTCACCAGGGCACTGTCGTCTCCGGTCGGATTTCGAGTCCTGGGAATATCAGCGGCGTGCCGAGCTCGGACTCGCCATAGCGGGTTCCGCCAACGATCCGACCTTGCGCTAGCTGGTTGGTGGCCGGGCGGGCGCTAGAGTTTGCAAATGAGTGATCGTCGGAAGTGGGGCTTGTTCGTTGCGTACGTTTTGGTGCTCGCGCTGGCCGGGCTGGCGCTGCTCGGGGTGCGGCTCGGCTCCGACTGGTCCACATTCGTACCTGACCTCATCATCGGCATAGTCGGTGCGAGTGGGATCGGCCTCGCGCTGTTCGCGCTGCAAGAGTCAGCAGAGCGCCGCCGAGGGGCGGCCAGTGACGTCTCGCGCGCCTATGGGCGGTTGCTGGACGCTCTCACCGTGCTCCGACGTTGGACTTTACGCGGGATGCCGCCTCATCAATTAGCGTCGCCGCGACGCGCATGCTCCAGCTTTACGAGGCCGTCGCTCCCGACGATGAAGCGCTTGGAAACTGGCTTGAAGCCAACCGACAGTTTGGTCTTTATCGCGCGTTGACTGTTCACAACGCTATTGCGTTGCTCTCCACCAAATCTCCCGACGCAGTATTCGAAGCGTCCGCACCCTTCCATCGGTGGGTGGCAGAGTTTGGGGGAAACATCCGTCTGTGGCGGATCGGCAAAGTTTCCACACGCGAAATGATCGCAGACGGAGCGGCGATGGAAGGTGTGCTCCGAGAGGCTGGCGCATGGCGCGAGTCGCATTACCTGTGGCGCGATAGCAAGTAGTTACCGCAGGCCTCATCGTTGCGTCTCCTCGGACAGTCCAACGCGCTCCTTGGGAGGAACACCAATCTTCTCTTGCATCAGCAAACCGACCTGGCTCCGAGCCAGAACTAGAGCGTTCCAGTCGGTCGGTTGGTTTCTAGTTACCCGCTCCAATTCTTCCTTCGCCACGTTTTGGTAGTTCACGGCGGCGTCATAGATGCTCTGGGGTCCGATCAATAGTCGCGCGCCTTCGAGATCCTCAGCTACCGCCGCAAGATCAGCTAAGGCACCGCGATGAACGCTCAGTCACTCGTCAAGTACCGATGCGATGGCGGGAATACCGGGCGCCAATCCCGGGATAGCGCCTTCCGGCGTATGGAACAGCCACAGCGCGATGATGTTGTAGGTTTTCCAATCCTCGGGCCGAATTCTTAGTGACACCATGACCGAGCCAGTCGGTTCACGCGATACACGAACCACGTCGAGAGGAATCTCCATCATTCCCGGCAATTTGAGGTGGACTACGTCCTTCACGACAACGTCTGAGGCAAACTGCACAGCCGCTCCACCCATAGAGATGTCGTGAAGTCGGGCAGGTACACCGTCGACGTAGACGTTCGTCGTCAAGTTGAGGCGGTGCGCATTACGCCGGGAGGTCGCGTATTGGGCGGCTCGGATTCGCCGGATCCCGAGGACGAGGATGATTCCAGCGATCGCAAGCCAGGCCGTGGCCGCGACGGTGGATGCCGGGTCCGTTCGCCAGGGAACCCAGCCGAGGATCCCGGCCATCGCGTATGCGATGACGGCGAAGATGAAGGCGGTCAGTATCAGCAGGAACCGTGGGATCCGCCCGCGCTGGCGTTCCTCTGCCGCGCCTTTCGGGGTCACCTCAAAGTCGAGTGTTCGCCGGGTGATGAGCCACCAGAAGCAAGCGAGTCCCACTGGGATGCGGAATATGCGCAGGGCGAAAGCCGTGGGCCACTCGATCTGGCCGCGCATGAGCTTCTTGGAGCCCCAGAGACGCACGGTGAACATGGCGGCGAAGACGAGGACGAATACTGCTGGGCTCGCGGTCGAGGTCTGCGCCCCGGTGAAGAGAATCACCAAGGGAACCGCGAATGCGAAGAGCGTCGTGATTCCTTCCAGCCACCACAAGGTTCCGTTGAGATATTCGTGGTAATTCCTCCATGACATCCAACGCTTGGCTGCCCAGAGTCTCTCCTGGGTGAGGATCTGCATTGCACCCATGCCCCACCGTCGCCGCTGCAGCAGATATTCGTCGGGGGTCGACGGAGCGAGACCGACGGCGAGCGTCTGATGGTGGTACATCGTCTTCCATCCGCGCCGGATGAGTTTCAGCGTCGTGTGCATGTCTTCGGTGATGGTTTCGGTTGCGACGCCGCCAACGTCTTCCAACGCGCTCACTCGCAAGAGTGATGTCGATCCGCACCAGAACGGACCGGCTCCTGGAACGTTTCGGGAGGGCATGAGCACGTTGAAGAACACGCCCTGCTCACCGGTGAGCCCGTCGTCGTCGAAGGCGCCCGTGTTGTAGAAGCACTGAGGCCCCTGCACGAGGGCGACATCAGGGTCGGCGAACCACCCGAGGGTCGCCGTTAGGAAACTCGGCAATGGAACGTGGTCGCAATCCAAGACGGCAATGATGTCGATGCCGGGGGCGCCAGCCGCCTTTTCGTCAGCCATGAGCTTCAGGGCGTGGTTCATGTTTCCTGCTTTGGCATAGTCGTGCATTGGCCGGCTGACGTAGCGTGCGCCGAGCGCGGCGCACAACTCTGAAACCCATGCCCGGTCGCCGTCGTCGAGAACCCACGTCTCATGTGCGGGCTCAAGGTCACAGGCCGCGGCGATGGTCGGCGAGAGCACTTCGACGGGTTCGTTGTAGGTGGGGATGACCGCGGCAACGCGGGTGCCTGCAGGCAGCGCACTGACCGACGGGGCGGGTTGGCCGTCGATGTTCCAGACCGTGAGGGTCTTGAGAATGAGTCCCGCAATGGGCAGCGCCTCGAAGACGACCAGCGCCCATGCGATTCCCGCCGACCATCCGCTGCCGGGGAGGGTGAAACCGATCCGCCAGGTGAGATAGAGGGCCGGCGCCGCAACAGCAGCGATTCCGCCCAGGTGGGCGAGCCTACGTGAGCGTGTCCCTTCGGGCCGTGGAGCACCGAGTTGAGCTACCCAGCTGGCGATGCCTAGCCGCCTGAGATATTTCGCATCACGCGACAGCGATTCATCGGACCATTCGCTCGTCACACCGTGCTCGATCTGTGACACTGGTTTCCCCCTTGCGATCGGATATCCGTGACCATATGTCGACTGTTGAATTTCGGCTTCGCGCTAGTGCGGGGTCAGAGTGAGCTTTCGATAGGCGTCGATGGCAAGCGACTCGGCGTCGGTGAGGAATTCGATGGAGGTTGCCCGACCAAAGTGGAAACCTTGCATCGAATCGACCCCGAGCCGCTGAAGGTAGAGCGCCTGCGCAGCCGTCTCCACCCCTTCCGCCGTCACCTGGTGCCCGAGTTTGTGGGCGAGATCGACGATCGAGTTGAGGATCGGAAGGGTCTCGTCGCCCGTCTTGATCCTGTCGACGAAAGACCTGTCGACCTTGATGATGTCCACGGGCAGTTCCTGGAGCCGACCGAGGGAGGAGTATCCGGTTCCGAAATCGTCCAACGACACGCGGATGCCGCTCGCGCGAAGCTGGGACAGCTGATCGATCATCTGCGGAGGTGAGCCCGGGAAAGCACTTTCCGTCAGCTCGACTATCAGCTGCCGCGGATCCACGCCCGCCGACGCGAGCGTGCCGAGGGTGTCGCGCGCAAAATCCGGCTCCCGCAATTGCACGGCCGAGACGTTCACGGCGACCGAGTGCATGGTCTCCACAGCAAGCCAGTCGCGAAGCTGTGCGCAGGTGAGCGTCAGGATCTCCTGGCCGATAGAGTTAATCAACCCACTCGACTCTGCAGCCGAAATGAAGTCCAACGGGGAAATCAGGTCATCGGCGCGTCGCCAGCGCACGAGCGCCTCGACCTCGACGGCACAGCCGACTCTGACGTTGACGATCGGCTGATAATGGACGACGATTTCGTGGCGTTCAACCGCATTGCGCAACTCGGACTCGACGTCATTGTGAGCAACAAGGGCGCCCATCATGCCGGGTCGGAATCGGACAAAGCGGTTCTTACCCGCGGCCTTGGCGATATATATGGCGATGCCTGCACGGCGAAGCAGCTCGGATGCCTTCAACGACTGGTCTCCGTTGGCTGCGTACCCCAGGCTGACGCTGGGTTGAAGTTCCTTTCCGCCAAGGCGAAACGGTGCGTTGAGTGCGCTAGTGATCCGAACCGAGACCTCGTCAACGTCGATGGCGCCAGTGAGCAGCACGGCGAATTCGTCGCCACCGAACCGAGCGACAGTGGTTCCGGGCCAAACGCATTCGCGCAAGCGCCGACCGGCTTCGACGAGCAGTGCATCACCGGCATCGCGGCCGTGGGTGTCATTGACTTCCTTGAAATCGTCAAAGTCGAGCAGAAGCACGTGGATAGATCCGGCGTTGTGACTTTCGAGTTCTGCGTCGAGCTGTCGTGTGAAGAATGTCCGATTGGCGAGATCGGTAAGGGAGTCTCGAAAGGTAAGGCGTTCGAGCTGCGCGGCGTGCTGAGCGAGTGTCATCGCTTGGTCTTGACGCCTCGGAGTAGCTCATCCTGCGACGAGCTAATGCGTGAAGCAGGTTGGGGGGTGCCGAACAGGTATCCCTGGCCAAGCACGATGCCGAACTTGAGTGCTCGCATGGCCCGCGATTCGGATTCCAATGCGCTCGCCAATACAAAGGCACCGGTGTCCTTCGCCATGGAGACGAACGATTCGATCTGTGATGTGTCCGATCCGGCCGTGTCCAGCCGAGCGGTCAGCGACGCAGACAGTTTGATCACATTCGGCGCAAGCAATCGAATG
>NZ_JAQGJT010000050.1 GCF_028290495.1 Tardiphaga sp.
CGAAGCCTACAAGTCGGATACGTTCAAGAGCGCCATCCGCGGCGACAAGTTTTACGCCGGTGTCGTCCTGCCGGATTATTTCAACTAGCAGGAGGCCCCGATTGCCTGCGCCCGGTCACAGGATGCCGGGCGCAAAGCGGTTTGACTCGCGGAAAAGGTCAGCTAGGCTGTCCGAAGCGTGACGCCACGCTTTGGGATCGAGGGGCATGATCTTTCGCGTCATCCTGGTTCTGCTGTCGATGGTCGCTGCCGGTCCGCTGGCGGCGCAGGCGCCGTCCAGCTTTGAGATCGCCGCCCGCGCCCGCGGCACCCCCGACATTCCCGGCCTCAACATCGTCTGGCTGACGCCGTGGGGCGATCTGGCGCTGGCGCGCGAATGGCGCAACATCGTCGTGCATCAGAGCGAAGGCTCGGCCGGTTCGGCCTATCGCGGCGCGCTGGCGCAGATGCAGCGGCCGAACCGCCGTGGCACCACCATCTGGGTCGAGACCGACGGCACGGTGTACTGGGCGGTAGCGGAGTTCGCCGTGCCCATCCACCTGCGCGACGGCAACCGCAACGACAACAAGTTCATCGACAATGCCGGCACCTACGGGCAGGTCGATAACGCTTCCTCGATCGGCGTCGAGTTCGTCGGCAACTATCCCAATGTGCGCCGCCCCGCCACCGACGCGCAGACCGCCGCCTGGCGCATCCTCTTCCGCGTGCTGCAGGTCCGCTACAATATCCCCAACGAGCGCGTCTATGCGCACAACTGGGTCGACTACAAGGACGACCGCTATTGCGAGGGCTGCGAGCTGGCGCGGCTGGCACGCACGCAGAACCTCGACAATGTCGCCCACGCCGACAAGACACCGTAGAATTCAGAAGCAGAGATTGCTGACGACGTTGCCGCGCTTGTCCTTCAGCACATAGGGGCATTCGAGCCGCTTCAGCGCCGCCTTGGCGTCGTCATTGCCGAGCGCCGCCGATCGTTCATAATAGGCTTTCGCCGCGGCCTTGTCCTGCGGCCCGCCAACGCCACTTTGCGCGAACGCGCCGATCCGCTCCAGCGCCGCGGCATGGTTCTGCGCCGCCGCCTTCTCGAACAGGCCGCGCGCGGCGACCTCGTCCCTGGGACCGCCGCTGCCTTCCGCCAGCATCATGCCGAGCTGATACTGCGCCTCCGGGTTGCTCTCCGCAGCCTTCGCCAGCAACGCACGACCGCGCGCCGGATCGGCCGACGCTCCGCCGGAGACCGCGGCGAGATTGGCGACGCCGCGCGGATTTCCAGCCTCGGCCGCCCGTTCGAACAGTTTTCGCGCCTGCGCCTCGTCCTTCGGCACGCCGGTCCCGGTGCCATACATCACTCCGAGTTCGACCATCGCCGAGGTGCTGCCCTTGTCGGCCGCCTTGCGCCACGCCGCCATCGCCTCAGCCATCTGCGCATTGGCGGCAAAAGCCCGGCCGAGCTGGTATAGCGCGCGGCGCGAACCGCCGCCGGCGGTGCGGCAGAACTTGATCGCGGTGGCGATGTCCGCTTTGGCGATCTCCGCAGCGCCGCGCACGTCGGCTGGCTTGTCGGGGTCGGAAGGATCTGCGGCGAGGCGATCACACAGCACGAGATCGGCGGATTGCGCCTGCGCACGCTCCGTCGGCAGCACCAGCGCCATCACAAGACCGGCAATGCAGCAGGCAGCAATTCGGTTCATCTTCACATTGGGCATCCGCATGGTCGTTGCCGCAACCCTATGGCGGTGCCCCCGTGCCGACAAGCGCGGGGTGTTTTCGACATTGTGATGACATGGCGGTGCAACGCTGCGTCCCTGTAGCAGCGCTCGCCAAATCGCCCTCCCCATGCCACTTCTGTCCATATTGCATCGCAGCATACAGGCTGCGAGTTCGGAACTGACATGATCTCCAAACCCATCCTGGCGCTTGCCGCCGCCTCGTTCGGCATCGGCACCACCGAATTCGTCATCATGGGCCTGCTGCCAGACGTGGCCGGCGATTTTGGCGTGACCATTCCGCAGGCTGGCCATCTCGTCTCCGGCTACGCGATGGGCGTGGTGGTCGGTGCGCCATTGGTCGCGATCGCCACCGCCGGCCTGCCGCGCAAGACCGCTTTGCTGGCGCTGATGGCGGTGTTCATCATCGGTAATCTCGGCTGCGCGCTGGCGCCGACCTACGGGCTGCTGATGGCTGCGCGGATCGTCACGGCGTTCTCGCACGGCGCCTTCTTCGGTATCGGCGCGGTGGTTGCGCGCGATCTGGTGCCCCGCGAACAACGCACGCAGGCGGTGTCGCTGATGTTCGCAGGCCTCACCCTGGCCAATGTGCTCGGCGTGCCGTTCGGCACGGCGCTGGGACAGGCCGCCGGCTGGCGCGCGGCGTTCTGGGCGGTGGTGGCGATCGGCCTGATTGCAGGCCTCGCTATCATCCGGTACGTGCCGTCCGGCCTGCCCGGCACACGCGGCGGCCTGACCCGCGAATTCCGCGCGCTCGGGCGCTGGCCGGTGCTGTTGCCGATGCTGATCTCGACCATCGCCTCGGTCAGCATGTTCAGCCTGTTCACTTACATCACACCGCTGCTCGAAGAAGTCACCGGTCTCACGCCGCACGGCGTCACCGGCGCACTGCTGGCGATCGGCGTCGGCCTCACCATCGGCAACCTGGTCGGCGGCCGCCTTGCCGACCGCAACCTGCTCGGCACGGTGATCGGGGCCTTCGTCGGCGTGATGTTAGTACTGGTCCTGCTGGCGCTGGCGATCCAGTCGGCGGTGCCGACGCTGATCCTGCTGATCCTGTGGGGTGGCCTCGCCTTCGCACTGGTATCGCCGCTGCAGATCTGGGTCGTCGATGCTGCCACCGACGCACCGAACCTGGCCTCGACCCTGAACCAGGGCGCCTTCAATCTCGGCAACGCGGTCGGCGCCGGGATCGGTGGCGCCGCGCTGAACGCTGGTGTGCACTATGCGCAACTGCCGCTGCTCGGCGCGATGGTCGCGGCCGTGGCGCTGGCATTGACGCTCAGCACTTTCGCCAACCGCCGCGTGATGCCGGTGCAACTGCGCCCGGCGGAGTAGCGCGCCGCAACCTGCTATTTGACCGCCTCGGTCAGGGCATGGCTGAGCTCCAAGGAGACCGCGCGCGTGCTCCATTCGCTCTGGTGCAGTCGGGCTTCATCGGTCGGATCGGTCATGCGGTCGAAGGAGATGCCGTCGATCTCGTGCCAGTACTGCATTAGCGAGAAGCGCCGGAACAGTTGCAGGTTCTTGTCGGGCCGCGCCGCCACGATCTCGGCGATCCGCTCTACCATCGCCAGCGTCGCCTCGCGTTTCTCCGGCCACAGCAACGCGGGCGCATATTGCAGATCCATCACCAGCACATCGATGTCGGGCGTGCAGATGGCGTCGAGCCCCTTTTCGATCGCCGCCGCGACCTGTCCGCCGGCATAGTTTTCTTCGTGAAAAATGGCGTTGGTCCCCACCTGCCAGATGATCATCGCCGGCTTCTCTGCAGCGGCTTGGCTAAGGCGTTGCAGCTCCTCGGGCGCTTCTTCGCCGCCGACGCCGCGGTTGATCACATCGATCATCTTGCCATGGGTTCTCCGTAGCGCCCATTGCAGCCAGCACGGATAGGGCAGGATATCTTCCCTGCCCGCGGTCGAGGACGACCCGACGGCGATGATCCTGACGGGAACATCGCTCTCGATAGCGTGTTTAAGGTTGGGAAATTCGCGGGGAAAGCGCACCACGTCGGCAGGCGTTTTCGGCTCCGACATGCGCACCCCTCCGTTGACGAACCACCCCGGTCACCTCTTGCGTCCGCACGCGCGACCTGTTCTTTTTCTATCAATTGTCGTGCCTGCCGTCGAAGGAAACCGCATGACCGGAAAAATCATCGTCGTCACTGGCGCCTCCGGCGCGCTCGGCCGGACAGTGGTCGAGATGGCGCTCGCCCGCGGTGCGACCATTGTCGCGATCGACCATACCGCCAAACTGCCCGCCTCCACGCCGCAACTCCTGCAGATCGGCGGCATCGACCTCGCCGATGCCGCACAGGCCGGCCAGGCGATCGCAGCCGCCGCGACACATTTCGGAGGGATCGACGTCCTGCTCAACATTGCCGGCGCGTTTGCGTTCGAGAACGTCGACGGCGGCAGCAATGATAGCTGGGAGAAGATGCACCGGCTCAATCTGCTGACCGCGCTGAACGCCTCTCGCGCGGCGATCCCGCATCTGGGAGCGGCGGGTGCGGGGCGGATCGTCAATATCGGCGCCATCGGTGCGCTGCAGGCCGGCGCCGGGATGGGACCCTATGCGGCCTCGAAAGCCGGCGTGCACCGGCTCACGGAAGCGCTGGCCGCCGAACTGAAGGGCAAGGTCACCGTCAACGCGGTGCTGCCCTCGACCATCGACACGGAAGCCAACCGTCGCGACATGCCGAACGCAGACTTTTCAAAATGGGTGACCGCGAACGAACTCGCCGAGGTGATCCTGTTCCTGGCCAGCGACGCCGCCAGCGCCGTCACCGGAGCGCTGGTCCCGGTCGCCGGGCGGGTATGAAGCCGCGACCGCCGCAGAGATTGACGGCGGCCATCTTTGATCCTGGACAAACTCGCATACCGTTGCGCCGAGCAGAGTGAACGCCGCATAAAAACATCTGCGACCTTCACTCAAGGATTCTCCGTGGCCCTGCGGCATAACAGTTTTGCCTTTACCGCCTTTCTCGGTTCCTTGACCGCGTTACCGCCGCTGTCGATCGACATGGGACTGCCGGGCCTGCCGGCGATTGAAACCACCTTTGCTGACGCCGCCGGAAACGGCCCGCTGACGCTCAGCCTGTTCCTGGCGGGCTTTGCGAGCGCGCCACTGATCTGCGGTCCGCTCGCCGACCGCTTCGGCCGCCGCGCGATCCTGCTTGACGGGCTGCTGCTGTTCTCGATCGCGGCCGGCGCCTGTGCATGGGCGCCATCGTTCACCGTGCTGCTGGTGTGCCGTATGCTGCAGGGACTTGCCGCAGGCGCCTGCGCCATCCTGCCGTTCGCCATCGTGCGCGACGTGTTCGAGCACGGCACGGCGCGGCATCAGCTGTCGCGGATCGCAGCGGTGGTGGGGATCGCGCCGATGTTCGCGCCGGTGCTCGGCGGCTGGGTGATGAGTTTCAGCGGCTGGCGCATGATCTACGCGGCACAGGCAACCATCGGCCTGCTGCTGCTGATCGTCGCGATCAGCAGCGTGGAAGAGTCGCAGCCGGTCGCGATGCGGCGATCGCTGAATCCGGCGAAGCTGTTCGACAGCTACCGAAACGTCCTGACGGATCGCGCTTTCGTCGGCTACACCCTGCTCTACGCCTGCGCCTTTGCTTGCATGTTCAGCTTCGTCTCCGGCGCACCATCAGTCCTGATCGGAAGCCTGGGCCTCTCGACCACCGCGTTCTCGTTGCTGTTTGGAGTAACGTCATGCGGCGTGCTGGTCGCCTCGTTGGTCAGCGGGCAGCTCAGCAAACGCCATGTCGCGTCCCGCAGGATCGTGGCCTTCGGCCTGATGCTGATGGTCAGCAGCGCCGTAGCGGCGCTGGCGCTGGTGACAACCGCTGCGGTGGCGACGTGGACCTTGATGCCGCTGATGACGCTGAGCCTGTTTGCCTACGGCCTCATTGGACCGAGCACCACCCACGAGGCGTTGCGGAATCTGCCCCATGTCGCGGGCTCGGCGTCCGGCGTGATGCGCTGTCTGCAGATGACGATGGGCGCTTTCGCCAGCGCCCTGATTGCGATGCTCGAACCGTTCGGACATCCAGCGCTGGTGATGACGGGAATGATGGTTGTCATGGCTCTCAGCGCCGGCGGGATCTATCTGTGGCTGCTGCCTTCCGGCAGCGGCGGAAAACCGATCACGCAAGCGGGCTAACCACGGTCAACATGGCGGCAGGTCGGAGGCATTGCCTCCGATGAACCTCATGCCGCGACATCGCGCAAAAAAGCCCGGATAAGCGACTGTCCACCGTACTCGCAAAGCGAAGGCGTCAGTTCTCGTCCGGGCTTCAGAATAACCGGATCGCGGCGTTGCCGCCGCGATCCCTTGTCGATCAGGCCTTGTTCTTCTTCTTGCCGAACGCCGGCTTGAAGACGGGCTCCGCACCATCGCGCTTCGCCTTGGCGATGTAAGGCGGCTTCTCGGCGCGCGGCTTGTCGAACTTCGGCTTGCCCTCATAGCGCGGCTTGTCGCCCGCATATGGCTTGCGCTCGCCCTGCGGCTTGTCGTTCCAGGACTTCTCCTTGTAGGACGACTTGTCCTTGAAGTCCGGCCGGTCACCGTCCGACTTGTAGCTCGGCTTGCGCTTGGCATTGGAATAGTCGCGGTCTTCCGGGTTCGGACGGGATGAGGCGATCGCGCCTTCCGGGCCGTTCGGCAGCGGCTCGATGCGGATGTTGTCTTCTTTGTCCGGGCGCTTGACCATCACCAGGAACTTCTCGACCGCCGCTGCCGAAATCTCGAATTCGGAATTGGCGTCGTAGATCTTGATCGCACCGATGTCGTTCTTCTCGATGCCGCCGCGGCGGCAGATCATCGGCAGCAGCCAGCGGGCTTCGGCGTTCTTCTGCCGGCCGATGGCGGCGCGGAACCACATCGAGCCTTCGCCCATGCTCTCGCGCGGCTTCGACTTCGGCCGAACCGCACGCGGCTCGGTACGATCCTGGCCACGGGAGTCGCGGTCGTTGCGCGAATTGCCGCGATCCTCGCGGCCGCGGAACGTACCGGGATCCTGCACCTCCTCCGGCGCCGGCAAACGCGCGCGATAAAGTCGCGCCAGAGCGGCGGCGATATCTTCCGGCGAACGCTCGGCGAGCATCGCCTTGGCCAGCACCAGATCTTCCTCGGTGGTTTCCTCGGTGAACAGCGTGTCCTTCAACATGCGCTGCTGATCGAGGGTACGAATCTCTTCGACGGTGGGCGCAGAGCCCCACACGGCGTCGATGCCGCCGAGATTGAGCAGCAGTTCGGCGCGGCGCTTGCGCGCGGGCGGCACGAGAAGAACGCTGACGCCCTTCTTGCCGGCGCGGCCGGTACGGCCCGAGCGATGCTGCATCACTTCGGCGTCGTTCGGCAGATCGGCGTGAATCACGAGACCGAGATTCGGCAGATCGATGCCGCGTGCGGCGACGTCGGTGGCGACGCAGACGCGGGCGCGGCCGTCGCGCAGCGCCTGCAGCGCCGAAGTACGCTCGTTCTGGGTCAGTTCGCCGGAAAGGGCGACGACCGAGAAGCCGCGCTCCTGCAGCACGGTCTGCAAATGACGAACGGCGTTACGCGTGTTGCAGAACACGATGGTGCTCTGCGATTCGAAGTAGCGCAGCACGTTGACGACGGCGTGGTCGACGTCGTTCGGCGAAATGCGGATGGCGCGGTATTCGATGTCGGAATGGCCGCCGTCGGCGCCCGCGACTTCGACACGGAACGCCTGTTGCTGATACTGCTTGGCAAGCGCCACGATACCGCGCGGCAGCGTTGCCGAGAACAAAAGCGTGCGGCGGGTCGACGGCGTGGTCTTGAGGATGAACTCCATATCCTCACGAAAACCCATGTCGAGCATTTCGTCGGCTTCGTCGAGCACGACGGCCTTGAGCTGCGAGACATCGAGACGGTTGCGGCGAAGATGGTCACAGAGACGGCCGGGCGTACCGACGACGATGTGCGCGCCTTCGGCCAGATCGCGCTGTTCCTTGCGCGGGTCCATGCCGCCGACGCAGGAGACGACGCGCGCGCCGGCATATTTATAGAGCCAGGTCAGTTCGCCGTGCACCTGCAGCGCGAGTTCGCGCGTCGGGGCGACGATCAGCGCCAGCGGCAAGCCGGCCTTCGGCAGCTTCTCGGCGCCTTCCAGCAGATTGTCGGCAATCGCCAGACCGTAGGCGACGGTCTTGCCGGAGCCGGTCTGGGCGGAAACCAGAAGATCGCGTCCGGCAGCATCGTCGGCCAGCACGGCAGACTGCACGGGGGTGGATTCACTGTAGTTACGCTCAGCCAACGCG
Source organism: Tardiphaga sp. (assembly GCF_028290495.1). Taxonomy (GTDB): domain Bacteria; phylum Pseudomonadota; class Alphaproteobacteria; order Rhizobiales; family Xanthobacteraceae; genus Tardiphaga. The sequence continues at coordinate 8,018 of NZ_JAQGJT010000050.1, forward strand.
CGGGCGAGCGACGGACCTGTCGATAGAAATGTCACGGAGATTTACCTTGGTTGTGGACCGCTTGGCGGTCGGGACACGTCGGGATACTCGGGGACCAAACGGAAACGAATCTGCCGCCCTTCAAAATGGCGGTCACGTCGGGTCCAGGAGTCCGGTGCGTATCGGGATCGAGCGTGCTTTACGCTGCTTTGCAGCAAAACGCCAATCATTGCTGCCATGTGCGGACAAAAAGACGAAAATACCGCAATCAGAGCCGTTTATGCGCCCTTTTCAGGGAAATCGCGGCCAGGCGATCCAGCCGCCGAACCGGATCCCTGAGGCTGCCGCCGCGCGTGAACGGGGGTAGAGTCGCCTGGTGAGTCGCGGATTCCCCGCCATCGCCTCACGGATATCGCCTTGGAAACCACGCTTTACCTGCCGGTCAAAAACTTCCTCGAAGGCCTTGGCTTTACCGTCAAAGGCGAGATCGGCGGCTGCGACCTCGTGGCGATCAATGGCGACGACCCGCCGGTGGTGGTGATCGGCGAATTGAAGCTGACGTTCAACCTCGAACTGATCCTGCAGGGCGTCGAGCGCGCCGGCGCCTGCGACGAGGTGTGGCTGGCGGCAAAATTATCGATCCGCGGCAAGGGCCGCGAGAGCGACGCACGCTATCGCAACCTGTGCCGCCGGCTCGGCTTCGGCATGCTCGGAGTCACCGACGCCGGCAATGTCGAAGTGCTGGTGGCGCCGAACGCCGTCACGCCGCGGCGCAATCCGAAGAAGCGCTCGCGCCTCGTTGTCGAGCATACGAAACGGCTGGGCGACCCCGCGCTTGGCGGCAGCACCCGCGCGCCGATCATGACCGCCTATCGCCAGCAGGCGCTGGCCTGCGCCGCGATGCTGGCGCCCGGCCCGCGCAAGGTGCGCGAACTGACGCCGGACTATCCCGATGCGCAGAAGATCCTGCATCGCAACGTCTACGGCTGGTTTGTCAGCGCCACCCGCGGTATTTATTCATTGACCGACGCCGGCCATGCCGCGCTGAAACGCTGGCCGCAACCAGCGCGCGCCGTGATGGCGGCTGCGGAACTGGTTAAAAACTGAGCTTTCGCGGGAACGCGATTTGCATGGCTGTATTGTCGCAGTAATTCCATATTGCAATGCAATATGGGTTTCGTTACCTATCGCAAATCAACATGAGGCGAGTGATGAGCGAAGACTGGAATACGAAATACGGCACGCGTCGCGTCAAGCGCGATCCGCCGACCCTGGAAGAAGCCATCTTCGCCGCGATGGGCATTACCGAAGACCTCGACCAACAGGCCGAGATCGCCGCGTCCTTGATGGGCATGCCGCTCGAAGACGTGCAGAGCGAAGTGAAGAAGGCCAGCCGTATCTCGCTGCGCACGACGCGCGTGATCGCCGGCGAACCGGGCGCGCAGCGTTCGATCGTGGTGGAGCGCCGCGTGACGCGCAAATTCGGCAACGACAAGCGAATCTGATCCGCGCTTCGGTTGCCGACGGCAGGACGACAACGCCCTGCCCGCAAGGTTCTTCCCAGGAAGACTTGTTTTCAGAAAGGCGCCTTCTCAGGAAGGTTTGCGCATCCTGTACATCCCGAACCACAAGCTCCAATAGGCCCGGTTGTAGTCGGACACCGCGCGCGCGATGTCGAGCGCGGACGCGCGCGGCTGCGGAATCGCGCCGGGCACCGGCGCCTGCTGAAGATCGATATTTCCCGTGGATTCGCCGTGCCGGAATGACAGCTTCGCGCCGAACTTCCGCGCCAGCGCCCGCATCGCATCGTTTTGTGCGCCGGTGGTAATCCGCAGCGTGGGAAAGCCCATCGACCGCGCTTTCGCGATCAGACGGGTGAACAAGATCGAGCCGACGCCCCGCCGCCGCACGATCGCTTCGACCGAGAACGCAATCTCCGGCAGCGAGTCGGATGACAGATCGGCCTGGTGCAGCTCGGCCGCGCCGCGCACCACGTCGTGTTCGAAATAACCCAGAATGATGGTGCCGTCGCTGACGCACTTCGCGGCGTAGCGTTTCAGGAAATCATCGTCGAGCGAGCCGTTGAAACGGTCGCGCCGGCTATCCTGGTCAAGCCGCAACAGATGCTCGCGAAACAGGGGCAATTCACGGGCACTGAGAATGCGCACGACACCGGGGGCGGGAAACTTGGCAATCGCAACGTTCTGCATCGTGAAATCCTCGAAAGCGCCTGCGAGGAAAGCGTTCGAATCCCTGGTCCGGCAATGGAACCAATATTGTGCAACGCAGCATGCATTTCAAGAGTCTGCGCCGCCTCAATTGTCGGCATCAAAAGCCTCTGACGCGGCACGTCATGGTTAGCAAAGCCTGAACGCCCCGCCGACTACAACACCAGTTGGGTCTGCGTCACGATACCGACGAGCTTGCCATCCTCGCTCTCGATACGGGTCTGCCACACTTGGGTGCGACGCCCGACATGAACCGGCGTAGCGATCGCACGCAGCGTGCTGCCGGCCGCAGCGCGGCCGACAAAATTGGTCTTGCTCTCGATCGTCGTGGTGCCCCTGGCCTCCGCCGGCAGGTTGATCACGGTCGCCGCCGCCCCCACCGCATCGGCCAGCGCCATCACTGCGCCGCCATGGATCGAATGACCGAGCGTGCAAAGGTCCTCGCGCACCTGCATCGTCGCCACAACGCGGGTCGGTTCAGCCTCGGTGAAAATGACGCCCATCAGTTCGGAAAACGGCATCTTCATCCCGTTTATTTTGTCCAGCAAAGACATCGAAAGCTTGCTCCCTGAATGCCCCGTCGTGATCGCGGGGACTTGCCGGGAAATTTCGCGGCGAGGACGCATCGTGACAAGCGTTTTGTTTGGCTTCATATGATCCGATGCGCCATTTCCCGCCCCGCCGCATCGTCTGCCTGACCGAGGAAACCGTCGAGACGCTGTATCTGCTCGGCGAGCAGGACCGCATTGTCGGCGTCTCCGGCTATGCTGTGCGTCCAAAGCAGGTGCGGCGCGAGAAGCCGCGCGTGTCGGCCTTCATCTCTGCGGACGTGCCGAAAATCCTGGCGCTTGATCCCGACCTCGTGCTGGGCTTCTCCGACCTGCAGGCCGACATCGCCGCCGAATTGATCCGCGCTGGCATCGCGGTGCACGTCTTCAACCAGCGCGACATCGCCGGCATTCTGGCGATGATCCGGATGCTGGGGGCGATGGTCGGCGCCGCCGCGAAGGCCGAGCAACTGGCGTCGAGCTATGAGCTGCGCCTCGCGGACATAGCCAGGGCGTCGCGGCAAAGACTGCGACCGAAAGTATACTTCGAGGAATGGGACGATCCGCTGATCTCGGGGATCGGCTGGGTCTCCGAACTGATCGCCATCGCGGGCGGCGACGACGTGTTTCCCGATCTGCGATGGCAGAAAGCCGCGAAGGACCGCATCGTTTCAGCAGACGCCGTGCGCGAAGCGGCTCCCGACATCATCCTCGCCTCATGGTGCGGCAAGAAGGTCGTGCCGGAAAAAATACGGACACGACCGGGATGGAGCGACATTCCCGCGGTGCGCGACAATCGCATCGTCGAAATCAAATCGCCGCTGATCCTGCAGCCCGGCCCGGCAGCGCTGACGGATGGTCTGGATGCTATCGTGGCGGCGCTGTGGCCTGAGGGTTAGCACCGCTCCCCGGACGCGGTGCACTACGCGTCCGGGAAACCAGTTGTGCCTGAAAACTAGGCCTTCTCGACGCCGCACCATTCGGCGATGAACAATGCCGTCGCCTTGGTCGATTTGCGCAGCGACTCCAGATCGACATATTCGTTGAAGCCGTGCATTGCCTGCCCGTCTGCGCCGAAGCACAGGCTCGGGATGTCGTAGTTCAGGCCGTAGAACCGCGTGTCGGTGAGCGCGGTGAACACCAGGTCCGGCGTCGAGCCGCCATAGACCGTGTCGTAGCCCTTGGCGAACGCGGCTTCCGGTGCAGCGGCGTTCTTCAGCTCATAGCCCTCGGAGAGGAAGCCCGACCATTCGACTTCAGGGGGATTGTTCGACAGGAAGCGATGGTCGCGCGCGGCCTTGCTGATGCAAGCGAGGATTTCGGCTTGCGCGTCGGCAACCGACCAGCCCGGCAGGATCGAGATGCGGCAATCGACGTCACACCAGGCCGGCACGCTGGAGGCCCAGTCGCCGCCCTTGATGATGCCAGGGTTGAAGTTGATCGGGTGATTGACCGCCTTGAAGTGCACGTCGGACTCGGCGCGCTTGTTCCAGTCGATCTCGAGCTGCTCGACCGCCTCGATCAAATGATACGCCGCCTTGATCGCATTGGCGCCGGCGCCGGCTTCGAACACATGCACCGGGAAGCCGCGCACCTTCAAACGGAACCACAGCACGCCGACCTGCGAACGCACCATCTTGCCGGCAGTGGGTTCAGGAATGAAGCAGGCATCGGCGCGATAGCCGCGCTGCAAGGTGGAGAGCGCGCCGACGCCGGTCGACTCTTCCTCGATCACCGACTGGAAGTGAATGCGCGCCGTCGGCTTCAGCCCGGCGGCCTTGATCGCGTCCAGCGCGTAAAGCGCGCCGATGGTGCCCGACTTCATGTCGCAGGCGCCGCGGCCATACATCTTGCCATCCTTGATGATCGGCGAGAACGGCGGGTTGTCCCACATCTCCAGCGGGCCGGTCGGCACCACGTCGCAGTGGCCCTGCAGGATCAGAGATTTGCCGGTATTGGTGGTCGGCCGATAGGTGCCGACGACGGTCCGCGCCTTGGAGAAATCGTGCTCGATCGGGCCGAAGCCGCGCAGGTCCTTGAGATCCTCGACATCGATATGCCAGTCGTCGACCTCGTAGCCGCGCTCACGCAGCAAATCGCCGATCATGTCCTGGCACGGGCCTTCGGCGCCGCGGGTCGAGGGAATCGCAACGAAATCCTGCGTGGTCTTGAGCTGCGCGTCGAAAGCGGCATCGACGGCATCGAGGATTTTGCGGTGGAGGTCAGTGGCAGTCATACGATCTAGGCTCCGGGTCGGTGATCTATTCACAACCCGGCCCACCAAGCACATTTCGGACCACGTTGCAGGTACTTTTGCCGGCTAGGAGAATCGGGAGGGCATCTCTAGAGTCGATGCTCAGGTCAGCCTCTCGGAGACGTTCATGCCCGGCAACCGCAACGTGCTATTTTTGATCATCGGCGCGCTGGTGGTGGGCATCGGTGTGCTCGGCTACAATTTGTACCAGACCAAGAAAGAGCCGACCGGCTTGCAGATCAATCTCGGCCCCGATGGTCTCAAGGTGCAGAACAAATGATGGCAACGCGCCCCGCTCTGTTTCTGTTTGCTTCGGTCGCCGCGCTGGCAATGGCAGTGCCGGCCGTGGCCCAGATAGCGATCTTCCCGCGCGAGCAGGACATCCCGGACGTGCGGCTCGGCCAGCGTGTGCAGGTCGACGACGGCTCCTGCCCTGCCGGCCAGATCAAGGAAGTCGTTGGCACCACGCTGACCACGACCGGCGTCACCCGCGTCAAGAAATGCGTGCCGCGGCTCGGCACCAAGAAGCGATAGAGCCGCCCGTCGTCCCCCTTACGCGAGGACGACGCCGCGCGGGCGCTCAGAACATCGTGTTCGTATTCGCCGATTTTTCCGGGATCGGCTGCACCGCATCCCAGTGCTCGACGATCTTGCCGTTCTCCAGCTTGAAGATATCGATGATGGCGTTGCCGCGGGTGCCCTTTTCGCGCACCGCATGAACGTGCAGGATGACATAGTCGCCGTCGGCGAACACCTGCTTGATGTCGCTGTGCGAGTCCGGAAATTTCTCGCGCAGGAAGGCAAGGAACGCCTTGAAGCCCTCCGGGCCATCCTGGGCGTTGGGATTGTGCTGGACGTAACGCGGGCCAAGGAATTTGGCGGCGGCGTCATAGTCCTTCTGGTTCAGTCCCTTGTCGTAAAACTCCAGCACCGCTTTCTTGTTGGCTTCCATCGTCGCGGCGTCAGCGGCCGATGCGGCGCTCCCCGCCATGCCCGATATCAGCGCCGCGCATGCCGCAACGATCAACGCGTATGTCATCAGCCCCCCCTCACCGAGGCCACCGGATGGCAGCCGACGCAGCACGCTAACATTGCCGGGGGCGGTCGACGACAGGCCGTGGCGCAACGAACGAGCCAACCGCATCAATTCGTCGCGAGAAGACGATGCCTCGCGATCATGGGGGACGGCGGTTACTTCGCCGGCTCGAACATGCATTGCAGCGTCGGGCGCGCGATCTGGCTGAAGGTCGCGTTGATCATCGACTGTTTTGAGGCCGGGATCCACTCGCGATCAATGGTCGGCACACCATGCTCGCTGATGCCACGCAGCAGCGCCTCGCGCAGGTCGCTGTCCTGCACATTCGCCACGGCGTGGTCGTGCAGGCAGCCGCACACCGCCTCCGGATGTTCCCAGCGCCCGACCATATGTGGCGAGCACAGCCGGACGAATTCACCGCGCTGATCCGGCAGCTTCTTCCATGACCAGACCTGCGCCTGCGCGCTCCCTGCGGAGACCGCGAGCGCAGCGACGAGACCGGCGAACACGAGTGTCATTTTCATGATGATGATTTCTGTTGTCGGTTACACGATCGATCAGCGAGTGGCGGCAACCTGCATCGGTGCGTCGGTCGGCACGGACGGGCCGTTGTAGGAGAAGGCGCCGATGCCCGGCAGGCTCGTGTTGGCCGATCCGGCCATCGAGGGACCCGCGAGCAACAGACCGAAAGCGAGCATGAAACTGAGGGTGCGCATCTGACGGTCTCCGGTTGAGCGACTATCCACCGTATCGTTGGCAAATGGATACAAGCCGGCTGTTTCCGGGTGTCTGCCTTGAAGCGGAAAATGGTTTCGCCATCGGGCAGAATTGTTTCATCAAGGGAGGATCGACGAAACACAGCGCGAAAAAGCCAAGATTTTTCGGTGTCGCCCCTTCGGCCACTGCACAATCGCGCCGTCCGACGCGATCAAAAATGAGCAGCCATCGGCTGACGACCGGCGTTGAATCGTCAAGCCGCGGTGCGTCGATGCCACGGTTGATTCGCAAGTTCTCGAACTTGCCGCCCCCGGATTTGACCTAAAACAATTTCTGGTGGTCACATTGCATTAATAAAATCGAACCAAAGGCTGTCTAAAGCGACTGGTACAAGCGTGCGCAACCTTTTCAGGCAGTCATGCGTTGTCGACGACACCAGCAGAAGGATTGAAGCCGTGGGAACCAGCAGCACGCAGGAGAGTAGCGCAACTCCGGCCGGCGGAACTGAACGCCCCCCCATCCGCCCGGAACGTGCGCCCGCCAGGAATTTAGGAGCCATGTCGCAGCAGGGTTACGGCGCGCATGGTAACGAATGCTACCCGCAAAACATGGTGCAACTGGTCGGCTACCGCAGCCCGCAGGCGCTGGTCGAGGCGCAGGCCGAAGCCGTATTACGGCTGCGCCTGAAGCGCTCACTGGATCAGGCCGCGGAATAAACTTCCTGCGCTACTGCACGAAATCGCCACACTTGGCGATCGCTGCATTCGTCTGCCCCCAGGGCATGATCGGCACCGACGATGTCGAGTTCTTCGGCGAGCCTTCGATGATGCGGTCTGAATAGACCATGTAGACCAGCACGTTCCGCTTCGCATCGCAGCCGCGCACAATTTGCATCTTCTTGAAGAACATCGAGCGGCGCTTGCGGAACATATCGTCGCCCTGCTCCATTTTTCCCTTGAAGGCGATCGGGCCGATCTGGCGACATGCCAGCGAAATGTCCGATACTTCCTCCGCCAGACCCAGCCAGCCCTTGAAACCACCGCGCTCCGGCACGGTAAAGTGGCAGGCGACTCCCTCGATCTCGGGATCGTCGACACCGTAGGTGGCAAGCTTGTCGTTCGGGCTCAGCCATTTGAACACCGTCGAGCGCCGGAAGATCAGGTCAGGTTCGTCGGCGGCCCTGGCCGGTGTGGCCAAAAGCGCAGCGAAGGCGAGCAGCGCAACTACTCCGCCCGTGAAGAACCGGGCCAAAACGCGGGAACTGTCGATTGTCATGCAAGTCTCCGTGAGCGTTGCCGATTATCTAGGCATTGCAGCGAGATTGGAAAGTCGGGAAGCCCGGCTGTTAATTCAATGTGAGGCTTTTTTGTTACGATTATCGCCAAATCACTGGTAGCTGAAGTCTCGCGCTGGTGAACCCTTTGTGCGCCTGCGAGACTTACTCAAATACCGGATTCGAGGATATTGGCGTGGACGCATTTCTGGATTCATCGACCTCCGCTACTCCACACCGCAATGGTGCCCTGCTCCGGACTGCCTTGATCGCCATCGCCGGTGTCGCCTGGAGCATTCCGACCCATGCGGCGGTGTTCTGGTCGGACGATGACCCGATGATGATGTCGGCCGAGCCGGTCCAGCCGGCGCCGCGTCCGAAGAAGATCAAACGTCCCGCAGTCCGACTGGAAAAGCCGGTCAGCGAAAATCTCAAGCCGGTCGGCCCGGTGGTAATCTCGATCTCGATCGATCGCCAGATGCTCAAGGTGTACGACGCCAACGGGCTGTTCGCGGTGAGCCCGGTCTCGACCGGCATGAAGGGCCATTCGACCCCGATGGGCGCGTTCAGCATCATCCAGAAGAACAAGTATCACCGCTCCAATATCTATAGCGGCGCGCCGATGCCCTATATGCAGCGCGTAACATGGTCGGGCATCGCGATGCATGCCGGCATGCTGCCGGGCTATCCGGCGTCGCATGGCTGCATCCGCATGCCGATGGCCTTCGCCACCAAGATGTGGGGCTGGACCCGGATGGGCGCGCGGGTGGTGATTACCCCCGGCGAGATTTCGCCGGTCGATTTCGCGCACCCGCTGCTGGCGACCCGCAAGCCCGATCCGGCGACGACGCCGACGGCCGCCGTCGACACCAAGGAAATGCCGAAGGCGAGAGCCGATCGGCCGGCCCCCGCCGCGGAATCCCGGCCAGCCATGTCCTCGGCCAGCCTGGAATTGAAGCCCACGCTCGACATGAACGAGAGCCGCAGCGCTATCGAGGCGAAGCGCGAACGCGAGCAGAGCCAGACCGCTGATGCCAGCGGCGCGATCACGCTGCAGTTCGGCGCCGCGACGATGTCGGACGCTCCTGCAACGGCGAAGCCGGGCAGCAAGACAATCATGATTACCCGCCGCGACGTCGATGCGGATGCCGCGCGCGCCGTCGAGCTGGCGATGGCCGACGTCAAAGCGGACGGCGCCTTGCCGGTCGAAGCCAAAACCACCGGTTCCAAGGCCCCTGAGGTCAACCCGCTTGAAACGAAGCCGCCTGAGAACGTCGCGCCCGCGGCTGAAACGACCAAGCCGGAACCGGCAAAGGACGACGCCGCGAAGGCCGTGACGGCCCCCGCGCCAACGACTGCCCCCGTCGTCGATGCCGCGCCGAAGCGCAGCGGCCAGATCGCGGTGCTGGTCAGCCGCAAGGACGGCAAGATGTACGTCCGGCAGAACTACGCACCGTTGTTCGAGACGCCGGTGACGATCGCCGCCAGCGATCGCCCGCTCGGCACCCATGTTTTCACGGCGCACGTCGATAAAAACGACGCCAGGAACGTCCGATGGTCGGTGGTCTCGATGCCGACGCCGCGCGTCGCTGTGCGCAACGAGGAAGACGACGGCCGCACGCGTCGTCGCCGCTCGGCCGGCGCGATCGAAATGACATCAGCGCCCGCCCCTGTTCCCAACAGCGCCACCGAGGCGCTGGACCGGCTTTCGATCCCGGCGGACGCGATGGCTCAGATCGCGGAGTCGCTGGCGTCCGGAAGTTCGATCATCGTCTCCGATCTCGGTATCAGCGCCGGCGGCGAAACCGGCCAGGGCACTGAATTCGTCGTCCCGCTGCGCTGAGCATGACCGCTTCGCGCATAACTACCGATTGGGGATAAGGCCGGAGGCCGTGGCGTCATCCCCGTAAATCACGTTATGCTCGCCGAACGAACCAATGTCCGTTCAACCCGGCGGGTCTGGCCCCCGCGGTGATCGGTCGTTCCAGGGGTATGCCATGCGCAATACGGCAGGTTTGATCTTTGCAGGCGTCGTTACGTTATGTGCAGCCGGCGCCTACGCGCAGGCGCCGAAGGCCGCCCCACCGGCCGCTCCCGCAGCAGCCCCTGCTCCAGCCGCGCCTCCTACTCCTGCGCCAGCGCCCGCCAAATCGAGCTGCGCCAACCCTGACGCGCTCGGCGTCAGCCGCGTCGTCGAGATCGATACCACCGGCGGACCGGGCTTCGGCTTCGAGCATTTCAAGCAACTCGACTTCCTGCGCGACAAGGAGGTCGTGCTGACCTTCGACGACGGCCCGTGGCAGACCACCACGCCGACGGTGCTGAAGGCGCTGGCCTACGAATGCACCAAGGGCGTGTTCTTCCCGATCGGCAAGCACGCCACCTACTATCCGGAAGTGCTGAAGCAGGTCGCCGCCGCAGGCCACACCATCGGCGGCCACACCTGGGGACACATTGCGCTGAACAGCAAGAAGCTCAACGAGCAGCAGCGCAAGGACGAAATCGAGAAGGGTTTTTCCGCCGTAAAATGGGCGCTAGGCTTTTCGCCCGCGCCGTTCTTCCGCGCGCCGGCGCTGCAACACCCGCCGGAGATCGTCACCTATCTCGGCAGCCGCAACATGGCGATCTTCTCCTGCGATATCGACTCGTTCGACTTCAAGACACGCAAGTCCGAACAGGTGGTCAGCAATGTGATGACCAAGCTCGACAGACTGGGCAAGGGCATCATTCTGATGCACGACTTCCAGAAGCACACCGCCGAGGCGCTGCCGACGCTGTTGCGCCGCCTCAAGGCCGGCGGCTACAAGGTGGTGCTGATGAGGGCCAAGACGCCGGTGCAGACCATCGCCTCCTATGACGAAGCCATCGTCAAGGACGCCAAGCTGCCGACCGTCTCGACGCTCCCGGTCAACAGCGTCGTCAAGACGATCTCGGAATAGCCAGAACTGCTCAATGTCGCCTTTTCGTTACAACGGCTACGTCATCGTCTCCGCCGAAGGCATGCTTGCAGACAGCACGGGCGTGATGCCCGATGCGCTGAAATTCCGCGGCGACCTGACGTTTTTCACCGCAGGCCTCGACCGCGCCGACCTGATCGTGCACGGCCGGCATTCGTTCGAGGACCAGCCGAACTCGCCCCGACGAAAGCGGATCGTGCTCAGCCACGGCATCGACACGATCGCGCCCGATCCGGACAATGCGCAAGCAACGCTGTGGAATCCGGCTGGCGCCACGTTTGAGGAAGCCTGCGCCTACGCCGGCATCCATGCCGGCACGGTCGCGGTGATCGGCGGCCCGGCGATCTACGCGATGTTCATGGATCGCTACGACGTGTTCTGGCTGTCACAGGCGCCACGGGTCGATCTGCCCGATGGTCGACCCTGCTTCCCCGGCGTGCCCGCGCAATCGCCGCAGGCGATCCTGGCCAGCCACGGCCTTGCGGCCAGCGAAGTACAGATCCTCGACGCGGAACATGACGTCACCGTCACCGCGTGGCGGCGGACGTAGCGCTACACTTCGTTGTAGGCGGGCTCGAACCGCGGACCGCGGCCGATTCCGGCGATGATGAACAGTCCGCCGATGATCGACAGGTTCTTCAGCGCGTGGATCATGTTGTTTTTGAATTCCACGCCGGTCTGGTTCCAGAAGTCATGGAAGTAGAAGGTCGCGGCCATCACGTACAGCACCAGCACCATCGCAAAGAACCGCACTCCGATGTTCAGCGCGATCAGGATACCGCCGAGCAATTCGACGACCGCGGCGGCGATCGCCAGCATCTGGTTCATCGGCATGCCGGTCAACGCCTGCAACTGCGTCACATAAGGCGCCACGACATCCGGGAACACCACCTTGCCGGCGATCATCTCGGTGGTGGCGCCGAGATCGAGAAACTTGGAGGCGCCGGACGCAATGAAGATCACGGCAAACAGGATGCGGCCGAAAGTAATAAACGCGGGCATGATGACCTCGTTGAACGGCACGAATGCGAACCACAGTACCTGCGCACTATGATCGCTCCCGTTGCAATTTTCAAACGGTCATATCGTCGGTCGATAATAGCGCATTCGACGAGGGGGCGAGCCACGCACCCCGCGTGTCAATCCGTTCTCTCCCCGCACTGCGGGGAGAGGCGAACAGGATCGCGGCAACTTCATTCGACGACGGAGCCTAGCCGAACAGGCTCGGCTGCGGGCGCGCGGCCCGCTCCTGGGCTTCCACGGCGGCGACGGCCGTCATGTTGAGGATGCCGCGCGCGGTCACCGACGGCGTCAGGATATGCGCCGGCCGCGCCGGACCAATCAGGATCGGACCGACCGGCAGCGCGTCCGCCAGCACCTTGATCATCTGGTACGCGACGTTCGCGGTGTCGAGATTCGGCATGATCATGACGTTGGCGACGCCTTCCAGCTTGGAATGCGGCAGCACCAGTTTTCGCGCAGCTTCGGAGAGCGCGGAATCGCCCTGCATTTCGCCGTCGGACTCGATCTCCGGATGCTTCTCGCGCAGCAAGGCGGCAGCGCGGCGCATCTTCTTCGAGGAGTCGGAATCGTAGCTGCCGAAATCCGAATGCGAGACGAAGGCGATCTTCGGCTTCATGGCGAAGCGCTGCACGTGGATCGCGGCCAGGGCTGCGACCTCAGCCAGTTCTTCCGCACTCGGATTCACGCGCACCTGCGTATCCGCAATGAAATATGCACCCTTGCTCGAGATCATCAGCGCCAAAGCCGCGAAGTCGCTGACCCCTGGCAGGAAACCGATGATCTCGCGGACGTGGCGCAGATGACCCATGTAGCGACCATCGACGCCGCAGATCATCGCATCGGCCTCACCGCGTACGACCGAGAGCGCCGCGATCACCGTGGCATTGGTGCGCACCACCGTACGCGCCACATCCGGCGTGACGCCGTGGCGTCCGGCGACGTCGATGTAGGACTGCACGAAGGAGCGGTAACGCGGATCGTCCTCGGGATTGATGAGGTCGAAGTCGACGCCGGCCTGGATCGCCAGACCCAGGCGCTTGATGCGCGCACCGACCACCGAAGGCCGGCCGACCAGAATCGGCCGCGCCAGCTTCTCTTCCAGCACCACCTGCACCGCGCGCAGCACGCGTTCGTCTTCGCCTTCGGCGTAGATCACGCGCACCGGCTGGGTCTTCGCCTTAGCGAATACCGGCTTCATCACCAGACCGGAGCGAAATGCAAAGCGCTCCAGACCGGCGAGGTACTCGTCGAAATCAACGATCGGCCGCGACGCCACGCCGGACTCCATCGCCGCCCTGGCAACGGCAGGCGCGATGCGCAGGATCAGACGCGGATCGAACGGGCTCGGGATTAGCGAGCCCGGGCCGAAGCCCTGCGTCTCGTTATCGAAGCCCTGCGCCACCGCATCCGAGGGCGGCTCACGCGCGAGCTGCGCAATGGCGTCCACCGCGGCGATCTTCATCGCTTCGTTGATCGCAGTCGCGCCGCAATCCAGCGCGCCGCGGAAGATGAAGGGGAAGCACAGCACGTTGTTGACCTGGTTCGGAAAGTCCGAACGCCCGGTGCAGATCATCGCGTCCGGCCGCGCCTTGCGCGCCTCATCCGGCATGATCTCCGGATTGGGATTGGCCAGCGCCATCACCAGCGGCTTGTCCGCCATCGCCTTGACCATTTCCGGCTTCAGCACATTTGGCGCAGACACGCCGAGGAAAATATCGGCGCCGCCAATGACGTCGCCCAGCGTGCGCGCGTCGGTCTTCTGCGCATAAACCGCCTTCCAGCGGTCCATCAGCGTGTTGCGCCCCTCATGGACGACGCCGTCGATGTCGCAGACCCAGATGTTCTTGAGCTGCGCGCCGAGGTGCACCAGCAGATTGAGGCAGGCGATCGCCGCCGCCCCCGCGCCGGAGCAGACGATCTTGCAGTCCTTCAGATTCTTGCCGTTGAGCAGCAGCGCATTGGTGATCGCGGCGCTGACGATGATGGCGGTGCCGTGCTGGTCGTCGTGGAATACCGGGATCTTCATGCGCGCCTTGAGCTGCGCCTCGATCTCGAAACACTCCGGACCCTTGATGTCCTCGAGGTTGATGCCACCGAACGTCGGCTCCAAAGCAGCGACGGTCGCGACCACGCTTTCGATGGTGTCGGCGGCAATCTCGATATCGAACACGTCGATGCCGGCGAACTTCTTGAACAGAACCGCCTTGCCTTCCATCACCGGCTTGGAAGCCAATGGTCCGATATTGCCGAGGCCAAGCACCGCGGTGCCGTTCGACACCACGGCGACCAGGTTGGCGCGCGCGGTCAGCGTCGCCGCTTCATTGGGATCGGCGGCAATCGCCAGGCAGGGTGCGGCGACGCCCGGCGAATAGGCCAGCGCGAGATCGCGCTGGTTGGCAAGCGGCTTGGTCGCCTGGATCTCGAGTTTACCGGGACGAGGCAGGCGATGATAGGACAGCGCCGCCTTGGCGAGATCTTCAGAAGAGGATGACATGGACGCTCCCGCGCAACCGAACTCAAAGATGTAGTGACGTCGTGTAGATCAGATCACGCTTCCGGCAGATTGAGCCGGATATGCGCTTCCCTCAACTGCTTCGGCGAAGCCTCTGAAGGCGCCCCCATCAGCAGGTCTTCGGCGCGCTGGTTCATCGGGAACAGCGAGATCTCGCGCAGGTTGCTGGTGCCGCACAGCAGCATCACGATGCGATCGACACCCGCCGCCATGCCGCCGTGCGGCGGCGCGCCGTACTGGAAGGCGCGGTACATGCCGCCGAAGCGCTCGATCACGGTGTCCTCGCCATAGCCGGCGATCTCGAACGCCTTCACCATCGCTTCGGGCTTGTGGTTACGGATGCCGCCGGAGGCGATCTCGAAGCCGTTGCAGGTGATGTCGTACTGGAACGCGTTGATGGTCAGCGGATCCTGCGTGTTCAGCGCGTCGAGGCCGCCCTGCGGCATCGAGAACGGGTTGTGCGAGAAGTCGACCTTCTTGTCGTCCTCGTTATATTCGTACATCGGGAAATCGACGATCCAGGCAAGCGCAAAGCGCTCCTTGTCGATCAGGTTCAATTCCTCGCCGAGACGGGTACGCGCAAGCCCTGCGAACTTGTAGAACTTCGCGGGATCGCCGGCGACGAAGAACGCGGCGTCGCCCTCCTTGAGACCTAAAGCCTGTCGGATCGCCTCCGTCCGCTCGGGACCAATGTTGTTAGCGAGCGGACCAGCGCCCACCACTTTTGGCTCACCACCCAATTCCGTCGGGTTCAGTCCTAGATACTTGTTCGCCTCAACGACTTTGCCTTCTTTGATAAGACGATCGGCAATCTCCTGATCCTTCTTTTGATCAGGTTTTGAAGTATCCAGCGTGATCTCTCCGCCACGCCACATGATGTAGCCGAGGCCCGGCTGGCCTTCGCCCTGCGCCCAGGAATTCATGCGGTCGCAAAACGCGCGGCTGCCGCCGGTCGGACCGGGGATCGCCCAGACCTGGTTTTTGTCGTCTTCCAGCATCCGCGCGAACACCTTGAAGCCGGAGCCGCGGAAATGTTCGGAGACGTTCTGCATCTCGATCGGGTTGCGCAGATCGGGCTTGTCGGAGCCGTACTTGCGGAGCGACTCCGCGTACGGAATCTTCGGCCAGTCGCTGTTGACCGGCTTGCCCTTGGCAAACTCCTCGAACACGCCGGTGATGACCGGCTGCACGGCGGCGAACACGTCTTCCTGCTCGACGAAGCTCATTTCGAGATCGAGCTGGTAGAATTCGCCCGGCAGGCGGTCGGCGCGCGGGTCCTCGTCGCGGAAGCACGGCGCGATCTGGAAGTAGCGGTCGAAGCCGGACATCATCAATAGCTGCTTGTACTGCTGCGGCGCCTGCGGCAGCGCGTAGAACTTGCCGGGATGAATGCGCGATGGCACCAGGAAATCGCGCGCGCCTTCCGGCGAGGATGCGGTGAGGATCGGCGTCTGGAATTCGAAGAAGCCCTGCTCCTTCATCCGCTTGCGCATCGAGTCCACGATCGCGCCGCGGGTCATGATGTTCTGGTGCAGCTTCTCGCGACGCAGGTCGAGGAAGCGATACTTCAGCCGGATGTCTTCCGGATAATCCTGGTCGCCGAACACCGGCAGCGGCAGTTCGGCCGAGGCGCCGAGCACTTCGATCGACTTGATGTAGATCTCCACCGCGCCGGTCGGCAGATCGGCATTCTCGGTGCCGCCGGGACGACGGCGCACCAGGCCGTCGATCTTCACCACCCATTCCGAGCGCAGCAGCTCGGCGTCCTTGAACGCCGGCGATTCCGGGTCGGCGACGCATTGCGTCAGGCCGTAATGGTCGCGCTGGTCGATGAACAGCACGCCGCCATGGTAGCGAATGCGATGGCACCAGCCCGACACGCGGACGGTCTGGTCGATATGGCTGTCGCGGAGCGCGCCGCAGGTGTGAGACCGGTAGCGATGCATGAAAATCCTGGAAGTGCGTCAGAGGGCGGAATCGCGGCCAGCGCGAAGCGCAGGGTTTACCCGACCGGACCGGGCGCGGCAACCGAGCGGCGGCGGCCGCAGTGTCCCGAAAACTGAGCAGCCGCAGCGTGCGGGCCTTTTCCGCATTGGCAGCCATCCCTGCAGCCGCCGCGTCCCGCAGCCTGCCGTGCACGCAGTGCGGGAAGTGTCTGCAATTGCGACTAAACCCGATCTCCCGGCCTGACCACAGCGGTACATGGATGCTGCGGCGCAAGGTATTCAAACACCAAATCAAGCACTTACGGCGGTATTTTATGCAAAGTTTACCAAACCTTGAGGACCTCGTCGCAGGGTAGCGGGGTGAACCCTGCCCGTTTTGAAGGCAGGCTCTTCAACTGGAACTTGCTGCGCGTGTTGCCTGCCGCGTTTCCGCTCCGTCCCGTTCGACGGCTGCGTCATGAACATTGAGGAATTTTCCGTGCTCGCCAGATATTCGATCAGCGCAAAGCTCTTTGCCATCGTCGCCTTCCTGTTTCTGGTGATCGCGACGATCGGCGCCCTCTCTTTCGTCCAGATGGGCGCCATCAACGCGGCGACCCAGGCGATCCAGACGCAGTGGCTGCCGAGCGTGCGCTGGATCGGCGAGATGCGGGTGCAATCGGCTCGGTTTCGCGCGGTGCTGCGCGATCACCTGATCGTGGTGGATGCGGACCGCCCCGACGTCGACAAGAATCTAGCCGCGCGCAAGGCCGACTTCGAGAAGGCCGCCAAGGCCTACGAGCCGCTGGTATCGTCGCCGGCGGAGCGCGAACTCGCCGACAAACTGAATGCGCAGTGGAAAGAGTTCATCGCCGGCGCGATCGATGTCCAGGCCCTGGCCACCAAGGGCGATCTCGCCGCGGCCAAGGACATCAACGCCAAGAAGGTCGTGCCGGTCGGCCGCGCGCTGGATGCGACGCTGGCGAAGCTGGTCGAGCTCAACGACAAGGGCGCCGAGGTCGCCGGCAAGACGGCGGAAGACACCTATTTCGGCGCGATCCGGTTGATGATTTCCCTGCTCGCCGCCGCCGTGGTGTTGGGCCTGGGCGCCGCGATCGTCCTGGTCCGCGACATCGCCGGCGGCATCGCCTCGATCCTGAAGCCGATGGGCCAGCTGACCTCCGGCGAACTGTCGGCGGAGATTCCGCACCAGGGCGCCAGCACCGAGATCGGCCGCATCGCCAGCGCGCTGCAGATCTTCAAGGACGCGCTGATCGCTAAGCGCAGCGCCGATCAGGCCGCCGGCGCGGCCTCCGCCGTGACCATGGCGCGCGCCGAAACCATCAGCAACGCCACCCGCAATTTCGAAACGATGATCGGCGAACTGGTCGGCTCGCTGGCCTCCGCCTCCACCGAGCTGGAAGCCTCGGCGACCACGCTGACCCGGACCTCCGACGTCACCATGACGCTGTCCGGCTCGGCCGCGTCCGCCTCCCACACCGTGTCGGAAAACATCCAGTCGGTCGCCGCCGCCACCGAAGAGATCACCTCCTCGGTCAACGAGATCGGCCGTCAGGTCCACGAATCCAACCGCATCGCCTCGACCGCCGTGCTGCAGGCCGAGAAGACCAACCAGAGCATCGCCAAACTATCGGAAGCCACCGCACGCATCGACGACGTGGTCAAGCTGATCACCGCCGTTGCCGAGCAGACCAACCTGCTGGCGCTGAACGCCACCATCGAGGCCGCGCGCGCGGGTGACGCCGGCCGCGGTTTCGCGGTGGTCGCTGCCGAAGTGAAGGCACTGGCGTCGCAGACCGCCCGCGCCACCGACGAGATCAGCGCCCAGATCGCCGGCATGCAGGCGGCGAGCGCCGACACCGTCGTGACGATCAAGGAGATCGGCGCCACCATCACGATGATCTCGGAAGTGTCGTCGGCGATTGCCGCGGCGGTCGAGGAGCAAGGCGCGGCGACGCAGGAGATTGCGCGCAACGTGCAGCAGTCGGCGCAGCTCTCGACCCAGGTCGCCCACGACGTCACCGAGGTCAACCGCGGCACCTCGGAGACCGGCTCGGCCTCCGGCCAGGTTCTGTCCGCCGCGCAGTCCCTGTCGATCGAGAGCAGCCGGCTGAAGAGCGAAGTCGACAAGTTTTTGCATACGGTAAGAGCGGCGTAAGCGATCCGGCGGGACTGAAGCGGCTTGTCCCGGACGCGGCGCAGCACGGAGTGCTGCTCCGCAGAGCCGGGACCGTCGCGGGCACCGGCGTTCGGTACGGTCCCGGCTCTGCAGCGCACTCCGCCGCCCAAGGCGGCGCAATGCACTGCGTCCGGGACAAGATGCGAGTGAGCTGAATCAGAGCCCTACGCGAATTCCAGCTTCAGCTTGGCGTCCTTCGCAGACGTCGCCGTACTGACCGTGACCGTGACCTTTTCACCGAGCGCGATCAAGAAACCGAACAGGCGATCGTAGGTATAGCCGGCAAAGTGTCCGCGCATCAGCTTCGATACATCAGGCTGTGCCAGCCCGATCAGCTTGGAAGCCTGAGCCTGGGTGAGGCCCTTCGATTTGATCCGCGAAGCGATGGCGATGACGGTATCGGCCTTCGCCAGATGCTCATCGGCATTGGCGATACCGAGGTCGGCAAAAACATTGCCGCTGCTTTTTGTGCTTTTTGCCTTGCTCATCGTTTCGCTTCCTCGTGCGGTTCGATAGTCATCTTCAGTCGCGCCTCGATCTTGTTGATGTCGCCCGGCGAGGTCTTGCAAATTGGGAGTGTTACGGGGATTGTGCCGGGGAGCATTATTTTCAACTTATGATTGAAATGCTAACTCAAATTAGGCAAATGAAAATGGCCCTAGAATTAAGGAA
>NZ_JAQGJT010000093.1 GCF_028290495.1 Tardiphaga sp.
CGGGCGCCGACCAGCTTCTTGTTGGTCAGCGATACCAGCGCATAGGCACCCTCGATGGCGCGCAGCGCCTCGATGTAGCGGTCGATGAAGCGGTTACGCTTGGAGTGCGCGACGAGATGCAGGATCACCTCGGTGTCGGTGGTCGACTGCATCATCGCGCCGTTCTTCACCAGCTCGCGGCGCAGCGTCAGGCCGTTGGTCAGGTTGCCGTTATGGGCGACCGCGAAACCACCAGCGTTGAGTTCGGCAAACAGCGGCTGGACATTGCGCAGAATGGTTTCGCCGGTGGTGGAGTAGCGGGTGTGGCCGACCGCGGCGGTGCCGGGCAGGCGCTCGATCACTTCGCGGCGGGAAAAGGTGTCGCCGACCAGGCCGAGGCGGCGTTCGCTGTGAAAGAGCTTGCCGTCGAAGTCCACGATGCCGGCAGCTTCCTGGCCGCGGTGCTGCAGAGCGTGCAGCCCGAGCGCGGTGATGGCGGCGGCGTCGGGATGGTTGAAGATGCCGAACACGCCGCACTTCTCGCGCAGCATGTCGCCATCGAGATCGTCGTCGCGGAAGTTGTGATGATGGTCTGGTTCGAGGTCTGGTTTAGCTGCGTCGTGGGAAGGGCTTTGCATCGGGTTCATCGCCTCTCTTGTCGCAAGAAAACTAAACGCAGATTAAGAGCAAACTACGAACGACTACTTCGCCGCCGGCTTGCCATCGATCAGCTTCTTGAGGCTGTCGCGGGCAGGCTTGGAATAGCCATCGGTCGCCCCCGGCGCCGTTGTCGGCTCGGGGTCGGTGGCATCCTCATCGGGCTTGTTCTTCTTGAATCTCTTCAAGATGGTGTTCTCGGGGTCATCCGGCAAGAGCGCCATCAGCCAATCGCCGGTTCCCTGCAAAACAACCCGTGATTTGGCCCCCGTGACCCAGTCCGGACGCTGCTTGTCCGGCACCAGCCAGGAGAAGAACAGGAACGCCACCACCACGATCAGGAGCCCGCGGGCGAGGCCGAACAGGAAGCCCAGCGTGCGATCCAGCGCGCCGATGCGCGAATCCAGGATCATGTCGGAGATTCGCACCGTGATGATGGAGACGATGATCAGCGTGCCGATAAAGACGCCGGCAATCACGGCCACCGTGGCGACGGTATCGTTAGCGATGTAGGCCTTGGCGGAAGGCAGCAGCTTCTGGAACGCGAACAGCGTCACCAGCGCGGCGGCGCCCCAGGCCGCGATCGACAGGATCTCGCGCATGAAGCCGCGGACCATCGCGAGCAGGCCGGAGATCAGCATCACCCCGAGCAGGACAAGATCGAGAATCGTTATCGGCATCGGCTGGTCAGGTCCGCTCGTAAATCTCAAAACCCGAATCGGCGCAGCTGCCGGTTCGGGTGACGGTGATATGGCACGTCTGGCACAGCCAGAAAACCGCTAACGCGCCCATCCTCACATCATTGTTCCGATGCCTTAATGGAGCGTGTCGCACACAGGGTGGTTTCGAGGTACGCGGGATGTATAGCGGCGGCGGCGTGAAACGTCACGCCGCTTCAGCCCTCGCCGCGCTTGAAGCGGGCCGGGGCGGTGTTTTTGTCGCCGGCTGTGCTTTTGCTGTTGTCCCGGCCAGCGTTTTCCCGGGTCGGCTTGACGCCGCGGGCGGCGATATCCGCCACCAAAGTGGTCAGGCCGCCGACGCTGCCCAATGTCAGCCCGGCATCACCGCCGGCGTCGCCGCGTGCCGATTCCGGCAGCACCGCGCGCGCAAAACCGAGCTTGGCGGCTTCCTTCAGCCGCGCGGACGTCTGCGCCACCGGGCGCACCGCGCCGGACAGCGAGATTTCGCCAAAGTACACCGCATCGGTGGGCAGCGGCGCATTGCACAGCGAGGAAACCAGCGCCGCAGCCGCCGCCAGATCGGCGGCGGGCTCGTTGATGCGCAGGCCCCCGGCGACATTGAAATAGACGTCGTAGCCCGACAGCTTGACGCCGCAATGCGCCTCCAGCACCGCCAGCACCATGGAGAGCCGTGACGAATCCCAGCCGACCACGGCGCGGCGCGGCGTGCCCAGAGTGGTCGGCGCCACCAGCGCCTGCAGTTCCACCAGCACCGGGCGGGTGCCCTCCATGCCGGCGAACACCGCGGTGCCCGGGCTGCCCAGATCGCGATCGGACAGGAACAGTTCCGAGGGATTGGAGACCTCGCGCAGGCCGAGCCCAGTCATCTCGAACACGCCGATCTCGTCGGTGGGGCCGAAGCGGTTCTTCACCGCGCGCAGGATGCGGAACTGCTGCGAACCTTCGCCTTCGAACGACATCACGGCATCGACCATGTGCTCGACGACGCGGGGGCCGGCGATCTGGCCGTCCTTGGTGACATGGCCGACCAGGATGATGGTGGCGCCGGATTTCTTGGCAAACCGGATCAGCGCCTGCGCGGAGGCGCGGACCTGGGTGACGGTGCCGGGCGCGGATTCAACGGTGTCGGTCCACATCGTCTGGATCGAGTCGATCACGATCAGGCGCGGCACCGCGCCTTCCGACAGGGTGGCGACGATGTCCTCCACCGAGGTCTCCGACGCCAGCTGCACCGACGCGTCCGACAGGCCGAGCCGCTCGGCGCGCAGCCGCACCTGCGCCACGGCTTCTTCGCCGGAGATGTAGACGACGCGGTGGCCGGCGCGGGCCATCAGGGAGGTCGCCTGGGTCAGCAGCGTCGATTTGCCGATGCCGGGATCGCCGCCGATCAGGAGCACCGAGCCGCGCACAAAACCGCCGCCGGTGACGCGGTCGAGTTCGGCCATCCCCGACGGAATTCGCGGCGCGTCGGCGCTCTTGCCGGTCAGACTTTCCAGATTGAACAGCCGGCCCTTGCGCTTGGAGCGCGCGCTGACCGGAATCGTGGTGGCGCCCGTCGTGTCTTCCTCAGCCAGCGTATTCCACTCGCCGCAGGACTCGCACTTGCCCTGCCAGCGGTTATAGGCGGCGCCGCAGTTCTGGCAGACGAAGGAGAGGGAATTTTTGGCCATGGGGAAGGGAATCGCGGTGAGGGGGATGGTGCGTTGGTTGACGCGTGACGATACGGTGGCTGAAAATATGTTCTTATTTTGTTCTGTATCGTGAATTACATGAGGCGTCAAACGCTCGACCGGTTTCGAGCGGATCATCGGGGCGGAAATCCTCGGGATGGTCGGCCGATGCGGCAAATTTCCTTTGCCGTCCTCATTCGCTCTTAAGGACGTTCATCAAGGTAAATATCAGAACCGCGTTGACGGTCGGTGGTGCTGAGCTATGCCTCAAGCATCAGAGCTATCCAAACCTGTTTTCAATCGAACTCTCGTCACGGGGACTATCATGAAGAAATTGATGGCTGCAGCGATTTTCGCCAGTGTCGCCGGAATGGCGATGCCAAACGCCGCCTCGGCTGGTTGCTATAATTGCTACACGCCGCCGCCGTGCCAGACTTGCTATCAGCAGCAGGTCGTGCCGCCGCAGTACCGGACCGTCGAAGAGACGGTGATGGTGGCTCCCGGC
Source organism: Tardiphaga sp. (assembly GCF_028290495.1). Classification (GTDB taxonomy): domain Bacteria; phylum Pseudomonadota; class Alphaproteobacteria; order Rhizobiales; family Xanthobacteraceae; genus Tardiphaga. Next base: position 3,513 of record NZ_JAQGJT010000093.1, read on the forward strand.
CGCACCGTCGCGCGCCGCACGCCGGCGCAGTATGAGACCGTGATGGTGCCCAAGACCGTGATGGTCGCGCCGTCGCGCGTCGAGTACGAGCGTATCCCGGCGCAATACGCCACGCAGCAGCGGGTCCAGATGGTAGCGCCCGCGCAGACCTATTATGCGCCGGTGCGTCCGCGCTGCGGGTCCTGCGGCTACTAAACTCATCGACCACGACGTTTCGAGACTGCGATCGGCCGCCTTGCGCGGCCGATTTGCGTTGCGATCAACTCTGCCTGCACTCGCTTGTGATCAAGCTGCGCGCGCAGGCCGGAGCGTTGAACAACATACTCACGCGGCACGCTGCGCGGTGCTATGGCAGGTTACAATCAGGCTGGGCGGCCGATAGTGCTGCCGATGTTGGCGCAACTTCATCAGTGCCTCCACCAAGAACGGTATCCAATCACGCCGGTTGCATTGATAACAGGTGGAATTGCCTTGATGGCGCGTGACGTCAGGAAGTGCTGACGGCCGCATTCCACAGCATGCTTAATCCCGCCGCGATCATGATGCCGTCCATCACCAGCCGGAACGTATCCGCGTTCAGCTTCAGCACGAAACGCTTGGCGATGAAGGCTCCGGCCATCAGCGACGAGCCGGCAATCACGCCTTTCAGAAGCACGTCGGGTGACAGCGCGCCGAACCGCTGGAAGGTGATGGACTTGCTGAGATAGAGGCCGAGCGAACTCGCCGCCTCGGTGGCGAGGAACGCGCCTTTGCTCAGGCCATAGAACAAAAACAGCGGTACGCTGAGCGGTCCGGTGGAGACCACGATGCCGGTGATGTAGCCGATGATCGCGCCTGAGATCGCGAGGTGCCAGAGCTTGATCGTGAACTGGTGCCGCGCCAGCCAGTGTCGCGCCGGTACCATCGCGATCAGGAACAGGCCAATGGCGATATCGACGGCGTGCGACGGCAGCGTCAGCAGCGTGCGCGCGCCGAGCGCTGCGGCGGGAATGCCGGTCACCGAATAGGCCGCGGTGGCGCGCCAGTCGACCTCGCGCCACCAGGCGAGAATGCGCGACAGGTTGGCCATCACGGCGGCGACCGCCATGATCGGCACGGCTTCCTTCGGGCCGAACTCGTAGACCAGCACTGGCAGCAAGATGATCGACGAGCCGGTGCCGACGATGCCCGAGATGGTGCCGGCAACGAGGCCGACCGCGAGGACAAAGATGAAACCGTAATCCATGGCCGATCCTCAATGCGATCAAGCCAGGAACGTGATCGTCGTGCGGGATATGGCCGGCAATCTAGCCGTCATTGCAAGCCCGGGCAAAGCTCCGTCATATTTGCCGGGATGTCTGCCCAACGCGGCAGACCGTGCTATATTCGGCTGGAGAGAAGGGCCGCTTCATGGGTTCACCGAAAGCCATTCGTGTCGATCTTGGCGCGCAGCAGGCCAGCCTGCAGCGTCATCTGGACTCCGGCCGCTATGAGGATGCTAGCGATGTCGTGCGCGATGCGTTGCGGGCGCTCGACCATCGCGATGCCGTGCTCGATGAAGTACTGCGCGACGAAATCGCGGCGTCGATGGCTGACAAAAGGCCCGGTTCGCCGATCGATGCCGTCTTCAAGAGGATACGGGCGAAGGTGGCGCGGAAGGTGAAATCCGCCAAACGTGGCGTATAAGGTTATCTTCCGGCGTCGTGCCGAGGCTCGGTTGACCGAGCTTGGCCTTTATATCGCGGATCAAGCTGGCCTTGCGATCGCGAATGCCTATCTCGATCGCGTCTATCTGGCGTGCATGGCGCTGGCTGAGTTTCCCAAGCGCGGTCGCCTGCGTGACGATCTTCTTCCTGGGCTGCGCATGCTGCCGTTTGAACGGCGTGTAACGATCGCCTACCGCGTGCTGAAAACGCGGGTGGAGATCATCTCGATTGCCTATGGCGGGCGGGATCTGGAGCGCGAGTTGCGGAAAACGAAATAGCCTCGTCGTTCAGCCGCCCTTGTAGACCCGCTGATAGCGCCGGCCCAGGCTGGTCAGGACTTCATAGGCGATGGTGCCGAAATGGTGCGCGAGTTCTTCCAGCGTGATGCCGTCGCCGATCAACGTGACCATCTGGCCGCGCCGCGCGGCATTCGCCGGCAGGTCGGTGATATCGACTGCGAGCAGGTCCATCGAGATGCGCCCGGCGACCGGGCAGCGCTGGCCGGCGACGATCACTTCGGCGCCGCGGGTGCCATCGCTGCTGCCGCCGGCGCGGAGGTAGCCGTCGGCATAGCCGGCCGCGACCACCGCGAGACGGGTCTGCCGCCGCGCGGTCCAGGTCGCGCTGTAACCGACGGTATCGCCACGCTCGACCGTGCGGATCTGCAGGATGCGCGCCTTGAGATCGACCACCGGCGCCATCGGATTGTCGGCCTCCGGCGTCGGGTTGACGCCGTATAACGCCGCGCCCGGACGCATCAGGTCGAAATGATAGGCGCCGCCCAGGTAGATGCCTGACGAATTCGCCAGCGAGGCCGGCACGCCGTCATACATCCCCGCGATGGTGCGGAAATTCGTCAGCTGTCTGGCGTTCAGCGGATGGTTGAGATTCTCGGCGCAGGCGAGATGGCTGATCACCAGCGTGATGCCGTGATTGCCGGAAGTTATTCGCGGCGCGAGGTTCTCGGCGTCGGTCAGGCTGAGGCCGAGCCGGTTCATGCCGGTGTCGATGTGCAGCGCTGCGCCGCCGGTCCAGCCGGATTGCTTGCAGTAGATGTCCCATTCGGCAAGTTCCTGGAGGTCGCCGATCACCGGCCGGCAGCCGATCGCGGCCAGCGCGTCGCCGGAATTCTGCAGGAAGCCGCCGAGCAGATAGATCGCAGCATCGGGAGCGGCCGCGCGTGCGCTGCGGGCTTCCTCTAGGGTAGCGACGAAGAAGGTCTTGCAGCCGGCCTTGCCCAGCGCGCGCACGACCGGATCGATGCCGCAGCCATAGGCGTCGGCCTTCACCGCCGCGCCGCATTCGGCGGGCACGCCGGTCTTCTCGAGCTTGCGCCAGTTCGCGGTAATGGCGTCGAGATCGATCGTCAGCACGCCGGTCGCGGTGGGATCGAGCGAGGCTGCGCCTGCGGCCATCGTTTTCGGATCCGACTCGATATTCATAGCTATTCCTGACGGCAATTGATCACGCGATGGCCGCAACAGCCTAGCAATCGCAGCGCACAATAAGCGCGCGGCAGGGTGGGTTCAACCGCGCAAGGTTACTCGTGATGCGCGGGCAGGTGGCTTTCGCCGACCAGATCGCTGAAGCGGGTGAACTGGCCCTCGAACTGCAGTTCGACGGTGCCGGTGGGACCGTGGCGCTGCTTGGCGATGATGACTTCGGCGCGGCCATGCACCAGCGACATGTCGAGCTGCCACTTCTCGTGTTCCGGCGTGCCCGGCCGCGGTTCCTTGTTCTGCAAATAGTATTCTTCGCGGTACACGAAGATCACCGCGTCGGCGTCCTGCTCGATCGAACCGGATTCACGCAGATCCGACAGCTGCGGACGCTTGTCGTCGCGGTTTTCGACCTGACGCGACAGCTGCGACAGCGCGATCACCGGGCAGTTCAGCTCCTTGGCCAACGCCTTCAGGCTGGTGGTGATCTCGGTGACTTCCTGCACGCGGTTGTCGGAGCGCTTGCCGGAGCCCTGCAACAGCTGGATGTAGTCCACCATGACGACGTCGAGGCCCTTCTGCCGCTTCAGGCGGCGGGCGCGGGCGGTGAGCTGCGAGATCGACAGGCCGCCGGTTTCGTCGACATAGAGCGGCAGGTGCTGCAACTCGATGGTGTGGTCGCGGATCTTTTCGAATTCGCGCTCGGTGATGCCGCCGCGCCGGATCGTGCTCGACGCGATGCTGGTCTGCTCGGCGAGAATACGCGTGGCGAGCTGTTCGGCCGACATTTCGCAGGAGAAGAAGCCAACGATGCCGCCATTGGTTGTCTTCTTGGTGCCGTCGGGCTGGATCTCGAACTGATAGGCGCGAGCGACATTGTAGGCGATGTTGGTGGCGAGCGCGGTCTTGCCCATGCCGGGGCGGCCGGCGAGCACCACGAGATCGGACTGCTGCAAACCGCCGAGGCGCGCGTCGAGCGCCTTCATGCCGGTGGAGATACCCGACAGCTTGCCTTCGCGGCCGTAGGCGTTGGCCGCCATGTCGAGCGCGGTCTTCATCGCCTGCGAGAAGTTCTGGAAACCGCCGTCGTAGCGGCCGGCTTCGGCCAGTTCGTAGAGCCGGCGCTCGGCGTCCTCGATCTGGGCGCGCGGCGCGAAGTCGACGGGCGCATCGTAGGCCACGTTGACCATGTCTTCGCCGACCACGATCAACTGACGACGGATCGCCAGTTCGTAAATTGTCCGGCCGTAATCATGGGTGTTGATGATGGTGGTGGCTTCGGCGGCGAGGCGGGCGATGTATTGCGCCACGGTCATGCCGCCGAGGTCGGTATCGGCGGGCAGGAAGGTCTTGAGGGTGACGGGGGTGGCTACCTTGCCGGCGCGGACGATGCTGCTGGCGGTCTCAAAGATGGTCTGGTGGATCGGCTCGAAGAAGTGTTCCGGCTTCAGGAAGTCCGAGACCCGGTAAAAGGCGTCGTTATTGACCAGGATGGCGCCGAGAACACTCTGTTCCGCCTCGATATTATGCGGCGCGGTCCGGAAAGCGGGAGCGCCGGGGTCCGGCGTCAGCTTCACGATGTTGTTCGAATCAAATGCGGCCATGTCTGGATTTGTTCTTCTGACTTTGTCGGATGCGCGGCGGATCAAGCGCCTGTCCGGCTCCGGATGGAAGCCCGCCGATGCCTTATGCACGATTCACACAACGGCGTGGATGAAACGTTACCCGCCGGCCGATACCGCTTGACGTGAAGGAGGAGCGCTGCCGCCACAAAGGTTGAGAGAAATTAACCCGCCGATTGAACCCGCGGCCATGTTCCGGACACTCATCCGGGAGAGCTTCGGTTCCGCGGGTAACTTTTTCTTAACCCGGTCAGGAACCGTGACCGCCGGAAGGAGTTCATCCTCCGACAGGCAAGGAACGCAACATGGACCAGCAGCTGCGAGAACCGACCCGAGCGACGTTCGACGGCAGCCGTGACTGGCTCTCCAGCCTTGTCGAGGCCTGCGACAACACCGAACAGCTGAGCCAGGTTCCCTGCGACGCCGCAGCACTGCGCGCGATGCGCGCCTGGCTGTCGCGGCCGACCACGACCACGACCGTGTCGCCCCGTTATTCCCGCGCTGCCCTGCGCTACTCGCCGGCGAGCTGGATCCGCGGTTCCTGACCGCGTTCGATTTCGCGCAAGCGCGCCTCTTCCTCACCGATATAATCCCGCGTCAGCGGCACCACGTCCTGGCGCTTGGTCAGCTGCAGCTGGAAGTTCATGACGTTCTGCCTGCGGAACGACATTTCGGACGCTGCCAGATAAAACTCCCACATCCGCGCAAAGCGCTCGTCGTAGAGCAGCACGGCTTCGTCGCGCCGCGCCATGAAGCGCTCGCGCCACGCCTTCAGCGTTTCGGCATAATGCAGCCGCAGGATCTCTATGTCGGACACCAGCAGGCCGGCGCGTTCGATGGCCGGCAGCACCTCCGACAGGGCCGGAATATAGCCGCCGGGGAAGATGTACTTGGCGACCCAGGGATTGGTAATGCCGGGACCCTCGGGGCGGCCGATCGAATGCAGCACCATCACGCCGTCATCGGCCAGCAGCTCGGCGCAGCGCCGGAAGAACGTATCGTAGTGATCGACGCCGACGTGCTCGAACATGCCAACAGAGACGATGCGGTCGAACGGGCCGGGGATGTCGCGGTAGTCCTGCAGCAGGAATTTCGCGGCCTGCGTCAGGTTCTTTTCGGCGGCGCGGGCATTGGCGACTTCAAGCTGCTCGGTCGATAGCGTCACCCCGGTGACGTCGGCGCCGGACATTTCGGCGAGGTAAAGTCCGAGCCCGCCCCAGCCGCAGCCGATATCGAGCACGCGGCTGCCGGGCCGGATCACCATCTTGGCGGCAAGATGACGCTTCTTGGCGAGCTGGGCATCGTCGAGGCTGGCGTCCGGCCTCTCGAAATAGGCGCAGCTGTATTGCTTGTCGGCGTCGAGAAACAGCGAGTAGAGCCGGCCGTCGAGATCGTAGTGATGCGCCACGTTATGGCGCGAACGGTTGCGTGGATTGAATTGCTGGATCGGGCGGGTCAGCCGGCGCAGCCACCATTGCAGCCGGGCCCAGCGCGGCGCCATGTCGGGCTGCGACAGCGCGATGGCAAGCAGGTCGGCGATGCCGCCGCGCTCCATCACCATCAGGCCGTCCATGTAGAGTTCGCCGAGCGCGAGTTCGGGATCGCGGAGCAGGCGGCGCTGGGCTGAAGCGGTCAGGAAGCGGGCCGCGACCGGATCGCCGGTGCCGTCGCCACAGGTGAACCGCATGCCGTTCGCGGTCGTGAACGTGATCGAGCCGCGGCGGAGATACTGCCCCAGAAAGAAACGCAAAAAACGGTCCAAAAAACGGTCCATTGTCACTCACCCCAATGACCGATCACGCGCAACCGCGCACGTGATCAAACGTCCTGCCCTCCCTGGCTGTTCAGGGTATGATAGTGGCGAAGCATCCTGGCACCACTACATCTGCCGCAACACGGCCATTCAAAATTTCGCGATCACAAGTTCGGGGTTTCGGGTGGCTTCCATTCGCAGGAGTTTCGGATACAACGGGTCCGCCGCATTCCCGGCGACTTCCATATTCGGAGAATTAGAATGTTGAGCCGAGCGCTCGGCGTGGCGACGGCGATTCTTGTGATGAGTTTCGCGGCAGTCCCGGCCCAGTCCCAAAATCTCGAAGCCGGCAAATCCCCCTCGCAGATTTTCTCGGGCTCCTGCGCGGTCTGCCACAAGAGTCCGCGCGGCCTGCTGAAGTCGGTCGCGCCGGGCTCGCTGCCGGGCTTCCTCCGCCAGCACTACACCACCAGTTCCGACATGGCGTCGCTGCTGTCCGCCTATGTGATTTCCAACGGCGCCAACGATCCGCGCGGTGGTGGCGGGCTGACAAGGCAGGGCCAGGACCTGGTCGCGCCGCGCAAGCCGGCCGATGCCAAGCCCGGCGTCGCGCCGGCAGCCGTGGCAGCGCCAGCACCGGCTCCAGCTGAGTCGCCGTCGTTCTTCGGCTTTGGCCGCAAGCCTGCCGAGCCGCCGCCGCAGGAGGCCGCAAAGCCGGATGACACGCCGCCGATGACCGCACGACAGAAGCGCGCCGCCGATCGTGCGGCCAAGCGGGCAGCCGAACGCGCCGCGCGTCCGGGGGCGGACGCCGCCAAGCCGGCCGTCGAAGGTCAGCTGCCGGTCGCCGCCGAAGGCGAACCGGCTCGTCCGGGCAAGCAGAAGGCCGGCAAGAAGGGCCGCCGCGGTCAGGAAGAGCCCAAGACTGAGCCCAAGACTGAGCCCAAGACTGAACCGAAGATTGAGCCCGAAACCAAGCCGGAAACGGTCAAGCCCGAGCCGGCCAAGCCGGAAGCGCCCAAGTCTGAGCCCAAGTCTGAGCCCAAGTCTGAGCCCAAGCCTGAACCGAAGCCTGAACCGAAGTCGGAACCGCAGCCGGAGACGCCCCCGTTGCGCGCCGATCCGGTTCCGGCGGTAACGCCGGCGCCCAAGATCGAGCCCAAGATCGAGCCCAAGATCGAGCCCAAGCCCGAGTCCAAGCCGGAGCCCGAATCGCGGCCGGCGGTCGAGCCCGCGACGCCTGCACCCACGCCGGCCCCCGCCGCAGCCCCACCATCGGCTGCAACGCCGACGCCGGCCCCGGTGGCGCCGGCGGCCCCTCCGGCTGCCAGCGAGGCGCCGGCCCCGCGACCTGAACCTGCGCCCGTGGCGCCGGGCTCGGGTGATCCGCTGCCGCCGGTCTCGCGATAACAACACGCGGGCGCCGGACCGGCGCCCGCGATACGGACAGCAAAAAGCCCGGCCTGAGATCAGGCCGGGCTTCTTTATTGGTGGCTTCCTGCAAGAAAGCGCGGAGCTTACTTGTCGTCGCCTTCTTCTTCGTCGCCCGGACGGGCGTCGGGATCGAAGAACTCGCCGGCTGCGGCAAGCGCCTCGGCGGCGGCGTCCTGGTCTTCCTGGCGGCTCGAGATGTCTTCGCCACGGTTGATGCGCTCGGCTTCAGCCGCGCTGCGAGCGACGGTGACGCTGACGCTGACTTCGACTTCCGGATGCACGGCGATCGAGATCTTGTGCTTGCCGATGGTCTTGATCGGGGCATCGAGCAGCACCTGGCTGCGTGCGAAGGTGACGCCGTCGCTCTCGAAGGTCGCGATGATGTCGCGCACGGTGACCGAGCCGAACAGCTGGCCGGTTTCGGATGCCTGACGCAGCACGACGACGTTGCGACCGTCGATCTTGGCGGCAACCACGGTGGCTTCTTCCTTGGCGACGAGGTTACGCGCTTCCAGATCGGCCTTCATGCCTTCGAACTTCGAGCGGTTCATCGCGGTGGCGCGCAGCGCCTTGCCGCGCTTGAGCAGGAAGTTACGGGCATAGCCGTCCTTGACGCGGACGACTTCGCCCATCTGGCCCAGCTTGACGACGCGCTCCAGCAAAATGACTTCCATAGTATGTCTCCTTTGGTTGGTTTGAAGGTGAGGTTGAGGTTGGGGTGAAGGGTAAAATCAGGCCACGGGTGGCGGCGGTGGCAGCCCGCGCAGCCGGAAACGCTCGCGAATTCCGAACAGCGCATCGGCCAGGCCGAGCACGACGAGCGCGAAAATCGGCCAGACCAGGAAGGTGACGAGCGCATAGGCGGAGCCGAGCCACAGCGCCCGGTTCTTCAGGCCTTGCGTCAGCATATGCAGCGCGGCAAAACCGGTGAACGCGAAAGCCATGATCAGCGTCGCGCTGACGATCGTTGCGAAGATGCCGAGGGTGCCACCCTGGAACACCAAAGCGATCGCCACGCAGAGCGCGACCAGCGTCATCGGCGGCAACGCCGTGGCGCTCAGGTCGGGCCATGGCCGCTGCAGCCGACCGGACGTCGCAGTGATGCGGCCGGCGATCCACAAGTTCAGCGTCAGCGTCACGATCGCAACCAGTGCGGCTGCAGCCGGCGCCATCGCCAGCGTGGCGGCGATGTTGCGTTCGGTCGGCGGCACTTCGGAGGCGCTCATCATGCGCACCAGCATCGGCCGCAGCGCGCCGTGAATGGCGGCGCTGTCCCAGCCGAGCGTGAGCAGGGCGCCCATCGTCGTCAGCGCGGCAAAGCCCGCGACCCACAGCAGCAGCCGGCCGACCGGATACCATTCGACGACCGGGGCCATGGTGGCCTTGCCGTTGGCGGCGGGTACGCTGACATTGATGCGGCGGCCGAGCAGTGCGAGATGGCCAAGCCACCACGCCGGCAGCGCGACGGTGAGGACGAAGACGGCGAGAAAGGACATGCCGAACAGCAGGCCGAGGCCGGTGGCGGCGGCAATGCCGCCGATCGAGGCGACGACCGGGCCCCAGCCGAGCGCGGCTACCATCAAGGGCAGCGGCGAAAAGTAGAACAAGGGAATAGCGATCAGCGCGCCCGTCAGCAACGAGGCGAACATCAGGGCGGACGCAGCGCCCGCGGCCAGCGCGATCAGGAGGGTGGTAATCATCAGCTGTCCCGCCCCCTTTGAGCGGTTAGATCGACGTCAACGGAATTCCGCAGCGTGACCAACTATTTAGAGTGGGCTGTTCCGATCGGCACAATGAACCGTATCAGAAACGTCCGGAGAATGTGCACGGCCCCGACCCGGAGCCGCGCAAAGCGTGCCGCCTTGTAGGCCATCCGGCCGCAACGATCAACATTCATGATACCGGCTGGATGTCGGCTGGCGGCCGGGAAACCCTGGGGTTCCCGGCCGCCAGCGTAAATACCTACGAAATCGGTGGCTGCGGCATCAGCGCGCGAGCTTCCACGGCCTCGGCAGCATCCAGGCCAACATCCTCGCGGAACTTCCCGCTGAGGATCTGCACCCCGACCGGGCTGCCACCGACCACGCCCGTCGGCACGGAGATCGACGGAAATCCGAGAACGGCGGTGGCCAGCAGAGGTCGTTGGGCATCGATCATCCGACGCACCGTATCGGCATCCTCCTGATCCTGGCCCTGGCGGAACGGCAACTGGTCCGAGACGGGCATCACGATCACCGGGTAGCGCGCCATGAAAATCTGCCAGTCACGCATCAGGGCGAGACGCTTTTCGAACAAAGCCAGCACCTCGTCGCCGTCACAGCGCGGCGCGTAGGCCAGATGTGCATTGACGTTATAGCGGCTGCGGTGGTCGCCGAATTTATGGATCGCGGGCGCCAGAAAGTGTCGTTCCTGATTGATGACGATGCCGTGCCAGACGTCATTCGCTTCCATCAATCCGGGGGGCGTGATCTCCTCGACGATATAGCCGGCCTCCGCCAGCCAGCGGCCGGCGTTGCGCACGGCGTCGCTCACTTCCGGCGCGGTCTCACCGAACGGATTCGGCACGATCGCCACGCGGATTCCCTGGCCGAGCGAGGGGCCCTGCAGCGGCGCGGGAATCCAGGTGGCATCCCTGATGTCGCCGGCAGCCATTGCCGCCAGACCAAGCCGCAGATCGCCAACCTTGCGGGCGAGCGGGCCCTGCACGGAAATCATCTGCGCCGAGATCGGTCGCTCGGTCGTGGCCGTCGGATTGAAAGCAGGAATTCGCCCGGGCGTGGGCCGCAGACCGGCAACCCCGCACGCATAAGCGGGATAGCGTATCGAGCCGCCGAAATCATTGCCGTGGGCGATCGCGCCCATGCCGGCCGCCACCGCGGACGCAGCCCCGCCGCTCGATCCGCCAGGTGTGAGCTTGTCGCTCCAGGGATTGTTCGTGGTGCCGTGCAGATCGTTGTCGCTGAACCAGCGATGGGAGAATGCCGGCGTGTTGGTGCGGCCGACGATCACGGCGCCCGCGTTTCGCAGGTTGGCGACGACCGGACTATCCTCGGTGGCGATCACATCGCGGAATGCGACGACGCCGTTGGTTGTGGCGCAGCCGCGCTGATCGACATTCACTTTCGTCGTCACCGGCACGCCATGAAGCGGCCCGAGTGCGGCGCCGGATTGCACCTTCGCGTCAGCCTCATCGGCGGCGCTCAGGGCTTCCTTTTCAAGCACCTGCACAATCGCATTGAGCGCCGGATTGGCGGCTGCGATGCGGTCGAGGCTGGATTGCACGGCCTCGCGACTGGAAATGGTTCGGCTGCGTATCGCGTTTGCCAGATCGGTTGCGGTCCAGCGCCAAAGTTCGTGATGCATATGATTCCCCGTGAGCGAGACGGGGACGAGATCATCTTTGTTCCACCGTTTCAATTTGCAAAAGGCGTCGATTCCCACGTGCAGTTCGCATCTTGATCGATACGGCAGCCAGACGGCGAAGTGGCCGCAGAGCACACGCGGCGCGAATGCCAATGGATCGGGTCAGCATCGGTGCTCAAAACAAAAAAAGCCCCGCGGCACGAATGCCGCGGGGCTTTTGAATGTTGCGCCTTACTTGATGACGTAGGGCAGCAGGCCGAGGAAACGCGAGCGCTTGATGGCGCGGGCGAGCTCACGCTGCTTCTTGGCGGAGACGGCAGTGATGCGGCTCGGCACGATCTTGCCGCGCTCGGAAACGTAACGCATCAGCAGCTTGGAATCCTTGTAGTCGATCTTCGGCGCGTTCGGACCCGTGAACGGGCAGGTCTTGCGACGACGGAAAAACGGACGACGTGCACCAGCTTCAGCCATTGTTCTTACTCCTCAACCGATGCAGCAGGGGCGCCTTCATCGTCACGCGGACGACGCGGGCCGCGATCACCGCGGAAGCCACCGGCTTCACGATCGGCACCGCCACGGAAACCGCCGCCTTCACGGTCGCCACGGAAACCGCCTTCGCGGTCGCCACGGAAGCCGCCGCCACGGTCATCACGATCACGATCGCGATCGGCCTTGCGCATCATTGCCGACGGGCCTTCCTCGTGCTCTTCGACGCGGATGGTCAGGTAGCGGATGACGTCTTCGCTGATGCGCTCCTGGCGCTCGATCTCGGTGATCGCCGCGGAGGGAGCATCGATGTTCATCAGAACGAAGTGCGCCTTGCGATTCTTGTTCATGCGATAGGTCAGGGAGCGAACGCCCCAGTTTTCCATCTTCACGACCTTGCCGCCGAGACCTTCGACGATACCGGTCATCTGCGCAGTCAGGTCCTCGACCTGCTGGGCGCTCGCGTCTTGGCGCGCGAGAAATACATGCTCATAGAGAGCCATGGTTGTCCTTTCCACTTGTTAGCGCGTTCCCTGGCGGCAAGCCCTTCGAACCCTTTAGGAAAGGACTCGATAATGCTCAGAAGGCGGAAGCACGGGACGACGGGCCAACTGGCCCTGTCACATCAATTCAAACGTTTAAAGATAAGCGCTGGAAATGCTGAGACCGTCCGTTCAGCTCCCGGCCGGGGTCTGCGGATCGGGGGCTTATACGGGTTTTTGCCGTAATGGCAAGGCTAAGGCGTCGAAATAGCGGCCGTTTTGACGGGTTGGAAGCGGCCCGGAAGCCGGGATAAACCGCGCTGCAACTTGACATAACACACTGCGTCAGTGTCTTTCCGCGCACGATTTGACGATTTAACGACATCAGGCAACATCCTGCAGGGGCACTTCATGACCGCAGCATTTACCTTTCCGGGGCAGGGGTCCCAGGCGGTCGGCATGGGCAAGGCACTGGCCGACGCCTTTCCGGCGGCGCGCGCCGTGTTCGACGAGGTCGATTCGGCACTCGGCGAGAAGCTGACCGCGACGATCTGGGACGGTCCGGCCGAAACCCTGCAGCTCACCCAGAACGCCCAGCCGGCGCTGATGGCGGTGTCGCTGGCGACCCTGCGCGTGCTGGAGGCCGAGGCTGGCGTTTCGCTGGCGCGCGACGCCGCCTTCGTCGCCGGCCACTCGCTCGGCGAATATTCCGCGCTGGCGGCTGCCGGCAGCCTTTCCATCAGCGACGCGGCACGCCTGCTGCGCACCCGCGGCCTCGCCATGCAGAAGGCGGTTCCGGTCGGCGTCGGCGCCATGGCGGCGCTGCTCGGGCTGGATTACGAGACCGCGGTGGCGGTGGCCGAGGAAGCTGCACAAGGCGAGATCTGCCACGCCGCCAACGACAATGGCGGTGGCCAGGTGGTCGTCTCCGGTGACAAGGCCGCGGTCGAACGCGCGCTCGAGATCGCCAAGACCAAGGGCGCCAAGCGCGCGATGCTGCTGCCGGTGTCGGCGCCGTTTCACTGCAGCCTGATGCAGCCCGCCGCAGACGTGATGGCGCAGGCGCTGGCCGACGTGACGATCCACGCGCCCGCCGTGCCGCTGGTCTCCAACGTGCTGGCCTCGGCGATCTCTGACCCCGACGAGATTCGCCGCCGGCTGGTCGAGCAGGTCACCGGAACCGTGCGCTGGCGCGAATGCGTGCTGTATATGGCGTCGCGCGGCGTCACCCGCTTTCTCGAGATCGGCTCCGGCAAGGTGTTGACCGGTCTGGTCAAGCGCATCGCCGAGGGCGCGATCGGCACCGCCGTTGGCGGACCCCAGGATATTGCTGCGGCCAAGGATGCGCTCGCTGCAGCGCATTCGGCCTGAACGACGAAGGAAATAGCATGTTTGATCTGACAGGCAGGACGGCGCTGGTGACTGGCGCAACCGGCGGCATCGGTGGCGCGATCGCAGCCGCGCTGCATGCGCGGGGCGCTACGGTGGCACTTTCGGGCACCCGCCGCGAAGTGCTGGAGGCGTTGGCCGCCAAGCTTGGCGAGCGCACCCATGTGCTGCCGTGCAACCTGTCCGACGCCGCCGAAGTCGAGGCCCTCGTGCCGTCGGCGGAAGCCGCTATGGGCCAGCTCGACATTCTCGTCAGCAATGCCGGCATCACCCGCGATAATCTGTTCGTGCAGCTCAAGGACGAGGACTGGGACGACGTCATTAACGTCAATCTGACCGCGACTTTCCGGCTGGCGCGCGCTGCCACCAAGCTTATGATGCGCAAGCGCTTCGGCCGCATCATCGCGATCACTTCGGTAGTCGGCGTTACCGGCAATCCCGGGCAGGGCAACTATACCGCGGCGAAGGCCGGCCTGATCGGCATGATCAAGACGCTCGGCGCGGAATACGCCAAGCGCAACGTCACCGCGAACTGCATCGCGCCGGGCTTCATCGCAACCCCGATGACCGATGCGCTGAACGACAAGCAGCGCGAAGCGATTCTGACCAAGGTGCCGGCAGGTCGGCTCGGCACGCCGGAAGATATTGCCGCCGCGGCGGTGTATCTGGCCTCGAACGAGGCGGCTTACGTCACCGGGCAGACCATCCACGTCAACGGTGGAATGGCTATGATTTGAGCGTTCTGGAACCCGTTGGACACAATTCAGCGGGGACGGGACGGGTGTGAGGCGCGGCCCCAAGCCTTGTGGTCAAGGCTTGGGAAGTATGGTAACCGAACCTCCAACGGCGGCGCAAAGAAGGCCATTGCAGGATTTTGAAACCCTGTATATTGGCGGGGTCGAGCCTGCCGTTTTCGCGAGGCTTCGTCCGGGACGACGGAGCCAATCCAGATCAGCGCAATTGCGCAGGTTCTAACGAGTTTACGCTCCACGATGGCTCGTACCGTCTGCGGACGGGCCGAATGAAAACAAGCACGAGGTTTAACGATGAGCGAGATTGGCGAGCGAGTTAAGAAGATCGTGGTCGAACACCTTGGTGTTGAACCCGAGAAGGTTGTTGATGCCGCGAGCTTCATCGATGATCTCGGCGCTGACAGTCTCGATACTGTCGAGCTCGTGATGGCATTCGAAGAAGAGTTCGGCTGCGAAATCCCGGACGACGCCGCCGAGACGATTCTGACCGTCGGCGACGCCACCAAATTTCTTGAGAAAAACGCAAAAAGCTGACGCC
>NZ_JAQGJT010000169.1 GCF_028290495.1 Tardiphaga sp.
CTGGACAACGATTGGGCGGTGAACCTCGAATTCACTGACGATCCGCACCCCCGCAATAATTTCTGGGAGATGTGGGGGCTGCCGATGTTCGATCTGCGCGATGCCGCGGGCGTCATGATGGAACTCAACGAGTGCCGCAAGGTTTATGGCGAACGTTACATCCGGATGTCGGCGTTCGATTCCAGCCATGGCTGGGAATCGCAGCGACTGTCGTTCATCGTCAACCGGCCGAAGGACGAGCCCGGCTTCCGGCTGGAGCGGCATGAGGTCGATGGCCGCAACATCCGCTACACCACGACGTCCTACGCCGTCGATCGTCCCGAGGGTCATCGCTACACCTGAATGATTCCCTGGGTTCGGCGGACGCGTTTCCCCCATCGTTCCTGTGTCCGCCGGACGCCCTGCTCCGTCGCTGTGAAAGCGGCGACGGAGTTTTTTTGGATTGCGCACGTAGCGGTTGAGGTTTCGCAATGGATTTGGATGTCCCGCCGATGCCCGACAGGGTCAATCTCCGTGAGGAACTCGAGGCCGTCGGCATCGAGGAGGTACTCACGCAGCTCGATCGTGAACTGATCGGGCTGAAACCGGTCAAGACCCGGATTCGCGAGATCGCATCGCTGCTGCTGATCGAACGTATCCGCAAGCGGATGGGACTGACGTCGGAAGTGCCGACGCTGCATATGTCATTCTCCGGCAATCCCGGCACCGGCAAGACCACGGTGGCGCTGCGGATCGCCAGCATTTTGCACCGGCTCGGATTCGTCCGGCGCGGCCACGTAGTGTCGGTGACGCGCGACGAACTGGTTGGCCAGTATATCGGCCACACCGCGCCGAAGACCAAGGAGATCCTGAAGAAGGCGATGGGCGGCGTTTTGTTCATCGACGAAGCCTATTACCTGCACCGGCCCGACAACGAACGCGATTACGGCCAGGAAGCAATCGAGATCCTGTTGCAGGTGATGGAATCGCAGCGCGAGGATCTGGTGGTGATCCTCGCCGGCTATGGCGACCGCATGGACAAATTCTTTGCCAGCAATCCCGGCTTTCGCTCGCGCATTGCGCATCACATCGACTTTCCGGATTATTCGGATGCTGAGCTGTTCGCCATCGCCGGGCTGATGCTGCACGACATGAACTATCATTTCACGCCGGATTCGTCGGAGGCGTTCGTGCGCTACATCGCCTTGCGAAAGACGCAGCCGCTGTTCTCCAATGCACGTTCGATCCGCAATGCGCTGGACCGCATCCGGCTGCGCCAGGCCAACCGGCTCGTTACCGATCTCGACCGCGAGCTGACAGCCGATGATATCATGTCCATCGAGTCGTCTGACGTGCTGGCCAGTCGTGTGTTTGGAGAGATTCGAAATACGACAGGTTGAGGGCTTCTAAAATTCCGGGCACGAAAGCGATTGAGTGGGAAGGGCGCAGGCTCTAGAAAATCGCGGGTCGCAAAGGACACACGAATGAGTGCTCAGCCTGTCAAGGTCTCCGATATCACCGACGAGAGTTCGGCACAGACCTATCTCGATCAGATGATCATGACGACGTTCTGCCGCGTGCTCGATACGTCGCGGTTGCCGCCGTCGCTGGTGATGCGGCTGATTGCCACCGCTCTGGGGACGACCTATCGTGAGGTCGCCTCGGCGCATCTCGACGGGCAATGCCCATGCGGCTGGTGCCCGTTGCCCACGATCGACATCGAGGCGCTTCGTTCGTCGCTGGAGGAGGCTGCCGCGCCAAAACGCATCGACGATCTGCATTCGATGGTTGTGGCCGGCCGCGCCTGATCAGGCTTTCGCGCTCAATCAATCGGCAGGCCGCACAGAAACGCGGCTTGTCTGCGCGGCCGCGCGTGTTACATTGGTCACGTCCGATCAGACGATGCGGGAGAGATCGATACTGGCTTGCCGGTATCGGCGCCGAAGGAGCAACCCCCCGGGAAACTCTCAGGCACCAGGGACCGCTTCGTTGGACAATCTGGAGAGTGACGCTTCGAGCGTCCACCGAAGGGGATATCCGGCGCTCGCGCCGGTCAAGCTCTCAGGTACCCGCGACAGATGGGGATAGCCGGTCCGGACCACGTCCGGATCATGTCGTCCGTCTGAGCGAAAGAGACTACCCATGTCCCATATTGCCGTGATCGGCGCCGGTATCACCGGCGTCACGACCGCTTATGCCCTGATCGAAAAAGGCCACACCGTCACCGTCTTCGACCGCCATCGCTACGCCGCGATGGAGACTTCCTATGCCAATGGCGGGCAACTCTCTGCCAGCAATGCCGAAGTCTGGAACCACTGGTCGACGGTGCTGAAGGGGATCGGCTGGCTGTTCCGCCGCGATGCGCCGCTATCGCTCAACCTCACGCCGAGCTGGCACAAATATTCCTGGCTGGCCGAATTCGTCGGCAGCATTCCGCACTATCGCGCCAATACTATCGCCACGACCCGTCTGGCCATCGCCGCGCGCCAGCATCTGCTGGGCATGGCGCAGAAGGCCGGCGTCAGCTTCGATGTCGAGCAGCGCGGCATCCTGCATATCTATCACGATGCCAAGGGGCTCGACGTGGCGACCAGAGCCAATGCCTTGCTGGTTGAGGGCGGCCTCAGCCGCGACGCAGTCTCCGCCGACGAGATCCGCCACATCGAGCCGGCGCTGCACGGCAAGTATGCGGGCGGCTTCTTCACGCCGTCGGATTTTACCGGCGACATCCACAATTCACCCGCGGCGTGATGGCCTATTGCCAGCGGATGGGGGCGACGTTTGTCAGCGATACCGACGTTACCAGCCTTGCCGCGACCGCGGATGGTGTTCGTGTCGGCTGGTCGCTGTCGTCGGGAAGCCCCGATCCGGATAGGCACGTCGAGACCGCCCGGTTCGACGGCGTCGTGATCTGCGCCGGAATCGCCAGTCGCAAACTGGCGGCGATGCTCGGCGACCGCGTCAACGTCTATCCGGTGAAGGGCTATTCCATCACCGTCGAACTGAACGATGAAGCAAACCAGCAGGCGGCGCCCTGGGTCAGCCTGCTCGACGACAAGGCCAAGATCGTCACGAGCCGGCTCGGCGTCAACCGCTTTCGCGTGGCCGGCACTGCCGAGTTCAACGGCGCCAACCGGGACATCCGCGCCGATCGCGTGCAGCCTTTGGTCGACTGGACGCGCAAGCAGTTTCCGGGAATCGACACCAGCCGCGTGATCCCGTGGAGCGGCCTGCGGCCGATGATGCCCGACATGATGCCGCGCGTCGGTGCGGGTCGGAAGCCGGGCGTGTTCTACAACACCGGCCACGGCCATCTCGGCTGGACGCTGTCGGCGGCCACGGCGCAGATCGTCGCCGATCAGGTCTCGCTGGGGATGGCGGCCTGATCGCTGCTCCGGAGGCCCACTGAATCGTTGCGGCGGAGGTCGTGACGAAGATGTGAGCCTCCGGAGGGGGCGTGGACAAGGGAATTCCTTTAGACCTAAAGTACTTGGCCCGATCCTTGAATGGCGAGTGGGATCAAAACCGGTGCAAAGTGATCTCATGACCCCGCTCTCCCTTGCAGACAACGCCTCGGCCCTGACGCCTGTCTGGCGCGATGTGGCGCGCGCCATTGCTGACATCGGCGCAAAACGCTGCTTCGGCCTTGTCGGCGGCGCGAATTTCAAGGTCACGCTGGGGTTAACCGAACTTGGCGTTGAGTTTGTTGCGGCGCGTCATGAAGGCGGCGCAGTGTCGATGGCCGATGTCGCCGCGCGGCTGACGCGCGACCTCACCGTCGTCAGCGTCACCGCGGGGCCGGGTCTCACCAATGCGATCACCGGCATCGGCGAAGCCGCCAAGTCTGACACGCCGTTGCTGGTGCTGGCCGGCGACGTCAGTCGCGGCGATACGCAGTCGGCCTTTGCCTTCCATCAGGCCGAGTTGGTTCATGCCGTCGGCGCCGTCTGGCGGCAGATCGCCGATCCGCTCACCGCCTATGAAGATGCGTGGCAGGCGGCCGCACAGGCGCTGCGTGAGCGCCGGCCGGTGGTGCTTAGCCTGCCGATCGACGTGCAGGAAATGAAGGTGGCGGCGAGATTCGGCAGAAAGCATGCCGCGATTGCAAAGCGGGCGCCGCTCAACGCCGACCGGCTCAACGAACTCGTTGCCACGCTTCGTGCCGCGAAACGGCCGTTGATCCTGGCCGGCCACGGCGCGGTGGTCGCCGGCGCCGAAGCCTTGCTGGTTGAACTCGCCGATCGCACCGGCGCGCTGCTGGCGACCTCGGTGCAGGCGCATGGCATGTTCAGCGGGCATCCGTGGAATCTCGGCATTGCCGGCGGTTTCTCCTCGCCGGCTGCGGCGGAACTGATGGCGCAGAGCGACATGATCATGGCGTTCGGCATGTCGCTGAACATGTGGACCACCAAGAAAGGCAAACTGATCTCCGAACTGGCGCAACTGGTGCAGATCGATGTCGAGAAGGGCCGCATCGGCGTGCATCGCCCGGTCGATCTTGAACTGGAAGGCGATGCGGCGGCCGTTGCGACCGCGGTGCTGGCTGTGCTCGATGGTGACTTGCCGGGCTGGCGCACGCCTGACGTCGCCGCCGTGCTCGACGCCAAGAGCAATCGCCGCTTTGCCTATGCCGACACCAGCGATGCCGGGCACATCGACCCGCGCACGCTCAGCAAGGCGGTGGACGATATCCTGCCGAAGGACCGTACGGTCGTCGTCGATGGCGGCCATTTTGTCGGTTGGGTCGCGCGCTATCTGTCGGTGCCGGACCATCGCGGCTGGTGCATTCCGATTGCGTTCCAGTCGATCGGGCTCGGACTTGCCGGTGCGATCGGTGCGGCGGTGGTGCAGCCGGATCGCCTGACCGTGCTCGCGGTCGGCGACGGTGGTTTCCTGATGGCTATCGCCGAGCTGGAAACGGCGGTGCGATTGAAGAAGCGGCTGTGCATCTTCATCTACAATGACAGCGCCTACAGCGCCGAGGTGCATCATTTTGTGCCGGAGGGTTATTCCGCCGCGATGGCGCAATTCCCGGTGACCGATTTCGCGGCCATCGCCCGCGGCTATGGCGCCGATGGCGTGGTGGTGCGGACGCTGGACGATCTCGAACCTCTCAGGCGCTGGGTCGATGCCGGCGCGCAGGGCGTGTTCATCGTCGACGGCCGCATCAATCCCCGTCTGGTCGCGGACTGGTACCGCGACCTTTTCGGCGCCGCGAATCTGTAGTCAGCGCACATTGCGTGCATCTGCGCGCTTACGCCGCCCGCACTTCCCGCAGGAACGCATCGACCTGGGTCTTGAGGTCTTCGCCGTTGCGCGACAGATCGGCGGCGGAGTCGACCACGCGGCTGGCGGCGAGGCCGGTTTCGCGGGCGGCGTCGTTGACCCCGGCGATATTGTCCGAAACCTCGCCGGTGCCGCGCGCGGCATCCGCGACGTTGCGGGCGATCTCCAGCGTGGCGGCGCCCTGTTCCTCCACCGCGGCGGCGATCGCGCTGGCGATCTCGCTGACTTTGCCGATCGTCGAGGTGATGCCCTGGATCGAATCCACCGAGGAGCGGGTGGCAATCTGGATCGCGTTGACCTGCGTCGAGATCTCGTCCGTAGCCTTCGAGGTCTGCGTCGCCAGCGCCTTCACTTCGGAGGCGACCACCGCAAAGCCGCGGCCGGCCTCACCGGCACGCGCAGCCTCGATGGTGGCGTTGAGCGCGAGCAGGTTGGTTTGGGCCGCGATCTCGCTGATCAGCTTGACGACGTCGCCGATCTTCTGCGCAGCCTCGGCCAGGCTCTGCACTTCCGAATTGGTGGTGTTGGCCTGATTGACGGCTTCACCGGCAACGCGGGCGGATTCGTTGACCTGCTGGGCGATCTCGCTGATCGAGGCGTTGAGTTCCTCGATTGCGGCGGCGACTGCCTGGGCGCTTTGCGTGGCTTCCGCGGACGCCGAGGCGACGGCGGCGGTCTGCTGCATGGATTCTTCGGCGGTGGCGGCCATCGATTGCGCGGTATGGCGCAACTCGCCGGCGGCGGAGCCGACCGCGCCGACCACGCTGCCGACGCCGCTTTCAAAACGGT
This sequence comes from Tardiphaga sp., assembly GCF_028290495.1. Taxonomy (GTDB): domain Bacteria; phylum Pseudomonadota; class Alphaproteobacteria; order Rhizobiales; family Xanthobacteraceae; genus Tardiphaga. Next base: position 6,055 of record NZ_JAQGJT010000169.1, read on the forward strand.
TGGCCAGTGCGTTCATCATGTCGCGGCGCTCGAGCTGGGTATGTTCGCGCTGCTGCTCCTGCGCGGCGCGCAATCGATCGGTTTCGATCAGGCCGTTCTTGAAGATTTCGACTGCGCCGGCCATCGAGCCGATCTCGTCCTTGCGACCAGCGCCGGGCACGACCACGGTGTGGTTGCCGGCGGCGATGGTGCGCATCGCTGATTCCAGCGCGCGGATCGGCTTCGCCATGCTGCGGCCCATCAGGGTCGCGACGGCGCCTGCCAGCACCAGCACGCAGGCCGAGATGATGGCGAGCCAGTTCAGCGACGAGCGCATCAAGGCACGATAGGTGCTGGTGTCGCGGGTAATTTCAAACACCGCCACGTTCTCGCCGGAGAAGCTCTTGATCGCGCCGAAGGTTGTCGCGACCGGCTTGTCGTTGATTTCGCTGTATTGGGTAACGATGTCGCCAGCGATCGCGCGACGCAGCGCGGCCATGTCGGGCGCCGATGTCTTCAAGGTCGATGCGAGCGTCTTGGTGGCCTGCCCGTCGATCTGGTGAATGCCTACGTCGACGTTAAAGCGGGCTTTCATGCTCTCAACGAAGGTTTTGCCGAACGGCGCACCGACATCCATCGTGCCGAGGATCGTGTCGCCTTCGAAGATCGGGGCCGTACCGAAGAGGTTCAGTGCGTCGCGACCGGCTTCGATGCCGCCCACCGGCCTGCGCGTCGACATCGCCTGCACCACCATCTTGCGGCGGGCTCCGACGTCATCGCCAAAGGTTTCGGGCTTGTGCACGCGCATGAACGTGATTGATGGCGGCGTCTGCAGCGATATCAACTCCAGACCGCGCGGCGTCATCCGCTCCATAGCTTCCTTCATAAGGGCAATCGTCGCGTCGCGGTCCTTCGTGCGAACGCTGTCCTTGATCTGCTTCATCGACGCCAGCACTTCGGAAACGGCAAGCGCGGTGCGCGTCTCGGCGTTGAGGGCGGCGGTGAGGTTGGCGTAGTCGTCATGCGCCTCGCGGTCGAGCGCGGTATCGATAATGGCCTGCTGCTGCCACATGCTGAAGGCTGCGAGCGCGCCGCACGAGCCCGCCGTCACCAGCGTGATGGCCACGATCATGCGGGCTGAAATGGATTTTAGTGCGCGCATCTTGGTGCCCCTTAGTCCACGGCCGTAAATGGGCCGCAACGTGTCCCCGGTTAAAGAGATAGGGCGCACGCGTGAAGGAGCTCTTAATCAGGCAAAATCGCTGAGGCTTGGTTCCCACTTAATCGGCGTCGGGTAGTCAGCGCGCCCGCACGCCCGGGGGGCTTTGTGAAAAAGCATCTGAAGGTTGCGGCGGCGTGTGCGGATCCGACGCTTGCTAATCGGGGCGTTCGATCTGCGGCTTGTCATTCAACACGGCGTTGAGCAGCGAGTTATGGACCTCGATCTTGCCGTTATAGCTGATGAAGCCGAGCTTGCGAAACTTGTTCATGAAAAAGCTGACGCGCGAGCGCGTGGTGCCGATCATCTCGGCAAGGGTTTCCTGGCTCAGCTCAACCGCGATGGGTTGCGGGCGCCCTTCCTTGCCGAAATGCGCCAGGATCAGGAGCAACCGCGCCAGCCGCTTCTCGCTGGAATTGAACAGCTGATCGATCAGGTCCTCCTCGACCCGGCTGTTGCGGGTCAGCAGATAGGTCATAAACATCTCGGAAAACGCTGGCTCGTCATGCAGCGTGTTGAGCATCGCCGCTTTGGTGATCGAGGTGATGGTGCAATCTTCCAGCGCCGTGGTCGTGGCGATACGGAGCGGGTGGCCATTGAGGCAGCCCTCGCCAAAGAACTGCCCTGCCTCCAGGATGCCAACCACGGCCTCCTTGCCCTGTTCGGAAAGCACCGTGAGCTTGACCCTGCCTTTCTGGATGTAGAACACCGCTTCCGCGGTCTCGCCCTGGCAGAAGATGTTCTGATTTTTCTTGTACTCGCTGATCGCCTTTCCGTGGCCCACGTGGGCGACGAAGGCTGTCGGATCGAACGGGCCCTTGGTGGGTTTCCCCAGCATCGCTGATCTCGCATCACGGCACTGGCGTAGTGTAACCGCTATGTACGGTTTAGTACAAAGCTATTTTGGATTGTAGTTTGGCATTTCTCTATGGTGCTGATTCAAAACAAAAAAAAGGAGTTCCGTCGGGGAGGCGACGGAACTCCTTGCGCGATGCGGCGAGCCGTTGGGGCAGTGGAACTCGCTTCACCACGCAGGCGCGGAGGAAAGAAGAAACTTCTCATCCTGCTACTGTACGATGATGGTTTCGAAACGCATCCGATCGACCGTACTGGGTGCGAAAAGGGGGCGGCGGCCCCCGGACGCCAAGCGATTGACGCGACAAACCCATCATCATCATCAAATTGCACCACGCACCTCATTTGGTCTGCCCAATTTTGCTCAACCGTTACGAAATCATGACAGATCAGTTCACCGTACTTATGATCAAATGGATTTTGACGGCTGTCACGCTGCGTCCGATTTGGCGTGTCGCGTTCATCGCCCCGAAACAACTTCCCGTCAGGCTACCGGCTGCACAATGGTGAACCCAAGTCATGATCCCGCAGCATGCGTCCGCCCTCGAACTGCGAGGGTTAACGAAACGTTTCGACCGTCCCGCCGTCGATCGCCTCGATCTCACCATTCGATCAGGCGAATTCTACGCGTTGCTCGGCGCCAATGGCGCCGGCAAGACGACGACGTTGCGCATGGTGGCCGGTCTGCTGCGTCCTGACGCGGGCTCGGTCAGCGTACTGGGCATCGATGCGCTGGCGGATCCCGTGGCGGCCAAGCAGATCACCGCCTGGGTGTCCGACGAGCCAATGATCTACGACAAGCTGACGCCGCTGGAATATCTCGAATTCGTCGCCGGCCTATGGGGCTGCGACGCGGCTAAAGCCGAGCGCACCGCGCACGAACTGCTGACATCGCTGGGTCTGGCGTCGCATTGGCACGAACGCTGCGAAGGCTTCTCCAAGGGCATGCGGCAGAAAGTGGCGCTGGCCGGCGCACTGGTGCACGATCCCCGCCTGATCATTCTCGACGAGCCTTTGACCGGACTCGATGCCGTCTCGGCGCGCCATGTCAAAAGCCTGCTGCAGTCGCGCGTGCAGGCCGGCTGCACGGTGATCATGACAACGCATATTCTCGAAGTCGCCGAACGCATGGCCGATCGGATCGGCGTGATCTCGGCCGGCCGGTTGATTGCGGAGGGAACGTTGACCGAATTGCGCCAGCAGAACGGGCAGAGCGACACCAGCCTTGAGGACATGTTTGTGGCGCTGGTGGGAAGCGCGCCGGCTGTAGCATGAGCCAGCCCGGCGTGACCTGGTTCGCCGGCCACGAGATCCGGCTGGCATGGCGCGAGATGCTCGGCATGCTGACGGCCGGCCGTCGCTGGCGCACCCACAGCGCATCGATCCTGCTGGTGGTGTTCGTCCTGTTCCTGCATCTGCCGGCCTATGCCGTGGTCGGCCGCTTCAGTGATCTGAGCGCGCCGCTCGACCAGGGCACGCTGATCGTCATGACGGCGAGCATCTTCCTCGCCTGGGCGCTGATGTTGTCGCAGGCGATCGAGTCCGTCACGCGGGTGTTTTATGCCCGCGCCGATCTCGACCTCATCATGTCGTCGCCGGTGGCGCTGACCCATGTATTCTCGGTTCGTATAGCGGCGATTGCCGTCACCGTCACCGTGATGGCGATGCTGCTCGCAACGCCGTTCATCGATATCCTGGTGATCGCAGGCGGGCTGCACTGGTTCGCCGCCTATGGCGTCGTAATCGCGATCGGGCTGTCGGCTTCGGCGGTGGCCATCGCCGTCACGGTCGGGTTGTTCCGGCTGTGCGGTCCGGCGAAAACGCGCGTGGTGGCGCAGATCATTTCAGCGATCACCGGCGCCGGCTTCGTCATCGCGCTGCAGGTCGCAGCTATCCTGTCCTATGGCACCATGTCGCGTTTTGCGGTGCTGACGTCGGAGGCGGCGTCGTCGTTCGCGCCGGGGCCGGACAGTCTCGTGTGGTGGCCGGCGCGCGCAATGCTCGGCGATGGCGGCGCGTTGTTGCCGCTGATCGCCGGCAGCCTGCTGTTGCTTGGCGTGGCGATGGCGCTGTTCTCGCCGCGCTTCAGCAACTATGTCGCCAGCGTTTCGCCCAAGGCCGCGATACATCGTGCCGGCGTATCGCGGGCGTTTCGGCCGGGCTCGCGGCCGAGCGCGCTGCGGCGCAAGGAATTTTTGTTGCTGTGGCGCGATCCGTGGCTGATGTCGCAGACCTTGATGCAATTGCTTTACCTGCTGCCGCCGGCCCTGATGATGTGGCACAGCTTCGGCGAAAGCGCGGGCGCCTTCATCGTGCTGGCGCCGGTGATCGTGATGGCCGCGGGGCAACTCGCCGGCGGGCTGGCGTGGCTGACGATCTCCGGCGAAGACGCCGCCGATCTGGTCGCCACCGCGCCGCTGCCGGCGTCATCAGTCACCGCAGCCAAGATTGAGGTGGTGTTGATCATCATCGCTGTGGTGCTGGCGCCATTGATCGCTGGCTTGGCGTTCATATCGCTGACGCTGGCCGCAACCACCGCGCTGGCCGCGATCGTCGCGGCGGGATCGGCGACCTCGATCCAGCTCTGGTTCCGCGTGCAGGCGCGGCGCAGCCAGTTCCGCCGACGCCAGACCTCGTCGCGCATCGCGACCTTTGCCGAGGCCTTTGCTTCGATAGGCTGGGCCGCAACGGCCGCCCTGGCCATCGTGATGCCGATCGGCGCCGGCATCACGGCGCTGCTGACAGCGGGCGTGATGGCGCTGACCTGGAAGGTCAGCCCAGCGCGAACGTAGGTCCGCGCGGCCAGCCGTAGACAACGTCACGCCACCATCGAAATCGGCGCCACGGCGGGCGCGGCGTCCGCCGTCACTTCGTCCGTGATCACCGTGAACCGCTCCAGTGGCGCCGGCCCGAACGACGTCGAGATCGCGACGTCCGCGGCGTCGCGGCCGCGGGCCATCACGATGCGGCCGATGCGGGGATGATTGTGGCGGGCATCGAACGTGTACCAGCGGCCTTCGAGATAGACCTCGAACCAGGCGCTGAAATCCATCGGCGCAGGATCAATGGGCACGCCGATGTCGCCGAGATAGCCGGTGCAATAGCGCGCCGGGATGTTCATGCAGCGGCACAGTGTCACCGCGAGATGGGCAAAGTCGCGGCACACGCCGACGCGCTCCTCGTGGCCTTCGGAGGCGGTGCGGTCGTTGCGGGCGTGGTGATAGCCGAAGGTGATGCGCTCGTGCGCGTAATCGCAGATCGCCTGCACGCGCTGCCAACCGGCGGGGACGCCGGCGAACATGGACCAAGCCAGTTCCGACAATTTCTGGGTGTCGCAATAGCGGCTGCCGAGCAAATAGACGAACACATCGTCCGGCAATTTCGCGATAGGAGTCTGCCGGGCGCCGGGCGCGACGGCGTCCGGCATTCCGCTGTCGGAGATCAGGAACTCGTTTCTGATTTCGATCAGGCCGGGCGGGAAGATGACCCGCGTACAGGTGTTGCCGAACATGTCCAGGTAGTCGCGGGCCTGAACGTCGCTCGAAAACGCAATCCTGTGCGGGCTCTGCAGGTCTTTCGCCCGCGAGGGATGAATGCTCAGCATCAGGATCATGGGTGTTTCCTGATGGCACTGGAACGCAATGTCGTAGCCCACACGAATCTGCACCGAGTATCTCCATGTGTTCGGCAATCGAATAATAGTTGCCAAACAAGTGTAGTCGTCGGACTTCGTTCCCGGGTTCAGCCGGCGGAACCTGCAGAAATTGTGGGCAGAATCGGAGATCCAACTTTGCCTTGACTCGCCATGACCGGGTGATCGCTATTTTTGCAACGAGAACAGCAGGAGCGAGCGGCCGGTGACGATGTAAGTGTCGCCGAACGGAAAGACCGGATCCTGCTGCGGCCTGGGAAGGTTGGTGTCGAGCAACAGGTTCCAGCCGATGCCGCCGGTGGCTTCCGGCATGGTGAAATCGACGATGCCCTCGAAGCCGTTGAGGACCAGCAGCATGGTTTGGTCATCGGCCTGCTTGCGGATGCCGGTCTTCTGCGTGCGACCGTCCAGCAACATGCCGAAGCACTTCATGTTTGTGTCGGACCAGTGCTTGTCTTCCATGGCCCCGCCATTGGCGTTGATCCAGGTCATGTCGCGGACGTCGAGCTTCTCGTCGTGCTCGCCGGTAAGAAAACGGGTTCGGCGCAGTACCGAGCATTCCTTGAGCAGCTTAATGATGCGTTTGGTGAAGTCGAGCAGCTCCTGGCCGTTGGCATCAAGCTTCCAGTCGAACCAGGAAATCTCGCTGTCCTGACAATAGGCATTGTTGTTGCCCTGCTGGGTCCGGCCGAACTCGTCGCCGCCGAGCAGCATCGGTGTGCCCTGGGCGAACAGCAGCGTCGCCAGCATGTTACGCTTCTGCCGGCCGCGCAGCGCCAGAACGGCCTTGTCATCGGTCGGGCCCTCGACGCCGCAATTCCATGAGGCGTTGTTGGATGAGCCGTCTTTGCCGTTCTCGCCGTTGGCCTCGTTGTGCTTGTCGTTGTAGCTCGCCCAGTCGTTCAGCGTGAAGCCGTCGTGCGCGGTCACGAAGTTGACGCTGGCCCAGGCGCGACGGCCGTGATGGTTGAACATGTCGCCGGAAGCCGATAGCCGCGGCGCGATGGCCGCAACCGGCGCCTCGCCGCGCCAGAAATTGCGGGCGACGTCGCGGAATTTGTCGTTCCATTCCGCCCAGCCGGGCGGGAAGCCGCCGACCTGATAGCCGCCGGGGCCAATGTCCCACGGCTCCGCGATCAGCTTGACCGTGGTCAGCAACGGATCCTGATCGACGGCTTTCAGAAAGCCGCTCTGCTCGTCGAAGCCATAGACCTCACGCGCGAGAATCGTGCCGAGGTCGAAGCGGAAGCCGTCGATATGCATCTCGCGCACCCAGTAGCGCAGGCTGTCGTTGACCATCTGGATGACGCGCGCGTGCGACAGGTTCACCGTGTTGCCGGTGCCGGTGTCGTTGATGTAATAGCGCTTCTTCTCCGGCATCAGCCGATAGTAACTGGCGTTGTCGATGCCCTTGAACGACAGCGTCGGGCCGAGTTCGTTGCCTTCGGCAGTGTGGTTGTAGACAACGTCGAGGATCACCTCGAGCCCGCCGGCATGCAGCGTCGCCACCATCTCCTTGAACTCGCGCAAAGAGTTCGGCACGTCGGAGGCGTAGCGTGGATCGGGCGCGAAGAAGCCGATCGAGTTGTAGCCCCAGTAGTTGGTCAGCTTCTTCTCGAGCAGGTAATCGTCATTGATGAAGGTGTGGACCGGCAACAGCTCGACGGACGTAATGCCGAGTCCGGTCAGATAATCCACCACCGGCTTGGTGCCGAAGCCGGCATAGGTGCCGCGCAGCTTTTCCGGCACGTCCGGATGCTGCATCGTAAAGCCCTTGACGTGGGTCTCGTAGATGATGGTCTGGTCCCATGGCACGTTCTGACGTCCGGCCTCACCGGTCCAGTCGAAGTCTTTGTCGACCACGACGCAACGCGGCATGAACGGCGCCGAGTCGCGCTCGTCGAACGTGGTGTCGTCGCCGGTCTCCACCTTGTAGCCGAAGACAGCGGGATTCCACGTCAGCGTGCCGGCATGCGCCCTCGCATAGGGATCGAGCAGCAGCTTGTTGGGATTGAAGCGGTGGCCGTTTTTCGGCTCGTAGGGGCCGTGGACGCGGTAGCCGTAGAATGTGCCGGGCACGACGTCGGGAATATAGCCGTGGAACACCTCGTCGGTATATTCCGGCAACTCGATGCGGGTCTCGACATCGCCGTCAAACAGGCAGATCTCGACCTTGGTGGCGTTGGCAGAGAACAACGCGAAGTTGGTCCCCTTTCCATCCCAGTGCGCGCCCAAGGGATAGGGTAAGCCTTCTTCGACCGTTCTGTTCGTCACGAGAGCCCCGTCTGTTCAAATTTCGCAAAATGAAATCCGCACGACAACTTCGCTGCGGCCAATACGTTGCAGTGCAAACGACTGTTTCCCGGCTTTATATTTATGGTCTCATCGTGGCCTATGAAGTTCAATCCGCGGTTATCAGCGTGTTGCGCCGCTGGCCGATCCGGCCTGGAGCGGCGGTGCATTTTGGAAGGGCCAAGCGATGACTGACGTTTCCCAACCCAGGCGCATTGCGCTTCTCGGCGCACCGGTCGAGGTCGGCGCCTCGCAGCGCGGTACCTTGATGGGACCGGCCGCCTTGCGCACCGCCGGCCTCGGTGCGCTGCTGCAAAACCTCGGCTTTGTGGTCGAGGACCACGGCGACCTCACGCCGCTTGACGGCCATCCGCTCTTCGATACCCCGCCGGAAAATGCCAGGCACTATCGTGACATCCAGAAATGGATTCAGGCGCTGAGCGCGCGGGCCTATACGATTGCGCAGTCCGGCGCGCTGCCGATCTTTATGGGCGGCGACCACAGCCTGTCGATGGGCTCTGTCAACGGCGTGGCGCGGCACTGGCAAGAACAAGGCCGCGAGCTGTTCGTGCTGTGGCTTGATGCGCATGCAGACTACAACACGCCAGCCACCACCGTGACCGGCAACATGCACGGCATGTCTGCAGCGTTCCTGTGCGGCGAGCCGGGACTCGACGGGCTGCTTGGCGCCGAGCCACGGGCGTCGATCAGGCCGGTCCATCTCGACCTGTTCGGCATCCGCTCCATCGACAGGCTCGAGAAGGAGCTTGTAGCCGAAAGGAAGATCGCCGTCGCCGACATGCGGCAGATCGACGAGTTCGGCGTCAGCGTGCTGATCCGCCGCGTCATCGAGCGCGTCAAGGCGCGCAACGGCGTGCTGCACGTCTCGTTCGACGTGGACTTTCTCGACCCCGCCACCGCGCCCGGCGTCGGCACGATGGTGCCGGGCGGCGCCACCTATCGCGAGGCGCATCTGATCATGGAGCTGCTGCATGATTCCGGTGTGATGGTCTCGCTCGATGTCGTCGAACTCAACCCTTTCCTCGACGAACGCGGCCGTACCGCGCGTGTCATGGTCGAACTGGTCGGTAGTCTGTTCGGCCAGCAGATCACCGACCGGCCGATGCCGAGCAATGCGATTATCCCGCCAGGATAAGCGGGAACCATCCGCGCGCCCGGGGATTGCTTCCCCATCGTTCATAACCTGAGAGCACGAAAATGATGAAGCATCTTGCGATCATGGCCGTTGCTGCGGCGGCTATCAGCACTTCAATTCCTGCAAGCGCGCAGAATATCGGCGTCGGCGTCGGCCCGGATGGCGTCACCGTCGGCGCGGTGCACGGCGACAGATACCGCGATCGGGACCGTGACTACTATCGCGACCGGCGCGACCGCGACGAGACCGTGGTGATCAAGCGCAGTAGGGATCGCAATCGTGACTACGACCGCGGCGAACGTCGTTCTGTCGTCATCGACCGCGATTAGGATTGTCAGGGAATGGCGGCCTTCCTCCGGGAGGGCCGCTTTTTCGCACCCTTTTTGTTGCCCTTTTGTGTACTCATTTTCCGGTTTATCTATAAAGTATGAACTCTGCAGCGACCGTCTGGTGGCAAGCCGGCACCATTTACCAGATCTATCCGCGCTCGTTTCAGGATTCCAACGGCGATGGGATCGGCGATCTCACGGGGATCATCGGCCGGCTGCCCTATTTGCGCCAGCTCGGCGTCGATGCGATCTGGCTGTCGCCGATATTCCCGTCGCCGATGGCAGACTTCGGCTACGATATTTCCAACTACACCGGCATCGATCCGATATTCGGCACATCAACGGATTGCGACGCGCTGGTCGCGGCGGTGCATGGTTACGGCCTGAAGATCATTCTGGATCTGGTGCCGAACCACACCTCGGACCGGCACGGCTGGTTTCTCGAGAGCCGAAGCTCGCGCGACAATCCGAAACGCGACTGGTACATCTGGCGCGATGCCGGGCCGGATGGCTCGCCGCCGACCAACTGGATGTCGGAATTCGGCGGCAGCGCCTGGGCTTGGGATGAACTGACGCAGCAGTATTACTACCACGCCTTTCTCGACAGGCAGCCCGACCTGAACTGGCGCAATCCCGACGTACGTCAGGCGATCTATGACGTGATGCGGTTCTGGCTGCGCCGTGGCGTCGACGGCTTTCGCGTCGATGTCATCTGGCATCTGATCAAGGACGATGAATTTCGCGACAATCCCGTCAACCCAACCTACAGCCTCGGCCGGCCACCGCATGAATCGGTGCTGCCGCTGTATTCGACCGACCGCCCGGAGACGCTCGACGTGGTCGCCGAGATGCGCCGCGTGGTCGACGAATTTGACGATAGGGTACTGATCGGCGAGGTCTATCTGCCGGTCGAGCGGCTGGTTGCTTACTACGGCCGCGACCTGTCGGGCGCGCATCTGCCGTTCAATTTCGCGCTGCTGTCGGCGCCCTGGAATGCGCATGAGATCGGCGATCTGATTGCGCGTTATGAGGCGGCGCTGCCATTCGGCGCCTGGCCGAACTGGGTTCTCGGCAACCACGATCGCCCGCGCATCGCCAGCCGGGTAGGCTTGGCGCAAGCACGCGTCGCGGCCATGCTGCTGCTGACGCTCAGGGGCACGCCGACGCTGTATTACGGCGACGAGATTGGCATGAAGCAGCTGCCGGTTCCGCCGGAAAAGGTGCAGGACCCGTTTGAGAAGAACGTGCCGGGCATCGGGGTGGGCCGCGACGGCTGCCGCACGCCGATGCAATGGGGGACCTCGGAAAACGCCGGCTTCACCACCGGCGAGCCATGGCTGCCGCTGGCCGATGATTATGTGACGGATAACGCCGCGGTGCTGGCCAGCGATCCCGCCTCGATCCTCAACCTCTATGTGAAGCTGATCGATCTGCGCAGGCACTCGACTGCGCTGGTGTTCGGTGACTACACGCCCGTGCAAACGCCGGGCGACCTGCTGGCCTATCACCGTCATTATGATGGCGAGAGCCTGCTGATCGCGCTCAATCTGGGTGCCGCGCCGCTGTCGATGCATGTCGAGGGCGGTGAAATACTGCTGTCGACACAACTCGATCGCAAGGGCGAGAATGTCTCCGGCCCGTTGGAGCTGCGCGGCGATGAAGGCGTGGTCTTAAGGTTGCGCTGAGCGACTGCAGGCGAAGCCGTAACCGGTTGGATCCAGACGGCGGATTACGCCTCTGGCTAGGCCGCCCTACCGGGTATCACTGCGGGTGCGGGTCCGAATCGCCGTCGATGTCGCTGCGGCGGAGCAGATAATCCAGCCCGCCGACGCGGTACCAGCGGTGGGCATAGGCCTCCAGCATCAGATGGTGCTTGCCCTTGTCGTCGGCGTGACTGTGGTCTTCGTCGAGCAGGTTGATCAGGTGTTTGTCCTGCTCGGTTTTGAGACCGACAGCGAACGAGACTTCGCTCGGCTTCTCGTCGAGATTATGCACGAACAGCACCGAATTGTTACGCCAGTCGTAACGCATCACCAATACGGCGGGATTGCGGGTCGGGATGATCGCGAAGTCACCCCAGCCGATCTCCGGCACTTCCTTGCGCATCCGGATCATGCGCTCGGTCCAGTTCAGCATCGAGTTGGGATCGCGGCGCTGCTTGGCGACGTTGACGTGATCGTAGCCGTAGGGGCCTTTATCGATCACCGGATTTTTCGGCCTGTCATGCTTGGTAAAACCGGCCTGCGGCTCGGTGGACCACTGCATCGGCGTGCGCGCACAATTGCGCTCAGGCAACGAGAGGTCGTCACCCATCGCGATCTCGTCGCCATAGCGCAGCACCGGCGTGCCCGGCAGCGTGTACATCAGGCTGTAGGCCAGCTCGAGCCGGCGGCGGTCGCCGCCCAGCATCGGCGCGAGGCGGCGGCGGATTCCGCGATCGTACAGCTGCATGGATTTATCCGGGCCGAATTTTTCGAACACCGTCTGGCGTTGCGCCTCGGTCAGGCGGCCGAGATCGAGTTCGTCGTGGTTGCGCAGAAACAGGCCCCATTGCGCTGTCGCCGGCCGCGGCTTTGTGACTTTCAGCGCCGCCGCCAGCGTGCGCGCGTCGCCGGAGGCCAGCGCATAGAACAGGTTCTGATTGACCTGGAAGTTGAACATCATCTGCATGCGATCGCCGTCATCGCCGAAATACTCCATGTCGGTCTCGGGCTCGACGTTGGCTTCGGCGAGGATGATGGCGTCGCCCTTGCGCCACTGCAGGAATTCGCGAAAGGCGCGCAGCATGTCGTATTGTTCGATCGGCTTGTTGACCTTTGGCCCCTTGGTGGCAATCACGAAGGGCACTGCGTCCATGCGGAAGCCGGAGACGCCGAGCTGCAGCCAGAAGCCCATGATCTTGAGAATCTCGGCCTGCACATGCGGGTTCGAAGTGCTGAGGTCGGGCTGGAAGTCATAGAAGCGGTGAAAAAACCACGCCTTGGCGTCCTTGTCATGGGTCCATGTGGATTTCTGCACGCCGGGAAACACCATACCCTTGTTGGCATTGGCCGGCTTCTTGTCTGACCAGACGTACCAGTCGCGGTATTTTGAATTCTTCGCGCTCCGGGCGTCCTTGAACCAGGCGTGCTGGTCGGAAGTGTGGTTGACGACGAGGTCGATGATGACGCGGATGCCGCGCTGGTGGCAGCCGTGGGTGAATTCGACGAAATCGCCGAGCGTGCCGTAGCGCGGGTCGACGCCGTAATAGTCGGAGATGTCGTAGCCGTCATCCTTGCTGGGTGAGGGCTGGAACGGCATCAGCCAGATCGCGGTGACGCCGAGTCCGTCGAGATAATCCAGCCGTCGCGTCAGCCCCTTGAAGTCGCCGACGCCGTCGCCGTCGGCATCCATGAAGCTGCCGACTGACAGACAATAAAACACGGCGTTCTTGTACCAGAGATCGTCGATCATGAGGGCACCGGTATGTGATGACGGTGTGGATCAAGTCGCGCGGCGGGCAGGGGTTCCGATTAGCCCTCTTCGCTGTCGTCCCGGACAAGTGAGCGCAGCGAACGCCGATCCGGGACTCATCCCCTCCGAGCCTGCAGTTAAGAATAGAGTAGCGCGTCACATAACGACAGCGTGTATGGGGCCCGGCTTGCGCTCGCAAGTTCGCTTACCGGGACGACGCGGAGTTTTCTACTTCTTCTCTCCCGTCAGCCGCAGCTCCGCTATGTCCGGGGGAGAAGGACGAAAGAAAAAGGCGCCGCCGATTGCTCGGCGACGCCTGATGATGTGCAGCTGACTGTAAAGCAGAAGCTGTTATGCGAAGACCCAGCTCAGTCCATGCTGATCGTCGTCAGATCCTGGAACCAGTGCTGCGCCTGCACGAACTTCTTCACCTTCGGAGACAGCGCGTGCGGGTTGGTGTCGTGGACGACCCAGACCAGCACGGCGTCGTCGACGATCAGCGAATGCGCCTGGGCGATCAACTCATCCTGCTTGGTAGCGTCGAAACTGTTCTTCGCTTCGTCGATCAGCGCATCGACCTTCGGATTTTTGTAGCCGCCCCAGTTGACGCCGACCGGCGCGACCTGGCGCGAGTCGAAGAAGCGGACGATGGCGTAAAGCGGGTCCGAGGTGACGTAAGCGATGTTGTTCGCGGTGATGCCCTTCATGCTGTCGTCGGCCGCGCCCTTGCGCCAGGCCGTGTAGAGCACTTCGAGCTCGACGACCTTGAACTCGACGTCAACGCCGATTTCCTTGAAGCTCTGCTGCAGGAACTCGTTCATTGGTAGCGATAGCATCTGGCCGGTGCCGCCATTGGCGATGATGAAAGTCGCCTTCAGCGGCTTGTCCGGGCCGTAACCGGCTTCCTTCACCAGTCGCTTGGCTTCGGCGAGGTCATACTTGATCTTGAAGTCCGGCTTGCCGAACCATGGGCTCGACGGATCGACCTGGCCGATGGCGGGCTTGGCGAGGCCGTTCATCAGGCCGACGACGGCGTCGCGGTCGATGGCCAGGTTGAGCGCCTTGCGCAGACGAACGTCAGTCCAGGGCGAGCCCGGCAGCACGCTGAGATGATAGTTCCAGACGTGCGGTGTGACGTTATCGACGATCTTCATGCCGGCCGATTTCAGCTGCGGCACGGCGTCCGGCGCAGGCGTCTCGATCAGGTCGACCTGACCGGCGAGCAGCGCGTTGGTGCGGGTCAGGGCTTCTGGCATCGGCACCAGGACGAGCTTGTCGACCTTGGCGAGACGCTTCTTGTCCCAGTAGTCCGGGTTCTTCGAGAGCTCGGCGAGTTCGCGCGGCACCAGCTTGGTGAGCTTGAACGGGCCAGTGCCCGACGGCGTGGCAGCGAACTTGTCCCAGTCCTTGCCGACCTTTTCGTACTGCGCCGGGCTGGAGACCAGGAACCAGAGCATCTGGTAGGGGAAGAACGAGTCGATGGTCTTGGTCGTGATCTCGACGGTGGAATCATCGATCTTGGCGTAGCTGGCTACCGACGGCAGGCGAGTCTTGACCTGAGCGCTCTGGCGTTTGTCGAACTGCGGTGCCTTATCATTAAGCACCTTGTCGAGATTCCACACCACGGCGTCGGCATCGAAGTCGCTGCCGTCATGGAATTTGACGCCCTTGCGCAAAGTGAAGCGCCACTTGGTCTTGTCGGCGGGATCGACCTTCCACTCGGTGGCGAGGCCGGGGATCAGTTTGCCCGGTCGGTCGGACACGTCCATCTCCCAAGCGACCAGCGGATCGTAGATGGTGTATCCGGTGAACTGGTAGGCGCCAGCCCCGCGGTCGGGCTGACCGGTAGTCAGCGGAATGTCCGCCATCGAGATGCCGTAGCGCACCACCGTCTCGGCTTGCGCCGGTGCGGAGGCACCCAGCAGCGCGGCGATGGCCGCAACAAAAATAGAATTCCGAACGCGCATTAAACCAAGCTCCATTGATGGGGGGCGAGAGTCGCCCAATACCTGCAAGCTTGATGCCAGATTAGGCAGATGCTGATGCCCTGTGTGCCAGTCGGAGGCTGTGCCACAGCCCGAGTCATCCGGGCGCCGACGCGCGATCGATGGCACGGGCGTTGCATAAGAATTAGCCAGTGAGTTAGGCTGCCAAGCCGAACCATCCAATCTCTATGGGGACTGACATTGATGCGTATCGAAAAGCCGACCAAGAGCCGCCTTGCGCTGACGATCGCCATGCTGGGCATGGCGACTGCGCTGACCCTGCCACAGGCAGCGCGCGCTGAAACAGTTCTGCGCATTGGCATGACTGCTGCCGATATTCCGCGCACGCTCGGGCAGCCCGACCAGGGCTTTGAGGGCAATCGCTTCACCGGCAACACGATGTATGACGGCCTGACCGGCTGGGATCTTTCGTCCGCCACCAAAGCAAGCGTGGTGATCCCGGCGCTCTCCACCGAATGGAAGGTGGATGATGCCGACAAGAAGAAGTGGATCTTCAAGCTGCGCCCCGGCGTCACCTTCCATGACGGCTCGCCGTTCAACGCCGACGCCGTGGTGTGGAACGTCGAGAAGGTGTTGAAGCAGGATGCGCCGCAGTTCGACGCCAGCCAGGTCGGCGTCACCGCGTCGCGCATGCCGACGCTGGTTTCGGCGAAGAAGATCGATGACATGACAGTGGAGTTGACCACCAAGGAGCCGGACTCGTTCCTGCCGATCAACCTCACCAATCTCTATATGGCCAGCCCGGCCAAGTGGCAGGCCTTCTTCGACAAGGCCGAAGGCGCCGACGCCAAGGCGAAGTCGCAGGCCGCATGGGCGGCGTTTGCCAAGGAGCCCGCCGGCACCGGCCCGTGGAAGATGTCGAAGTTCACGCCGCGCGAGCGTCTCGAGCTGGCGAAGAACGACGCCTACTGGAATAAGGATCGCGTCCCCAAGGTCGACAAGCTGCTCCTGCTGCCGATGCCGGAAGCCAATGCCCGCACTGCGGCGCTGCTGTCCGGACAAGTTGACTGGATTGAGGCCCCGGCGCCCGATGCCGTCAAGGAAATCACCGCGCGGGGCTTCAAGATCGAGAAGAACGAGCAGCCGCACGTCTGGCCGTGGCAGTTCTCACGCATCGAGGGCTCGCCGTGGAACGACATCCGCGTCCGCAAGGCCGCCAATCTCTGCATCGACCGCGAGGGGCTGCGCGACGGCCTGCTCGCCGGCCTGATGGTGCCCGCCACCGGCACCTTCGAGCCCGGCCATCCCTGGCGCGGCAAGCCGACCTTCCAGATCAAGTATGATCTCGCCGCCGCGCAGGCGTTGATGAAGGAAGCCGGCTACGGCCCGGGCAAGAAGCTGTCGGTGAAGACCCAGACGTCGGCGTCGGGCTCCGGCCAGATGCTGCCGCTGCCGATGAACGAGTATCTGCAGCAGGCGCTGGCGGAGTGCTACTTCGATGTGAAGCTCGACGTCATTGAATGGAATACGCTGTTCACCAACTGGCGCCGCGGCGCCAAGGACGCGTCGGCCAACGGCGCCAACGCCACCAACGTGACCTTTGCGGCGATGGACCCGTTCTTCGCGCTGGTGCGCTTCCTGCAGTCGGGAATGGCGCCGCCGGTCTCCAACAACTGGGGTTTCATCAACAACCCGAAGTTCGACGAGCTGGTGACCAAGGCGCGCACGACGTTCGATGCCGCGGCGCGTGACGAGGCCTTGGCCGAGCTCAACGCCGCCTCGATCGATGATGCTGCGTTCCTCTACGTTGCCCACGACGTCGGTCCGCGCGCGCTGAGCCCGAAGATCAAGGGCTTCGTGCAGCCGAAGAGCTGGTTCATCGACTTCTCGTCGGTGTCGATGACGCCGTAAGTAGCGGGCGTGCTTTGATCGAAGCGCTGTTTCTTCCCTCTCCCCGTGTGGGAGAGGGAAGACGCGCGATAGCGCGGCCGGGTGAGGGGTCGTGTCTCGCTCCGTAGACCCCTCATCCGACGCGGACTTCGTCAGCGCCACCTTCTCCTACAAGGGGAGAAGGAAGGAAGAATGAGCCACTTGGCTCTCATTGAACCGAAGGTGATCTTTGTTCGTCTATATCGCGCGGCGTATTGTTTATGTGATCCCGGTCGTCGTCAGTGTGGCGCTGGTGTGCTTTCTGCTGGTGCACATCACCCCCGGGGATCCCCTCGTCGCCATTCTTCCCGCTGACGCGTCGCAGGAACTCGCGGCGCAATTGCGCATCGCCTACGGCTTCGACCGGCCGCTGCCGGTGCAGTTCGGCCTGTGGCTGTGGCGCGCGCTGCACGGCGATCTCGGCAATTCCATCGCCACCGGCCGCCCGGTGCTGGCCGAAGTGCTGCGTGCCGTCAGCAACACCGTCACGTTGGCGATTGCCGCGGCCGCGATCGGCTTCACGCTCGGTCTCTTTTTTGGGCTGATCGCTGGCTATTTCCGCGATACCTGGGTCGACAAGGTAGCGACCTCGATCGCGATTGCCGGCGTCTCGGTGCCGCATTACTGGCTCGGGATGGTGCTGGTCATCATCTTCTCGGTGCAACTGAACTGGCTGCCCGCCGTCGGCGCTGGCCCCGGCGGCTCCGGTTCGTGGGCCTGGGACTGGGAGCACATCAAATATCTGGTGTTGCCGGCGATCACCACCTCGGTGATCCCGATGGGTATCATCACCCGCACGGTGCGCGCGCTGACTGGCGACATCCTCTCGCAGGATTTCGTTGAGGCGCTGCGGGCCAAGGGCCTGCATGAGACGAGTGTGTTTCGCCACGTCATCAAGAACGCCGCGCCGACCGCTCTGGCGGTGATGGGTCTGCAGCTCGGTTACATGCTCGGCGGCTCGATCCTGATCGAGACGGTGTTCTCCTGGCCGGGCTCCGGCCTGCTGCTGAATTCGGCGATCTTCCAGCGCGACCTGCCGTTGCTGCAGGGCACGATCCTGGTGCTGGCGCTGTTCTTCGTGTTCCTCAATCTCCTGGTCGATATCGCGCAGGCCGCGATCGATCCGCGCATCAAGCGGAGCTGACCATGACGGGTACTCACTCATGACCGCGATGACCGACACCGCCCTGCAAGCCGCGCCCGCGCATGCCGCGCGCGGCTACTGGGCCACGGTGGGCCGACGTATCGTCCGCGACAAGGTCAGCATGACCTGTGCGGCCATCCTCCTTCTGATCCTGCTCGGCGCGCTGTTTGCGCCGTGGCTCGGCCTCGCCGATCCCTATCAGGGTTCGATGATCCGCCGGCTGCGCCACATCGGTACGCCGAACTATCCGCTCGGCACCGACGAACTCGGCCGCGACATGCTGGCGCGACTGATCTATGGCGGGCGGCTGTCGCTGCTGATCGGCATCCTGCCGGTGATCCTGGCTTTCGTCATCGGCACATCGCTCGGCCTCGTCGCCGGCTATGTCGGCGGCAAGGTCAATACCGCGATCATGCGCACCGTCGACATCTTCTACGCCTTCCCGTCGGTGCTGCTGGCGATCGCGATTTCCGGCGCGCTGGGGGCCGGCATAGTCAATTCGATCGTCTCGCTGACCATCGTGTTCGTGCCGCAGATCACCCGCGTTGCCGAAAGCGTCACTACCGGCGTTCGTAACGCCGATTTCGTCGAGGCAGCACGCGCTTCCGGCGCGGACGCCTTCACCATCATGCGCGTGCACATGCTCGGCAACGTGCTCGGCACCATCTTCGTCTACGCCACCGGGCTGATCTCGGTGTCGATGATCCTGGCCTCCGGCCTCTCCTTCCTGGGCCTCGGCACCAAGCCGCCGGAGCCGGAATGGGGCTTGATGCTGAACACGCTGCGCACCGCGATCTACGTCAATCCCTGGGTGGCGGCGCTGCCTGGCGCGATGATCTTCGCAGTATCGATTTGCTTCAATCTCCTTAGCGATGGCATGCGCAGCGCCATGGACATCCGGAACTGATGTCATGACAGACACCACCGAAACCTTCGACAAGCTCGAACCGCTACCGGACATCGGCGGCGAAGCCCAGCCGCTGCTGCAGGTCAACGGCCTGACCAAGCACTTCCCGGTGCGTGGCGGGTTGTTCGCGAAGAGCAAGACCGTACGCGCGGTGGACGACGTGTCGTTCTCGATCGCCAAGGGCGAGACCGTCGGTATCGTCGGCGAATCCGGCTGTGGCAAGTCCACCACCGCGCGGCTCCTGATGCATCTGATGGAGCGCAACTCCGGCGATATCGTCTATGATGGCCGCACGGTCGGGCGCGAATTGTCGCTACGTGAATTGCGCCGCGGCATGCAGATGGTGTTTCAGGATAGCTACGCCTCGCTCAACCCGCGCCTCACCATCGAGGAGTCGATCGCGTTCGGCCCCAAGGTCCACGGCATGGCCGAGAAGGCTTCGCGTGCGCTGGCACGCGAGCTGCTGGGGAAGGTCGGGCTGCGGCCGGAGAATTTCGCCAACCGCTATCCGCACGAGATTTCCGGCGGACAGCGGCAGCGCGTCAACATCGCGCGTGCGCTCGCTTTGTCACCGCGCCTCGTCATTCTCGACGAGGCCGTGTCGGCGCTCGACAAGTCAGTCGAGGCGCAGGTGCTCAACCTGCTGGTCGATCTGAAGCGCGAGTTCGGTCTGACCTATCTGTTCATCAGCCACGACCTCAATGTCGTTCGCTACATTTCCGACCGCGTGCTGGTGATGTATCTGGGCGAAGTCGTCGAGCTCGGCCCGGTCGATGATGTCTGGGACAAGCCCGCGCATCCCTATACGCGGGCGCTGCTGGCGGCGATGCCGTCCTCGGATCCCGACAACCGCACCCAGACGCCGCCGATCACCGGCGATCCGCCGAACCCGATCGACCCGCCGTCCGGCTGCCGCTTCCACACGCGCTGCCCCTTTGCCGAAGCGGTCTGTTCCGGCGAGAGCCCGAAGCTTTCGGACGTCGATGCGATTGGCCATCAGGTGGCCTGCTACATGTTCATTCCGGGCGCCGCGCACAGCAAGGCGCCGCCGATGGGAGACGTTGCGCCATGACCGCACCTACCGCAAAACAGATCAAGGTGATCGCCGGGCTCGGCGGTCTCATCGTGGCCGACGATGTCGCCGAGCGGATCGCCCATAATATCGGGCCGGCCTATGAAGGCTTTGCGGCCATCGCCGGCACGCTGCCGATGGATCTCGAACCTGCGACCTTTCTCGTCGTACAGAATACGAAGGCCGCCAAATGAGCGTCACCGAACCCGCTTTGCTGTCGCTGATCGAGGTCGCTGCCGCCATCGCGCAGAAGAAGATCTCGTCGCGCGAGGCCACGCAGTCCTGCCTCGACCGCACGGCGAAATGGCAGCCGAGCCTGAACGCCTATATGTCGATCGAGGCGGATGCCGCGCTCGCCGCCGCTGACGTTGCCGATGCGAAGCTCGCCAAAGGCGAAAGCCGCGGCGTGCTGCATGGCGTGCCGCTGGCGCATAAGGACATGTATTACGACGAAGGCCATGTCGTGACCTGCGGCTCGCATATCCGCCGCGATTTCGTCGCGACCACCACGGCGACGTCGCTGCAACGGATCAAGGATGCCGGCACGATCAGGCTCGGATCGTTGCAGATGGTCGAGTTCGCCTACGGCCCGCTCGGCCATAACTCGCATTACGGCGCGGTGCATAATCCGTGGGCCTTCGATCACGTCACCGGCGGCTCGTCGTCGGGCTCCGGCTCGGCCGTCGCCGCGCGCCTGACCTTTGCGGCGCTCGGCTCCGACACCGGCGGCTCGATCCGGCTGCCGGCGCATTTTTGCGGCGTCACTGGATTGAAGACCACGGTCGGGCTGATCAGCCGCGCCGGTGCGATGCCGCTGTCGCAATCGCTGGACACCGTGGGCCCCTTGGCGCGGACGGTCGAGGATTGCGCGCTGCTCACGGGACTGATGGCCGGCGCCGATCCGCTCGATCCCACCGTCAGCACCCGCGCCGTGCCTGACTACATGGCCGCGACCAAGGCGTCGGCCAAGGGGATGACCGTCGGCATTCCGAAAGCGTTCTACGTCGATGACCTCGATCCCGAGGCTGCAAGGATTCTGCAGGACACCATCGCCACGCTGAAGAGCGAGGGCGTCAGCTTTGTCGAGGTCGATCTGCCTGACCAGCGCCAGCTTACCGCGGCGTGCCAGATGGTGCTGGCAACGGAAGCTGCGGCCATTCACAAGCGCTGGATGATCGAGCGTCCGCAGGACTACGGCGCGCAGGTGCTGTCGCGGCTGCAGAACGGCTTTGCGATCTCTGGCGTGTCCTACATCGAGGCGTTGCGCTGGCGGGGCCCGGCGCTCGCGGCCTATCTTGCGGCGGTCACCGGCACCGATGCCGTGCTGGCGCCGGTGGCGCCCGCGGCTGCGCCGACGATTGCCGAAACCGATGTCGGCAACACCACCGGCTCTGAAGCGATGATCCAGCGGCTGACGCGCTTCACCCGGCCGATCAACTATCTCGGCCTGCCGGCGCTCTCGATCCCGGCCGGCTTCACTGCGTCGAAGTTGCCGATCGGCGTGCAGCTGATCGGTCGCCCGTTCGATGAAACGACGCTGCTGACGATCGGCGCCGCGTTCCAGCGCGTGACCGACTTCCACACCAAATGCCCGGAGCTGACATGAGCAATCTCGTCGAGGTCCGCAATCTCAACGTCAAATTCTCCGGCGAGCGCACCGTCTATGCGGTGAACGATCTCAGCTTCTCGCTGGGCGAGGGCGAGGTGCTCGGCCTGCTCGGCGAGTCCGGCTCCGGCAAGAGCGTAACCTTGCGCGCGTTGATGCGGCTCCTGCCGAAGAAGCGCACGCAGATCACCGGCACCGTCAATGTGATGGGCAAGGATGTGCTGGCGCTCAATGATGAGGAACTGTCGGCGTTTCGCGGCCAGACAGTATCGATGATCTTCCAGGAGCCGGCGCTGGCGCTCGATCCCGTGTACACCATCGGCCAGCAGATCGCCGAAAGTGTGATGCGGCACGAGGGCAAGAGCCAGGCCGACGCCAACAAGCGTGCGCTGGAAATGCTCGAAGTGGTGCGCATCCCCTCGGCGAAGCGCCGCCTCGACGCCTATCCGCATGAGATGTCGGGCGGTATGCGGCAGCGCGCGATGATCGCGCTGGCGCTGGCCTGCAAGCCGAAGATCCTGCTGGCCGACGAGCCGACCACCGCGCTCGACGCTACCGTGCAGATCCAGATCCTGCTGCTGCTGCGTGAATTGCAGCGCGAGTTCGGCATGTCGATTATCTTCGTCACCCACGACATCGGCGTCGCCATCGAGATCTGCGATCGCGTCGCGGTGATGTATGCCGGGCAGATCGTCGAGCAGGGTACGCTGAGCCAGATCGTGCGCAGCGCTGTGCATCCCTATCCGCGCGGATTGCTGGCTTCGACCGTGCACGGCGCGAAGCGGGGCGCGCGGCTGGAGACGATTCCCGGCACGCCGCCGTCACTCGACAAGGCGCCGGTGAATTGCTCGTTCGCGCCGCGCTGCAGTTTCGCCCAGCCGCGCTGCGTCGAAGGCCCGCCGCCGAACGTTCACATGGAAGGCAACCGCATCGCGCGCTGCATTCTGGCGGAGCCGGCGGAAGCCTTGGCGACGTAACCCTCTCCGTCATTGCGTGCCGGTCCAAAGTTGGCAGCGCCAACTTTGGACCGAGCGAAGCAATCCAGAGCCCGTAAGCGAGAACTGGATTGCTTCGTCGCAAGGGTTCCTCACAATGACGGCTGAGAAGTCGCGGCCCGACTACGCCGACAAATTCTTGAGCAGGAACGTCAGCGCCGTATGCGCGAACGCGTGCATGTTGCCGAGGCGGTCAATGCTTTCCGTCTCCAGTGTCATCACCGCCTGCTGCGGGCCGGCCACCGCCATGCAGCTGTGGCCCGCAGCGTCGCCGTAGCGGTTGCCGGTCGGTCCCGTCGCGCCGGTCTCCGACAGTCCCCAATCGCAGTTGAACCGTTCGCGGATCTGCTTCGCCAGCAGTTGCGCATAGGGCTCCGACGCCGAACGCAGCCCCTTCATGGCGTCGTCGGGAATTTCCATCAGGACGCGGCGGGCGTCGCGCGTGTAGATCACGCCGCCGCCGAGATAATACGCCGACGCGCCGGGTACTGCGAGCAAAGCCGCAGAGATCAGCCCGCCGGTGGAGGATTCCGCCACTGCGATGGTTTGCTTTCGCGCGATCAGTTTGGCCGCGATCTTTTCCGCGAGCGGGACAAGGTCTTTCATGTGCCGATCCTACGCCGGCACGGTGTCCCTTGTCTCGACGATCTGGCCGCCGCGATAGATGATCAGCGTGGCGATCAGGCCGGAGGCGGCGGCGAACATCAGCCAGAAGCCGGGCGATGCGTCGTTGCCGGTTTGCTTGATCAGCCAGGTTGAAGCCAGCGGCGTGAAGGTGCCGAATAACGCTGCCGCCAGCGCGAAGGCCAGAGAGAAGCAGGTGGTGCGGACATGCGCCGGCACGATCTCGACCAGCGCGCCGAGCATGGTGCCGCTATAGACGCCGAAATACAGCGAGAACAACATTTCCACCGCCAGCATCTTGCCGAAGCTCGGTTCCGCCGTGAGCCACATCAGTGCGGGATAGGCCGTGATCAGCGCGAGCGTGGAAATCGTGATCAGGACCGGCTTGCGTCCGATCCGGTCCGACAGCGCGCCGCCGACCGGATTCCAGATGAAGTTGGTGACCGCGACCGCCAGCGTCACCAGCAGGCTGTCCGCGGTGGACAGTTTCAGCACGTTCTTGCCGAAAGTCGGCGTGTACACCGTGACGAAATAGAACGTCACCGTGGTCATCGCCGCCATGAACATGCCGAGCACGATGATCCTCCAGTTCAGCGCGGCGGAGGCGAATATCTCTGAGGCGGTCGGATGCTTCTTCATGGCGAGGAACGCCGGGGTTTCTTCCAGCGTACGGCGCAGGAGGAAGATGAACGGCACGATGGCGCAGCCAATGAAGAACGGAATGCGCCAGCCCCATGCGGTGACCTGATCCGCCGGCATGATCTCGCTCAGGAAGTAGCCGAGCAGGGCTGCGACAAAGATTGCGACCTGCTGGCTCGCAGACTGGAACGAAGTGTAGAAGCCGCGATTGCCGGGCGTCGAGATCTCGAACAGATAGACCGACACGCCGCCGAGTTCGACGCCGGCGGAGAAGCCTTGAAGCAGCCGGCCGATCAGAACGATGATCGGCGCGGCGATGCCGATCGAGGCATAGGTCGGGCACACCGCGATGATCACGGTGCCCATCGCCATGATCGCCAGCGTCACGATCAGTCCCTTGCGGCGGCCGATGCGATCGATATAGGCGCCGAGCACGATGGCGCCGACCGGGCGCATCAGTGCGCCGAGCCAGAAAGTGGTGAAGGTCAGCAGCAGCGCGTTGGTGTCGTTGCCGGGCGGGAAGAACGCCTTGGAGATCGCGGTGGCGTAAAAGCCGAACAGGAAAAAATCGAACTGTTCGAGGAAATTGCCTGATGTCGATCGCAGGATGGCGCCGAGGCGCGATTTCAGTTCCGGCGGCTGTCCGTGTGAGGTGGTCGACGACATCGTGTGTTTTCTCCCGGTGCGGCAGCGGCGCTCTGGTGGCCCTGGCTGCGACAGTTTGTCCTGCCCGCGGCAATCTGCCACGCCGGTTACAGAGATCAAACCGTAAAACGCCACCGTCCACGGCTGTGCTGCAGCGCAATCAGCGCGCCGTCAGCCTTTGGCCGCGACGGACGCCAGCAGCCAGTCGCGGAACGCCGCCAGCTTCGGCGATTGCGCCGCCGCCTCGGGCGCGACCAGATAGAAGCCGGCTTCGGTCGGCAGTCGGATCTGGAACGGCACCACCAGCCGCCCGCTGGCGAGGTCGCCTTCAACATAGGTGGAGCGGCCGATCGCGACACCGATGCCGTCGATCGCCGCCTGCAGCGCCATGAAGATCATGTCGAAGGACAGACCGGGCTGCCGGGAGATGTCGAGCGGCAGGCCGGCGGCGGTGAGCCACAGCCGCCAGTCGTCGTCGTAGCCGGCGCTGGAATGCAGCAAGGTGTAGCGTGACAGGTCCTCGGGCGTGCGCAGCGGGTTATCGCCGCGGAGCAGCGCCGGACTACACACCGGAAACAGATGGTCGGCGGTCAGCCAGTCCGCGCTCAGGCCGGGCCAGCGGCCGCGGCCGTAGCGGATCGCGGCATCGACGTCGCCGCTCTTGAAATCCACCATTGTGGTCGAAGTGGTGATGTGGACGTCAATCTCGGGATGCGCCGCCTGGAACGCCGGCAGCCGCGGCAGCAGCCATTTCGAGGCCAGTGACGCCAGCGTGCTGACCGTCAGCACGCGGTCATTGTCCTTGCGCAGCAGGCGGTCGGTGGCGAGCCGCAGGTCGTTGAAGGCGGCGCGGATGCCCGGCAGATAATCGCGCGCCTGCGGTGTCAGCGCCAGCGCACGGTTCTGCCGGACGAACAGCCGGATGCCAAGTTCATCTTCCAGCCGCTTGATCTGATGGCTGATCGCCGTCTGCGTCACGTTCAGTTCGGCGGCTGCGGCGGTGAAGCTGAGATGCCGCGCGGCGGCCTCGAAGGCGCGCAATCCGTTCAACGAGGGCAGGCGAGCGGTCATGGCGTGCTCCGCATGGGTCGCCTGATCCATGAGCGTAGCTCATGTGAGCGGGGACAACATGTCGTTTGTGGAAGCGTCGAAATGCTCCGATATTTACTGTGCGAACTTTAGCTCAGGAGAGCAAAATGTCTACTTGCACACATCAATCGATGACAAATCATCATGCACCGGGCGTCCTGGCCGAAGCGGTCGAACTGCTGCACACCTGGCGCGAGCGGATGCAGCAGCGCCGCGAACTCACGCAATGGAGCGAGCGCGACATTCGCGATGCCGGGATGTCGAAGGGCGACGTGCTGTACGAGGCCAGCAAGCCGTTCTGGCGGGCATAGGTCGGGATCACGCGAGCGGAAAACGGGAGCGCGCCATGTATTTTATCGATCCCCGACATCTCGATGATTACTCGGACGCGCTGCTGACCCGCAGCGGCGCGGTCGTCACGGTGCGGTTTGCCGGGGCGGCGGATGCCGAGGCGCTGCAGGGCTACTTCCGCGATCTCTCGCAGGCCTCGCGCTACAGGCGGTTGATGGGCGCCGCCCGCGAATTGCCGGTTGGGCAACTCGATGTCTTCACCCACCTGCGTGACGACGGCCGTTTTACGGTGCTGGCGACGATGACGATCGACGGCCATGAGCGGATCGTCGGCGAGGCGCGTTACGCTTTTGACGAGGCGACCTCGCACTTCGAATTCGGCCTTTCGGTTGCCAATCAATGGCAGGGCCACGGCCTGGGCATGGCGCTGCTGTCAAACCTGCAATGCCGCGCCGCGGCGCTGGGCGCTGAAACGCTGTTCGGCGATACGCTGCCCTTCAACGACGCCATGCTGGGGCTGGCGCGCCGCGCCGGTTTCACCTTCGCGCCGACGCCGGGCGACTGGAAGCAGATACGCCTTGAGAAGCGCATCGCGATCGCGCCGCAGGAGATTTCCTGCGCGAGCTGGCGGTTGCGCGCCGAGGCGATGATGCAGATAAGCGCGTGATTTAATCTGTCATTCCGTGGCGGGCGCAGCGAAAGCTGCGAGCTAATCCGGAATCCAGATATGGCAGTTGAACAACTCGGGGTTCCGGGTCTGCACGCCAGCCGGCTTCGCCGTCTGAAGCGCAGCCCGGAATGACAGCGCGAAATCCCTAGAACTTCTCCACCCACGGCCGGATTTCCAGCTCCGAACTCCAGGCGCTGCGCGGCTGCTGCAGCACGTTCCAGTAGTTTATGGCGATGGCGTCGGGATCGAGCATCGAGTCCGGTCGGTCGGCCGGCTCGGTGCGGACCGAACTGCGAATGCCGCCGTCGATCACGAAATGCGCGATGTGGATTCCTTGCGGCGCGAATTCGCGCGCCAGCGATTGCGCCATGCCACGCAGCGCGAACTTGCCCATCGCGAACGGCGCGGACTGTGCGAAACCCTTGATGCTCGCCGACGCGCCGGTGAACAGGATCGCGCCGTGCCTGTTCGGCAGCATCCGCTGCAGCGCCTGTTGCGCGACGAGAAATCCGCCGAACGCGCTGACGGCGATCGACTGCGCGACATCCTCCGGCCTGAGCTCAATGAACGCACCGCGGGCACGAAGGCTGGCGTTGTAGACGACGACATCGAGCTTGCCGATCTGCTGCTCGACATCGACGAACAGTTTTGCCACGTCGTCGGCATTGGTGGCATCGCAGGCGAACGCCTTGGCGCCGGTCTCTTCGCACAATGCGGCGAGCTTGGCGGTGTTGCGTGCCGCCAGTGCGACGCGCAGGCCCTGCTTCGTCAGCAGCCGCGCCAATGAGGCGCTGATGCCTTCGCCGGCGCCGACGATCAGCGCGGTTTCATAATGCGGAATATTCATGGAGCCATTCTCCGGGTGCACTTTATTCGGCCGCGCTTGCGGCGCATGATGCAGATGGAAACGCCGTCACCATAAACAAGAGGTCGTCATGAACGCCCAAGGTAAAATCGTCCCTACCAAAATCGTCGCCAACATGATCGCGCCCGATACGTCGGGGATGAATTTTTATCGTGCCGATCCGGCGCTGGCCGATCTGCTGCGCATCCATCTGCCGGCGGATCTGTTCGCGCATATCGAGCCGCATCTCGACCGTCTGGGCGGTCTCGTCGGCGGTCCGCTCGACGAAGCCGGGCGGATGGCCGACCAGCACGTACCGGTGCTGCACCAGCGCGATCGCTTCGGCCGCGATGCACAACGTATTGAGTATCATCCGGCCTATCGCGAACTGGAGCGCGCCGCGTTCGGCGAATTCGGTATCCATGCGATGTCGCATCGCAAGGGCATTCTCGGCTGGCCGGAGACCTATCCGGTGGCGGCGAAGCACGCTTTCACCTTCCTGTTCAACCAGGCAGAATTCGGCATGGGGTGCCCGATCAACGTCACCGACGGCGCGGCGAAGCTGCTGTCGAAATTCGGCGATGCGGCTCTGAAAGAAAAGTATCTCGACGGGCTCACGCAGACCGACATGGCGAGGCTCACGCAAGGTGGCCAGTTCATGACCGAGAAGGAGGGCGGCTCTGACGTCGGCAAGCTCACGACCAAGGCGGTGCAGGAGGGCGACCACTGGCGCCTCACCGGCGAGAAATGGTTCTGCTCCAATGCCGACGCCGAGATCGTGATGCTGCTGGCGCGGCCGGAAGGCGCGGAGGATGGGACCCGCGGCGTCGGGCTGTTCCTGATGCCTCGGCGGCTCGAAGATGGCTCGCCGAACCACTACCGGATCGTGCGGCTGAAGGACAAGCTCGGCACGCGCTCGATGGCTTCCGGCGAGATCAAACTGGAAGGCGCGATTGCGTATGCCGTCGGCAAGCTCGATCGCGGCTTCGTTCAGATGGCCGAGATGGTCAACTCATCGCGGCTTTCGAACGGCGTCAAGTCGACGTCACTGATGCGCCGCGCCTATCATGACGCGATGGCGGTGGCGCGCGGCCGCGTGGTGTTCGGCAGCCGCATCATCGATATGCCGCTGGCGCGCCGGCAATTGATGAAGATCATGCTGCCGACCGAGCAAGCGTTGTCGATGAGCTTCCTTACGGCGGATGCGCTGGACCGCGCCGAGGCTGGCAGCCAGGACGCCGCGGCCTTGCTGCGCATTCTCACGCCCACGCTGAAATTCCGCGCTACCCGCGATGCGCGAAAAGTCTGTGGTGACGCGATGGAGATGCGTGGCGGCATCGGCTATATCGAGGAATTCGCTACCGCGCGGCTGCTGCGCGATGCGCATCTCGGCTCGATCTGGGAGGGCACTGGCAACATCGTGGCGCTCGATGCGCTGAAGCGCGCGGTCGGTCGCCATGGCGCGGAGGCCGCACTGGCCGCCGACCTGCATGCGCGGCTCGATGATAGCGCGAGCGTGCCGCAGGCGTGGCGCGACCGGCTGCATGGTCTGGTCGATCGTGCGATCAGCTTTGCTCGGGACGTCGCAGCGAAGGTCGACAACGAGGCGGATGCGCGGCGCGCCACCAGTTCGCTGTACCATGTCGCCAGCGCGGTCACGCTTTCGTGGGAAGCGCATCGTATCCACGCGCTGCGCGGTGACGCCCGGCGCCTGCTGCTGTCGCGGCTGGTTATAGATCATCGCCTGATGGCGCCGGATCCGTTCGCGGTGATCGAGACCGACACGCAACGCGTCATCGTGGAACATCTCTTGAGCGAGCGGGATGTGGGGATGACGGAGGCGGCGCGGCTGGTGGTGGAATAGGTTGCAGCCCGGATGAGCAAAGTGACATCCGGGGGCAATCCCGGATGTCACTCCGCTCATCCGGGCTACGTTTAAAACCCCTTCGGAGGTACGAAGCCGCCGAACGCCTGTTCGATCAATTCTGCGAGCTTCAACGGCGTGCGGTCTTCCAGCCAGGGACCTACGATCTGCAGCCCGATCGGCAGGCCATCATTCGACATGGCCACCGGGATCGCGGTGGACGGCAGGCCGGGCAACGTGGCGATGCCGGGCCAGACCAATTGATCGACGTAAGGATAGTTCTGGCCGTCGATGTCGATGACTCGCTTGGTCTGGTCGGGTTCGTGGTCGTGCGGATAGGCCGGGGTCGGCATCACCGGGCAGATCACCGCATCGAACTCACGGAACAGCGCGCGCCATTGTGCGCGCAGCCGGTTGCGGCCGGTCTCTGCGACCAGCCAGTCGCGATGGGTGAGTGCCGCGCCGCGCAGGCGTTCGGCGCCAAGGCTGATGTCGGCTGGATCGAGTTGTGCAACCATGGCCTGGTAGCCGGCATAGACGTCCGGCGATGCCGACGCTTCGAGCAACGCCAGTAGAATCCGCATGTACAGCCGCGCGCCGTCCGCGAGATCGGGCAGCAGTGGGCTTGTGCGCGATACGACGACACCGGCCTTCGTCAGATTCGCAGCAAGCGTCTCGACCGCGCCACGTACGCTGGCGGCGCTGGCAATCAATGGATGCACGTCAAGCACCAGTACGCGGAAATCCTTCAGCGCAGTGTGCCGCGCCGGCGGCAAAGCGAGCTTGTAACCGACGCCTTCATGCAACGGATCGGGGCCGGCGATGACGTCGAGCGTCAGCGCCAGATCGGTAGCGCAGCGCGCCATCGGGCCGATCACGGAAAGATCCCGGGTCCCGGGCAGCGGCGGGAACGGGGGGGCGACGTGGCCGCGGGTGGCTGCCAGAGCGAGGGTCGGCTTGTGGGCGTAGATGCCGCAGTAATGTCCGGGCACCCGCAGCGAGCCGCCGATGTCGGAGCCGAGCGACAGCGCGCCGTAGCCGGCAGCCAGGGCGGCCGACGATCCGCCGGACGAGCCGCCCGGGGTGCGGCCGAGATCGAACGGATTGTTGGTGGTGCCGTAGATGTCATTATAGCTCTGCCAGTCGCCGAGTCCGAGCGGCACATTGGTCTTGGCCAGGATCACGCCGCCGGCGTCCTTCACGCGGGTGATCGCCAGCGCGTCTTCCGCGGCGATAAAATCCTTCTGTGCCGGAAATCCCCATGTCGTCGGCAGGCCGGCGACGTTGAAGGACTCCTTGACCGTCATGGGAATGCCGAGCAGCGGCCTGGTTTCACCGCGCGCCAGCGCTGCATCGGCAGCTTTGGCGGCGTCGATCCCTCTGGCAAAGTCGCGCACGCAGACCGCGTTGACCCGCCCGTCATGCTGCTCGATCTGCGCGATGGTGGCCTGCGCCAGTTCGACCGCGGACACCTGTTTGGCCTTCAGCGCGGCCGACATCTCGGTGGCGGTCGCAAAAATGGAGAGTGATGCAGTCAAGACAGGCTCCTGTTGGGTTTCAGTAGGAAGCAAGCATGGGCAGTTTGGCGCGTCGGGGCAAGTCCCGCCGGGCGGCCACGATCAGGTCACGGATGGCTCACACCGACAGCGAATGTTGGCCGGCCGCCACTTTGAGATAGGCGTCGAAGCGGGCGCAGATATTGCGCACGAACGGGCGGCCAAGCGAAGTCAGCCTGAAGCCGGTCGTGGTTGATTCGACGAAGCCGTCGCCGTCTTCCGCCACGATAGCGTCGGCTTCATCCAGCAACGCGCTCGAAGCGTCGTCGAAATTCCGCATCACGGCTGCAGCTGAAAATTCGAAATCGCACATCAGGCGTTCGATGACGAAAGCGCGCAGCCGGTCGTCCGGCGTCAGTGCCCGACCGCGCACGGTGGCTAAACCGCCCTGATCGATGCGGCTGGCATAGTCGGCGGCCGCTACGGCATTCTGCATGTAGCCCTGCGGCAGCTTTCCGATAGCCGAGGCACCCAGTCCGATCAACGCATTGGTGCGGTCGGTTGTATAGCCCTGAAAGTTTCGATGCAGCGGCTTCGTCGCCAGGCTGTCATCGTACCGCGCGAAGTGGTCGAGCCCGAGCTGTCGGTAGTCGGCGTCTTCAAGT
Organism: Tardiphaga sp.; assembly: GCF_028290495.1. GTDB lineage: Bacteria > Pseudomonadota > Alphaproteobacteria > Rhizobiales > Xanthobacteraceae > Tardiphaga. Next base: position 37,416 of record NZ_JAQGJT010000169.1, read on the forward strand.
TGCGTCGTCACCTGGCGGGCCATCTTGAAGCGTTCGATGGGGCCGGGGAGCGTTTTCTCATCGATCAGCTTCTGGTTGGGCGCCTTCCACGGCAAGTGGGCGTAGCCGAACATTGCGATACGGTCGGGCGACAGCTCCAGAACCTGCTCGATGGTGCGCGACAGACTCTGCATGGTCTGTTGCGGCAAGCCGTAAACCAGGTCGAAATTCACCGATGCAACGTCGCGCGCGCGGAACATATCGACCGTTGCTTTGGTGACTTCATAGCCCTGCGACCGGCCGATCGCCACCTGCACCGCCGGGTCGAAATCCTGCACGCCGATCGAGATCCGGTTTATACCGATCCCCACCATCACATCGGCCTTGGCCTCCGTCATCAAGCGCGGATCGATCTCGATGGCGAATTCGGGCGCGTCATCGAACTGGAAGTTACGCCGCAAGGTGTCGCCAAGCCGCGCAATGTCGGGTGCCGAAAGGATATCCGGCGAGCCGCCGCCCCAGTGGATATGCGTGACATGGTGTCGGCGCGGCAGCAACGCGGCAACGCTGGCAATCTCACATTGCAGCGTCTCGAGGTAGCGCGCGACGGGCTCATAGCGGTGGGTCGCCTTGGTGCTGCAGGCGCAATACCAGCACAGATCGTTGCAGTACGGGATGTGCACGTATAGCGACAATGCGGCATCATCTTCAAGCGCACCAAGCCATTTGCGATAATCCGCGGGGCCGACAGTCGGGACGAAATGATTGGCGGTGGGATAGCTCGTGTATCGCGGCAACGGAGCGGCGCGGCGCATCACCAGGGCGGCTTCGTCGATCTTGATAGGATTCATTGATCTGCTCTGCGGCTCCCTGCGCGACTTAAAGTCAAACGCCTGGAGAAGATACAGCGCGCAGGGCGTTGCAAAAATGATCTGGATCAAGGCGCCGAAGTTCGCGCCGACGTCGGTGTTCAGCGACAGCGCGCCGAACAAATGGCACGGCGGTTCGCGCAGCCTGACGCTGCGCACCGTTAGCCCGGCGACGTCTGCGTCGTCTTCAGGAATGCCAGGAGCAGCCGGCTGACTTCCGCCGGCTGCTCCTGCTGCACCCAGTGACCGGCGCGGTCGATCAGATGCATACCGCGGATGTCGCTGCAGGCCTTGGTCTGCATCGCGTCGAGCACGCCGGGGCGCTGATGGATGCCCCAATCCTGCCGCCCGGAGATGAAACAGGACGGCACGTCGATGCTTCGGCCCGACCATGTCTGCTGCTCGGCGTTGAACGCGCCCGACGTGCCGCAGCGATACCATTGCAATCCGCCCTGGAATCCGGTGCGGGCATATTCGCCGGCATAGAAGGCGAGTTCGCGCTCCGGCAGCCATTTGCAGGCGCCGATCTGCTGCGCCGACGGCATCTCGGTGGCGACCGTCTCCGCCATCGTTCGTCCCAGATCCATCACGTAATAGGTCGGCATCTTCGCCAGTTCGGTCGCGGTCCAGCCTTGCAGCGGATAGGGCGTGTTGCCGGGCCAGTCCGCGCTCTTTTGATGATAGTAGCCGCGCAGGAAGTTATGCACGCCCTGCGGCGCGTGCTGCATGTCGGCATTGGCACAACGCTTTGAATAGTACCATTGATAGTGCTCGCGCGGTCGCGGCAGGGCTGCGAGGTCGCGATGGATCGGATCTTCGGCGGTGGGCGCCGCGGGCTTGTCCGCTGTGTCGAACGGCAGCGGCGGCGGCCCGGCGAACGGCGCGCTCATCAGCGCGACCGAACGAAACACATCCGGCCGCACCAGCGCGCACCACGCCGCAACCGACGAGCCGAAATCATGGCCGATCACGGCGTCGACATGGCGATAGCCGAATGCCGACACCAGCCCCAGTGCATCGCGTACCAGGTTGAGCAGCCGGAATGGGCGGATGTCGCCGTCATAGTCGGCATCCCAGCCGGTGGTGCGGCCATAGCCGCGTTGGTCCGGCGCGATCACGTGATAGCCGGCCGCGGCCAGCATCGGCATCACCTTGCGCCAGCTATAGGCCAGTTCGGGAAAGCCGTGCAGCAACAGCACGCAGGGCCGGCCGGTGGTCTCGAAGCCGGCTTCGAGCACATGGACGCGCAGGCCGTTGATATCATCGACAAAGCGCGAGCGAATTCCGGGCGGCAGAATGTCGGAGGAGATGGCGTCCAAGATGTTCGATCCCGCTGGATTTTGATTCTGATTTTGAATCGATCCTAACACGGGAGCTTATCTTTGCGAGCCTATCGCCGGAATCTCGCCACCAGCTCGACATGCGGCGTGTGCCGGAATTGATCGACCGGGGTTACGCTGTCGATCTTGTAGCCGCCGTCGATCAGAATTTTGGCGTCCCGCACAAAGCTCTGCACGTTGCAGGATACCGCGACCACCGTCTTGATCTTGCTGGCGGCCAGCTTCTCGGCCTGCGCCTGCGCGCCGGAGCGCGGCGGGTCGAACACCACGGCGTCGACGTCGCGCAATTCCTGCGTCACCAGCGGGCGGTGAAACAGGTCGCGCACAGCGGCGGTGATCGGCTTCAGGCCGGAGGTCTCCTTTGCCGCCTGCTGCAACGACTGGATCGCGCCGGCGTCGGAGTCGTAGGCCATCACGCGCGATTTCGCGGCGAGGCGCAATGCGAACGGGCCGACGCCGCAGAATAGATCGACGATCACTTTCGAGCCCTTGCAGGCTTTCACGACCAGTTCGGCCAGGGCTTGCTCGCCAGCGGCGGTGGCCTGCAGGAACGAACCCGGTGGCAGCACGACCTGCGCGCTGCCGACCGTGATCATCGGCGGCGTGCGCATCAGTACCAGTTCGCCGTGCCGCGTCAGGCGCGCGAGTTTGTAGTGTTCGGCAAGCTGCGACAGCTTGGCGATCAGCGGCGTCGGCAGTGGGCCGGTGCCGCGGACATCGACGTCGAGGCCATTGCTGGCCGCAGTCAGCTGGATATCGAGCGGCTTGTCGGTAGGTTTGAGCAACAAGGCCAGCGCGCGGGCCACGTCGAGCGCGCCATGCAGGCCGGGATCGAGGATCGGGCAATCCTCGATCGCGACGATGGCGTGGCTGGCGGCAGCGGAAAAGCCGACGCGGATTTCGTTGTCGCCACCGCGGCGCGCGTGCGCCGTGATGCGGCGCCGGCCTGCGCCGTGGGCGTCGATGATCGGATCGACCGGGCAATCGATCTTCGCATGCGCCAGCGTGTCGATCACGATCTGCCGCTTCCACGCCTGATACGGATCCGGCTGCCAGTGCTGGATGGCGCAGCCGCCGCAACGGCTGAAATATTGGCAGAACGGATCGATCCGCTCCGGGCTGGCGGTCTCGACATGTTCGAGCTTGCGGCGTTCGGCATGGCCGGGCGAGGGCAGGGTTTCGACGGTCTCACCGGCCAGCGTGTAGGGCACGAACACGGTGGCGCCGCCGGCAAAAGCGACGCCGTCGCCGCGCTGGCCGACATGGTCGATGAGGAGGCGTTCACCCACGGCGCGCGCCGAGGAAGAATTCGATGTTGCCGTCGCCGCCGGCGATGGAAGAGGGGAAGATGTCAATGTCGGTACAACCTTGTGTCGCGGCGAATGCCGCGATGTCATCGCACACCGCCTGGTGTACGGAAGCGTCCTTGATGATGCCGCGCTTGGAATGCTGCCGCGGCGCCTCGAATTGCGGCTTGATCAGCGCCAGCAGATGCATCGGTGATGCCGCCAGCGACAGCGCCACCGGCAGGACGGCCTTCAGCGAGATGAAGCTGACGTCGATCACCACCACGTCCGGCCGCGCCGGCAATCGCTTGTTCTCATAGGCGCGGATGTCGGTCTCTTCCATCGAAACGATCTTTGGATGGCCGTGCAGCGACGGATGCAACTGGCTGCGGCCGACATCGATCGCGAACACCAGGCTGGCGCCGTTCGCCAGCAGCACCTCGGTGAAGCCGCCGGTGGACGCGCCGACGTCGAGGCAGACGTGGTCCTCGATCTCGATCGGATAGCGCTCCAGTGCGCCGGCTAGCTTGACGCCGCCGCGCGACACGAAGGGATGCGCCGGCTGCGCGCTGATCACGGCGTCTTCCGCGATGCTCTCCGAGGCTTTGGCCACCAATTTGTCGTCGGCGATCACCAGCCCGGCCTCGATCGCTGCCTGCGCCCGCGCACGGCTCTCGAACAGGCCGCGTTCGACCAGCAGCATGTCGGCGCGCTTACGCGAGGTCGGTTGATTGATTGGGCGCTTTGCCATGCTCAGGGTTTCGTCGCTGTAGCGAGGCGCAGGCAGGCCTCGAAGCCGGCCAGATCGTGCCAGAGATCGGCGGGCTTGCGGGACGGCACGACCAGCGGCGCGCCGTACAGGTCGAGCGCGTGGATCATCATCAGATTGTCGGTTTGGCCGAAATCCTCGACGGTCAGACCATCGGCATCCGTGAAGCGGCCGTCCTGCGCGGTGACGCTCGTGATCTCGCGCACACGGTCGACATACAACGTGGGGTCATTCGAGTAGGCGAAACAATTTTTGCCGCGGCCGGCCATGTAGCCGAGTTCATAGACGGTGCCGGCATCGGCGCCCGGTCCGCGAAATGGCGTCAGATTGGCGATGATCGCGTCGGCCTCGTTCATCATGGCCTCGTTGCCGCGGAATATCTGGAGCGAAGCGTCGGGCGCTGCGAGATCGATCAGGTTGTCGAGCGGATAAAGGCCCGTGGTGCCATGACGCGCGCAAATCTCGACCTTGCGTCGTCCGATGGCGACTGCGTCTGGCAGGAATACGTCGGGGCCGGCGAGATAGATTCTCATGGTCGAATGCTCTCGTCGTCATTGCGAGGAGCACTTGCGACGAAGCAATCCAGTCTTCGCTTGGAGTCTCTGGATTGCTTCGCTGCGCTCGCAATGATGAACGCAGCGCTGTCGCTCAGGCGTTGGCTTACGCCAGCTTCACCGTCTCGGCGGTGAAGTCCTTGCCGAGGGTCTCGAACACCTTCTTGACGATACCCTTGGCGTCGAGGCCAGCGCGGCCGTACATCGCCGCCGGCGAATCGTGGTCCTGGAAAGTGTCGGGCAGCACCAGGGAACGCATCCGCAGGCCGCTGTCGAGCATGCCGTTATCGGACAGGAACTGCATGACGTGCGAGCCGAAACCGCCGACCGAGCCTTCCTCGATGGTCAGCAGGATCTCGTGATCGCGCGCCAGCTTCAGGATCATCTCCTCGTCGAGCGGCTTCATGAAGCGCGCGTCCGCAATGGTGGTGGACAGGCCGTGGGCGGCAAGTTCGTCGGCGGCCTTCTCGCATTCGGCGAGACGGGTGCCGAACGACAGCAATGCGATCTTGGTTCCTTCGCGGACGATGCGGCCTTTGCCGATCTCAAGCGCGACGCCGGCTTCAGGCATTTCGACGCCGCGGCCCTCGCCGCGCGGATAGCGCAGCGCGCTCGGGCGATCATTGATCGCGACCTGGGTCGCGACCATGTGAACCATCTCGGCTTCGTCGGAAGCCGCCATGATGACGAAATTGGGCAGGCAGCCGAGATAGGCATTGTCGAACGAGCCTGCATGGGTGGCGCCGTCGGCGCCGACCAGACCGGCGCGGTCCATGGCGAAACGGACCGGCAATTTCTGGATCGCGACGTCGTGCACGACCTGGTCATAGGCGCGCTGAAGGAAGGTCGAGTAGATGGCGCAGAACGGCTTCATGCCTTCGGTCGCCAGCCCGGCCGCGAAGGTCACGGCATGCTGCTCCGCGATGCCGACGTCGTAGGTGCGTTCCGGAAAGGCCTTCTGGAAGAGGTCGATGCCGGTGCCGGACGGCATCGCGGCGGTGATGCCGATGATGCGGTTGTCCTTGGCGGCTTCCTTGATGAGGCTCTCGCCGAACACCTTCTGGTAGGACGGCGCGTTCGACTTCGACTTGGCCTGGGTGCCGGTCGCGACGTCGAATTTGACGACCCCATGATACTTGTCGGCCGAGCTCTCGGCCGGACCGTAGCCCTTGCCCTTCTGGGTGACGACGTGGACCAGGATCGGCCCGGTCTTGGCGTCGCGCACGTTGCGCAGCACGGGCAGCAGGTGATCGATGTTGTGGCCGTCGATCGGCCCGACGTAATAGAAGCCGAGATCCTCGAACAGCGTGCCGCCGCCCATCATCATGCCGCGGGCATATTCCTCGGCCAGGCCGGCCCGGTCCTTGATGAGCTTGGGCAGGTGCTTGCCGAGCTGCTTGCCGATCTCGCGCAGCGACCGGTAGGCGCGGCCCGACCACAGGCGCGCCAGATAGGCCGACATGGCGCCGACCGGCGGCGCGATCGACATGTCGTTGTCGTTGAGGATCACGATCAGGCGCGAATCCATGGCGCCGGCATTGTTCATCGCCTCATAGGCCATGCCGGCCGACATCGCGCCGTCGCCGATCACCGCGATCACGTTGTTGTCGCCGCCGCTGAGGTCGCGCGCCACCGCCATGCCGAGCGCGGCGGAGATCGAGGTCGAGGAATGCGCGGCGCCGAACGGGTCGTATTCGCTCTCGGCGCGCTTGGT
>NZ_JAQGJT010000032.1 GCF_028290495.1 Tardiphaga sp.
ATAGGTTTCGCGGATCTGATATTCGTAGCGCTGTAGCAGTTTGGCCGGCTCGTAGGCGCTGCCCATGCAGGCACGCCAGGTTGTCACCACGTCGTCGTATGGCAGCCGGAAGTCCACATTGGAGTCGCGGCCTTCGTCCTCGATCAGCCGGCCTTCCTTCTTCAACCGGTCCCATAACGGGGTTTGCGGCAACGCCTGCAGCAGGTTGATGGTCAGCAGCGGAATTTGCGATGCGTCGATGAATTCGAGCAGATGCTGCCCGGTTTCGGGCTTGTCGGTGTCGAGGCCCAGAATGATGCCGGACACCACTTCCATGCCGAAATTGTTGAGCGTCTGGATCGCTTCCATGATGGGAACCATCATGTTGTGATCCTTCTTCATCGCCTTCAGCGCCACCGGGTCGGGCGTCTCGATGCCGCAGAAGATGGTCGCGAAGAAGGCCTCGCGCATCTGCGACAGGATCTCCGGACGCTTGGCAATGTTGAGTGTCGCCTCGCAGGAAAAGCGCAGCACGAAGCCGGTCCTCTTCTGCCATTCGATCAGATGTGGCAGCAGGTCGAGCGCGGCCTTGCGGTTGCCGATAAAGTTGTCATCGACGAAATACACCGAGCCCATGATGCCACATTCCAGCAGCTTGTCGAGTTCAGCGGTGATCTGTCCCGGCGACTTCAGCCGCGGATTGCGGCCGTAGAGGCCGGGGATATCGCAGAATTCGCATTGGTACGGACAACCCGAGGAATACTGGATCGAGCCCAGGAAATAGCGCGGGATTTCCGCCAGTTCATAGGCGGGAATCGGAAACTTGGTCATGTCGAGGCGGTCGGCGGTCTTCAGCACCACCTGACGGTCCGGGCGCGTCGTATCGGCAGCCAGAATGTCGATCAGTTGATCGGTGGCATCGCCGAGTTCGCCGCAATGCAGATAGTCGAACGCCGGGTAGTATTCCGGGCACGAGCTGACCGACGGACCGCCAATCGCCACCGCCAAATCATAGGCATGAGCGCGGTGGCAGATGTCGTTCATCTGGGTGCGCTGGATATGCATGCCGCTGACGAACACGGCCTCGGCCCACTTGAAATCGTCCGCGGTGGCCACGCGGATATTCTCGTCGATAAAACGGACTTGCCAGTTTTCCGGCATATACGCGGCGATCAGCAACAGACCCTGCGGGGGCATGAAGGCTTGCACGCCGTCGGTGAGAGGATAGGCGTATTCGAACGTGCCAAATGAAGACGTGTATCGCGGAAAGACGCACAGGATGCGCCGCGCCGTTTGCCTGCCCTCAGCTCTCATCAATTGTCCTTCGTGGATTCGCAGGACCTCCCGAATGGGAGAACCGGCGCTTGGGCTAATGTCTTAAAGATCAAGCGGTTCCATTGCATCAGGGACGATGAACCAATCTAATCACGCCGGCCAAAGCTGGGCCACAAATTCTTCAAGATTGTGGCGACGCTGACGATCAAGTGAACGGCAGCGCGCAACATGCCGGCCGTTGACGCCGCGTGACATCCGGGTGACGTCAGGCAATCAGCCTTGCCGCCAGCTCCGGCAACAGGCCGTCATGGCCCTTGATGCGGAAATCCGTGCCCGCGAGGCCTGCGCGCAGCAGCCAGTCGTCGAATTCCGGCGCGCGCTTCAGCCCGAACAGGTCGCGGATATAGAGCGCGTCATGAAACGAGGTCGACTGATAATTCAGCATGACATCGTCGGCCCCGGGCACGCCCATGACGAAGGTGACGCCGGCCGCCGCCAACAGCGTCAGCAGGTTGTCCATGTCGTCCTGATCGGCCTCGGCATGGTTGGTGTAACAGACGTCGATGCCGAGCGGCAGGCCGAGCAGCTTGCCGCAGAAATGGTCCTCCAGCCCGGCGCGGATGATCTCCTTGCCGTCATAGAGATATTCCGGGCCGATGAAGCCGACCACGCTGTTGACCAGCAACGGATCGAATGCGCGGGCCACCGCATAGGCGCGCGCCTCCAGCGTCTGCTGATCGACGCCGTGATGGGCGTTGGCGGAGAGCGCCGAGCCCTGCCCGGTCTCGAAATACATCACGTTGCCACCGACGGTGCCGCGCTTCAGCGACAGGCCGGCGTCGTGGGCCTCCTTCAGGATCGCCAGATCGATGCCGAAGCTCTTGTTCGCCGCCTGCGTGCCGGCGATCGACTGAAACACGAGATCGACCGGAAAGCCCTGATTGATCAGATCGATCGAAGTGGTGACGTGGGTCAGGACGCAGCTTTGCGTCGGGATCTGCAACTTCGTGATGACGTCGTCGAGCAGCCGCACCAGGCCGCCCAGCACGGCGGGATCGTCGCTCGCCGGGTTGATGCCTATGCAGGCGTCGCCGGCGCCGAGCATCAGGCCGTCGAGCACCGAAGCGGTGACGCCGCGGACGTCATCGAACGGGTGATTGGGCTGCAGCCGCACGCTCATCCGGCCGCGTAGGCCGATCGTGTTGCGGAAGCGGGTGATGATCTCGCATTTTTTCGCCACCAGGATCAGGTCCTGGTTGCGCATCAGCTTGGATACCGCCGCCGCCATCTCCGGCGTGACGCCGGCGGCGAGGCCCCGCAGCACGGTGGACGTGGCGGCATCCGACAGCAGCCAGTCGCGGAAGCCGCCGACGGTGAGCGACGAGATGACGGCAAACGCCGCGGCGTCATGGCTGTCGATGATCAGCCGCGTTACCTCGTCGTCCTCGTAAGGCACCACAGTCTCTTGCAGGAACTGCCTGAGCGGCACCTCGGCCAACGCCATCCGGGCCGCGATCATCTGCTCGGCGGTGTCGGCGGCGACGCCCGCCAGCCGGTCACCGGAGCGTGGCGGCGTCGCTTTGGCCAGGAGATCGCGCAGGTCGGCAAAGACGTGGGTCTGCGTTCCGATGGCATGGCGATAGATCATGGAGGGTCCGTGCTGAGATCGATGGAGCTTATTATCACAAGCGCTCGCGTTCAGCGCGCCCGCCCCACACTGTCATTCCGGGATGCGACAGACGGCAGAGCCGGATGACACAGGCCCGGAATCTCGAGATGTTCATCGTCCCTTTTCGAGATTTCGGGTTCGCTCGCGCTGACGCGCTCGCGCCCCGGAATGACAGTTTGTGGTCAGACGTGCTTGCCCGCCGCCACGCCGGACGACCACGCCCACTGGAAATTGAAGCCGCCGAGATGGCCGGTGACATCCACGACCTCGCCGATGAAATACAGGCCGGGCACCAGCTTCGACTCGAACGTCTTCGATGACAATTCGGTGGTATCGACGCCGCCGAGCGTGACTTCAGCCGTGCGATAGCCCTCGGTGCCGTTCGGACGGACCCGCCACTCCTTCACCGCGGCAGTCGCCGCCATCAGGAACTTGTCGGAATAGTCCGCCAGACGCTGCGGCCCCGCGACACGCTCCGACGCCATCTGCGCCAGCCGCTTCGGCAGCAGTTCGGTCAGCACTGTCGCCAATTCCTGGCGCGGACGTTCGCGACGCGCCTGCTTCAGCCCAGCCAGCACGTCGACATCGGGCGCCATGTCGATCACGACATCCAGACCGTCGCGCCAATACGACGAAATCTGCAGCACCGCCGGCCCGCTCAAACCGCGATGGGTGAACAGCAGCGCCTCCTCGAACCGGGTCTTGCCTACGCTGACGGCGGCATCCACCGCGAGGCCGGCGAGGTCCTTGAATTGCGCGAGCATCCCGACATCGAACGTCAGCGGCACGAGGCCGGCACGCGGCGGCACCATCGCGTGGCCGAACTGCTGCGCGGTCTTGTAGCCGAACGCGCTGGCGCCCATTTTCGGGATCGACGGACCGCCGGTCGCGACCACCAGCGATTTCCCGCGATACTCACCCTGATCGGTAGCGACGACGAAGCCGGACTCGTTCTTCGACACGCTTGTGATCTTGACGCCAAGCCGCATCTGCGCGTCGCCGCGGCGGTTCTCCGCCAGAAGCATGTCGATGATCTGCTGCGCCGAGCCGTCGCAGAACAATTGCCCGCGGGTCTTCTCGTGATAGTCGATGCGATATTTGTCGACCAGCGCAATGAAATCCTGCTGCGTGAATCCCTTCAGCGCCGATTTGCAGAATTGCGGATTCTCCGACAGGAAATTCGCCGGCGTGGTGTGCAGATTGGTGAAATTGCAGCGGCCGCCGCCGGAGATACGAATTTTCTCGCCGGGCGCCCTCGCCTGCTCCAGCAGCAGCACCGAGCGGCCGCGCTGGCCGGCGGTGCCGGCACACATCAGCCCCGCGGCGCCGGCGCCGAGAATGATAACATCGTAGCTATTCAACATGCGGGGAGTACTCATTCGACCAGCAACACATCGACGGCCACCGCAAGCTTCTGCTTGCGCGAGCCGACGATCACGCCGTCTACGGGTGACACGTCGGAAAAATCGCGGCCGACCGCCAGGATGATGTGGTCGTTCTCGACCAGAATGTCGTTGGTTGGATCGAAGCCGATCCAGCCGAGCTCGTTGCCGCACCAGACGGAAGCCCAGGCATGCGTCGCATCCGCGCCCTGCAGCCGCTCCTTGCCGGGAGGCGGGATGGTGCGCAGATAGCCGGAGACATAGGCCGCCGGCAGGCCGAGCCCGCGCAGGCCGGAAATCATGATCTGGGCAAAATCCTGGCAGACGCCGTGGCGCTTTTCCAGCACCTCCTGCAGCGGCGTGGAGATCACCGTCGCCTTCGGATCATATTTGAACTCGGTCCGGATGCGGTGCATCAGGTCCACGGCGGCAGCCAGGATGCCGCGCCCCGGCGCGAAGCTCGCCGCCGCATAGGCCGTAACGTCCGCGAGTATCGGCACCAGCGGGCTGGCGAACACGTAGCCGATCGGCGACGCCGCGCCGAGATCGCCGGAGGAAAACGACGCTTCGCGCACGCTTTCCCACGGCAGGCTGTCGTCACTGCGCCCGGGCACCGAGCGTTCGACATAGACGCGCGAGCGGCTGTCGATGCGCAGCACGCGGTGCGGGCTCTCGATCAGTACGGTTTCGGTCGCGGTGCCGAAGAAGTCGGTGCGGGTGGTCCGGCTGGACGGGGCCGGCCTGATATCGACGTGGTGCGAGACCAGTTGCTGGCCGGGGCTGCTGATCGGCTCCAGCCGCAGCGAGCAGCGCGCGAAGCTGACCGCGCTTTCATAATTATAGGTGGTGACGTGACGGATATCGTAGATCACGCCAGCCCCGTGAGTTTTTCTGGCCGCATCGCGCTGGCGCCGTGCGGGAAATAATGCGAGCCGATTGCGCTGGAGAGGCCGAGCAGATCCTGCTCCAGTACGAACAACGAATTGGTGTGCAGCTCCGAAGCTTCGCCCGTGACCAGCGAGGATTGCAGCGCCACCGCGAGCCGCTGCGGCTGCTCCATCAGCCCGTTCTCCTTCAGCGCCGGCAGGTTGGCGATGTGGTCGTTCAGCGCCGAGACCTGGAACGCGACCGAGCGGGGGTTGTAGGGGTCGAGCACCACGAGATCGCGCACCGGCGCCAGCAAGGGGCCGACCAGATAGCGCGAACGATAGGTGATCTGGCAATCGACCAGCGTCAGCAGGATGTCGAGGTCGTCGGCGCTGGCCTCGTCATAGGCGAACTGCCGGGCGAAGCGCGTGGTGTTGATGGCGCGTTCGGCGCGGCGGCCCATTTCAAGAAAACGCCAGCCAGCGGCGCGGTTCATGTTCTCCTGCGCAAGGCCGGCAAAGCTCGCCAGTTCCTGCAACGTCAGTTCGGCGGCGCTGACCACGCCGTCATCGTCCTCCACCTCCTGGCCGAGCCGTTCGACCATCTCGGTGATAACCTGCCAGGCGTCCGGCGACAGCCGCTCGCGCAACGACGTCGCGGTGCGCTGGGCGGCGCGTACCAGAGACAGCGCAGAGCCGAACCTGTCCTCGCCCTGCAACGCCTGGGCGGCGATCTTCGATGGCTGCGAGCGCGCGGTCAGCGAGGTCGCGCCCCATGTCACCAGCAAGCGCTGGATGCGCTCGACCGATAGCTGGGCGGAGACGCCGCCCTTGCCGGGATCGCGCTGCGGCACGCTGAGCGCGCGCACCAGACGCAGCGTCGACTCCGCGCGCTCAAGGTAGCGGCCGAGCCAAAACAGGTTGTCGGCCGCGCGGCTCGGCACCCAGCCGGCGATACGGCGGATGCGGACGGTCTCGACCGCCGGCAGCAGCGAGGTCGCGGGCACCGCCTTGTCGGCGACGACCCAGACGTCAGCCGCGCGCGCGCCGGCGCCCATCGACACCGCGCGGGCATCGGGCTGGTCGGCGATGCGGCAGAAGCCGCCGGGCATGATGGTCCAGCCTTCCGGCGTCGCGGCGGCGAACACGCGCAGCACGAACGGGCGCGGCGCGAGGCGGCCATTGTCCCACACCGGCGTGGTCGACAGCCGCACCAGTTCCTGACCGACGTAATCGATGCCGCGATTGTTGATCGCAGCCCGGAGGCGTTCGCGATCGGCCGGCGACAGGTTGGCAGCGAGCACCGGGCCGGGACCGGGGAAGCCCGGCACCGACTGGCCATAGGCGCTTTCGATGACGAAATCGTCGAGCCGGTCGAGTACTTCCTCGCGCGCCGCCTTCTGGCCGCACCACCAGGTCGCGATGTGCGGCATCTTCAGCTTTTCGCCGAGCAGCTTCTCGCACAGGCTCGGCAGGAAGCCGAGCAGCGCGCGCGCTTCCATCACGCCGGAGCCCGGCATGTTGGCGACGACGACGCCGTTCTTGCGGATCACGTCGATCAGGCCGGGCACGCCGAGTTGCGACGAGGCATCCAGTTCGAGCGGATCCAGCGAATTGGAATCGACGCGGCGCAGCAGCACGTCGAGCCGCTTGAGGCCAGCGACAGTGCGGATATGGATACGGTCGCCGGAGACCGCGAGATCGTCCCCCTCCACCAGCAGGAAGCCGAGATAGCGCGCCAGCGTGGCGTGTTCAAAATAGGTTTCGCTGAACGGACCCGGCGTCAACAGTCCGATGCGCGGCTCGTCGCGGTCGGCGGAGGCGCGCAGATTGTCGCGAAACGCCTCGAAGAACGGAGCGACGCGCTCGACGTTCATCGACTTGTAGAGATCAGTGAAGGCGCGCGACAGAACCAGCCGGTTCTCCAGCGCATAGCCCATGCCGGACGGCGCCTGGGTTCGGTCACCAAGCACCCACCAGCGGCCATCGGGACCGCGGCCGAGATCTGCCGCAAAGAAGTTCAGATAGCGGCCGCCCGGCGGCGTCACGCCGCGCATCGCGCGCAGATATTCCGAACTGCCGGCGATTGCCGCGGCGGGTACCCCGCCTTCGGAGATGAGGCGTCCCTTGCCGTAGAGATCGGCCAGCACAAGCTCGTGCAACTGCGCGCGCTGGATCATCGCGACCGAGATCTGCTTCCACTCGGTCTCGTCGATCAGCAGCGGGACATGGCTGAGTGGCCAGATCCGGTCGGCGATTTCGCCGGGCGCACGGTAGGTGACGCCGGCCTCGCGCAGGTGGCGGTCGGCCGAGCCGAAACGGCGTTCGATATCGGCGGGCGAAAGGCCGCCGAACGCATCGAAGAACCGCGTCCAGACCTCGCGCGGTGAGCCGTCGGAGTTCAAATATTCATCGGGAATTCCGGGCAGCCGTTCGTAATCGCGGGTCCACGAGGCGACCTTGCGATGTCCCGGACGGGGTTTTCTCTCCTGGCCGGTATGTGACGTCATCCCGACTCTCCTGCCAAAACCATCGGCAACCTCAATGCAGGAGCGGCGTGCGCAAGTCGAGGGTCAAAGGAAATTCAAGTGTGCGTTCCGGCTTTGGCGGGTCCATTTCGCCGGGCGTGTGGCCGATTTCCTCGAATCGCGCCAGCCGGCGGGCTTCCGCCTCATAGGAATTGACCGGCTTGGTCTCGTAGCTGCGGCCGCCGGGATGCGCGACGTGATAGACGCAACCACCCAGCGAGCGCCTGTTCCAGGTATCGACAATGTCGAACGTCAGCGGCGCGTGGACGGGAATCGTCGGGTGCAGGCCCGAGGCCGGCTGCCAGGCCTTGAAACGGACCGCGGCGACGACCTCGCCGGAACGGCCGGTCTCGGTCATCGGCAGCGCGCGGCCGTTGCAGGTAATCATGTGCCGGCCGGGCACAAAGCCATTGGCCTTGAGCTGCAAACGCTCGACGGAGGAATCGACGTAGCGGACGGTGCCGCCGGCCGAGCTTTCCTCGCCCAGCACATGCCACGGCTCCAGCGCCTGGCGTACTTCCAGCGTCACGCCGCCATAGGTGACGTGGCCGAACACCGGGAAGCGGAATTCGAGCTGCGCTTCGTACCACTCCCTGGAGAATTCGTAGCCGGAGGCGCCGAGCTCAGCGAGCACGCCCTGAAAATCCTCCCACAGGAAATGCGGCAGCATGAAGCGGTCGTGCAGCGTGGTGCCCCAGCGCGTGAACTGGCCCTGCTGCGGCTCACGCCACATTTTCGCGATCAGCGCGCGGATTAGAAGCTGCTGAGCGAGGCTCATGCGCGGATCGGGCGGCATCTCCAGCGCGCGGAATTCAACCAGACCAAGCCGGCCAGTCGTGCCATCCGGCGAATAGAGCTTGTCGATGCAGATCTCGGCGCGATGCGTGTTGCCGGTGATATCAACGAGGATATGCCGGAACAGCCGGTCAACCAGCCATAGCGGCGCCTTCACATCAGGCGGCGGCACCTGCGCCAGCGCGATCTCAAGCTCGTACAGGGCGTCGTAACGCGCTTCGTCGATGCGCGGCGCCTGACTGGTCGGGCCGATGAACATGCCGGAGAACAGATAGGAAAGGCAGGGATGGCGCTGCCAGTACAGCACCAGGCTCTTCAGCAGATCCGGCCGGCGCAGGAACGGCGAGTCTTCCGGCTTGCTGCCGCCGACCACGACATGGTTGCCGCCGCCGGTGCCGGTGTGGCGACCATCGACGAGGAACCGGTTGGCGCCAAGCCGCACGCGGGCGGCTTCCTCATACAGGAACGTCGTGGTGTCGACCGCCTCGCGCCACGTCGCTGCGGGATGGATGTTGATCTCGAGCACGCCGGGATCGGGCGTCACCTTGATGACTTCGACGCGCGGATCGAACGGCGGCGGATAACCCTCGACATGGACCTGCAGCTGCATCTCTTCGGCGGTCGCCTCGAGCGCGGTAATCAGTTCGAGATAGTCCTCGAGCTTTTCCACCGGCGGCATGAAGGCACACAGGATGCCGTCGCGAACCTCGATCGACATCGCGGTACGCACCGGGCCACGATTGCGCCGCTGCTCCTCCTGGATACGCTCCGCGGTGGCCTGGGCTTCGGCAGTCGCCTCGGCATCAACCGCCGGCAGTTCGCCGCGCGGCTCCATCGGGTCCTGCTCGACGATGTAGGGAAAGTCGTCTTCCGGCACATGCGGCAATGAGGCGATCGGCAGCCGCAGGCCGAGCGGAGAATCACCGGGCGTGAGAAACAGGTTGCCGCGGCGCAGCTTCCAGTGCTCGGAGCGCCAGCGCGTATCGGTCGTGCCTTCCGCGTTCCAGCGCTGGATCGGCAGCACGAACCCCTTCGGCACGTTCAGCCCCGCGTCGAACACCTTCGCCATCCGCGAGCGCTCCTCGGGATCGGCGAGCTTGGAATCGCTGGGGTCGACGTTGTGCGGGAGGCCTGCTTCCTTCTGAAGCCAGTGCGCGGGGTCCTCGAACGCCGGCATGATATATTCGGAGGGCACGCCGAGCCGGTGCGCCGCGCCTGTGGCAAATTTCTCGGCGTCGCTGACGCCGGCGTTGCGCGGGCCCTCGACGCGCGCGATCAGCGCGTCATTCTTCCAGATCGGCACGCCGTCGCGGCGCCAGTACAGGCCGAACGCCCAGCGCGGCAGGCTCTCGCCCGGATACCATTTGCCCTGTCCGTAATGCAGCAGTCCGCCCGGCGCAAAGCGCGTGCGCAGCCGGCGGATCAGGTCGTCGCCAAGGCCGCGCTTGGTCGGACCGACCGCGGAGATATTCCACTCCGCGCCTTCCAGATCGTCCATCGACACGAAGGTCGGCTCGCCGCCCATCGTCAGGCGAACGTCATCTGCTTTCAGGTCAGCATCGACCTTTTCGCCTAGCGCGTCGAGCTTCTGCCAGGCCTCCTCGGAGAACGGCTTGGTGATGCGCGGCGCCTCGCGGACGCGCTTGACCTCCATCTCGAAGCCGAACTCGACTTCGGCAAAGCCGGCCATGCCGGAGATCGGCGCGGCCGAACGAAAATGCGGCGTAGCGGCGACCGGGATATGTCCCTCGCCGGTCAACATGCCCGACGTGGCGTCGAAGCCGATCCAGCCGGCGCCGGGGATGTAGACCTCCGCCCAGGCGTGCAGGTCGGTGAAATCGTTCTCGACCTCGCGCGGGCCATCCAGCGGATCGATGTCCGGCCGCAACTGGATCAGATAGCCGGACACGAAGCGCGCCGCGAGCCCGAGATGGCGCAGCGTTTCTATCAGTAACCACGCCGAGTCTCGGCACGATCCGGAGGCCAGCGCCAGCGTCTCTTCCGGGCTCTGGATACCCGTTTCCATGCGGATGATGTAGTTGACGCGTCCGCGCAGGCTGGCGTTCAGATCGACGAGGAAGTTAACCGTGTTCGGCGCTTCCCGGGGGATTTCGGCCATGTAGGCGGAAAAGCGCGGCCCCGGTTCAGTGGTTGCCAGATAGGGCTCAAGTTCGGACTTGAGGTCGTCGGGGTAAGCGAACGGAAATGTCTCGGCGTAGGGCTCGACGAAGAAGTCGAACGGATTGATCACCGTCATCTCGGCGGTGAAATCGACTTCGATCTTGAGCTCGGTCGCCTTCTCCGGAAACACGAAGCGCGCCAGCCAGTTGCCTTGCGGATCCTGCTGCCAGTTCACGAAGTGGTTCGCCGGCGTCACCTTCAGCGAATAGGCAGGGATCGGCGTGCGCGCATGCGGCGCCGGCCGCAGCCGGATAGTCTGCGGACCCAGATCGATCGGCCGATCGTATTTATAGTGGGTGACGTGATGCAGCGCGACGAAGATCGACAATGGGCAACTCCAGCAGCTTTTTTGAGCAGAACACCGGAGCGTGTGTCGATCAAGGCCTAACAACGGGCAGCGGCTGCCTGTTGTTGGGGCGGTGCATTAGCACGGCTCTTCCTCGTCGTTCCGGGGCGCGGGCGGCGTCCGCCGAGCGCGAACCCGGAACCTCGAGATGCTCATCGTTCCATGTCGAGATTCCGGGTTCGCTCGCGCTAGCGCGCTCGCGCCCCGGAATGACAGTTGTTACATCGTCGCGCCCAGCACCCACGGCGCAAACTCGGCGCCGCCGAAATCGAAGCTCTCGCTCTTGGTCGGCTCGCCCGACGCCGTCTTCAGCATCAGTTCGAAAATCCGCTGGCCGCAATGTTCCACCGTCTCGTCGCCGTCGAGGATGGTGCCGCAGTTGATGTCCATGTCCTCTTCCATGCGCTTGAACATCGGGGTGTTGGTGGCGAGCTTGATCGACGGCGCGGGCTTGCAGCCGAACACCGAACCGCGGCCGGTGGTGAAGCACACCAGGTTGGCGCCGCCCGCCACCTGCCCGGTCGCCGCGACGGGGTCGTAGCCGGGCGTGTCCATGAACACGAAGCCCTTTTTAGTGACGGCCTCGGCGTAGTTCAGTACGTCCACCAGATTGGTCGAGCCGGCCTTGGCCATCGCGCCCAATGACTTTTCCAGAATGGTGGTGAGGCCGCCGGCCTTGTTGCCGGGGCTGGGATTGGCGTTCATCTCGGCGCCCTCGCGTTCGCAATAGGCGTCCCACCAGCGCATCAGCCCGACCAGTTTTTCGCCGACCTCGCGCGACACCGCGCGGCGCGTCAACAGGTGCTCTGCGCCATAAGTCTCCGGCGTCTCCGACAGGATCACCGTGCCGCCGTGCCGCACGAGGAGGTCGCTGGCGGCGCCCAGCGCCGGATTGGCCGAGATGCCGGAATAGCCGTCGGAGCCGCCGCATTGCAGGGCCACGATCAACTCGCTGGCCGAGACTTCCTCGCGCGTCGCCTTGTTCGAATCGGCCAGCACTTCGCGCACGAAAGCCACGCCGGCCTCGGTGGTCTTGCGCGTGCCGCCGATCTCCTGGATCTGCATTTCGCGCAAGCGCCCGGCGAGCTTCTGCTCCTCCATCAGCCCGCCGATCTGGTTGATTTCGCAGCCGAGACCGAGCACCACCACGTGCGAGAAGTTCACGTGCCGCGCATAGCCGCCGAGCGTTCGCCGCAGCAGCCGAAGCGGTTCGTCCTGAGTCATGCCGCAGCCGGTCTTGTGGGTCAGTGCGACCACGCCATCGACGTTCGGATAGTCGGCCAGCGGGTTGTGGCCGGTGAAGGGATTCTTCTTGAACACATCGGCGACCATGCTGGCGACATGCGCGCTGCAATTCACCGAGGTGAGAATACCGATGTAGTTGCGCGTGGCGATGCGGCCGTCGTCGCGGCGAATTCCCATGAAGGATGCCGGCAGATCGAAATTCGGCGTCGGCTTGACGTCGACACCGTAGGCATAGTCGCGCGCGAAGTCGCCCATGCCCATGTTCTGCGTGTGCACGTGCTGGCCGGGCGCGATCGGCCGCGTCGCAAAGCCGATGATCTGGCCGTAACGGCGAATTTCCTCGCCTGTCGTGATCGGCCGGATCGCGACCTTGTGGCCGGCGGGAATCCGCTCCGACGTCACCACGCCGGCGCTGACTTCAACGCCCGGCATCAGGCTGGTGCGCGCGATCAGCACGGCGTCGTCGGCATGCAGGCGAATGACGGGGGATGGGGCCATGAACTATTTCCTCGTGAGATTTTTGTTGGCTTTACCGCCATTTGGAATGAGTCTAGCGGAAATCGCGAGGCGGCGTCACCCCTGCTCTGGCGTGCAAACAACACGGCAGACATGCGGGATCGCCCCTGTTGTTTGCGGCGCGGGGACGCCGTCGATCGCTGCATTCCCTGCCCTCCCTGAAGAGGGCGCGCGGAACGCCGGGTGCCCGATGCACCCATGGCCCAGACGCGAATGCCGTAGACGGCAATAAATGCGCCGGGGATTCCGGATTCACCGGGGGATCACCCGGCGTTCCGCTCGCGGTGGGCTCCGGCCTGCTTCGTGCTCTTCCCGGCGGAAGGTCGTCGCCCCGGACCTCTAAGGGTGCGCGCCGGATTTGGCATCGCGCCCTACACTCCGGGGGTGCCCCATCTGGCACCCAGGAACCACACGACTTGGGCCGGCGCGCCAGCGTGGTCGTCAGCCTCGGCTCGTGCCGCTCACCCTCCCCCGGCCTTAAACGCACCCTTTGTACAAGGCGTACGTCCTCACCCGGGCTCGCGCCCTGCGACCTTCGCTCCGGCCTGACGCTGCCGCGCCACCGCCACCCGCCCCGCGAACACCGACGTCGCGAACGCCCCTCTTCTTGGGGCGGGATGCGGGGAATATAGTCAATATAGGATTTATGTCAAGACGGCGGAGTGGAGTTTGCCGCAAGGTTATCAAATGAAAATGAAGCAGGTCATA
The DNA here is from genome assembly GCF_028290495.1 of Tardiphaga sp. Taxonomy (GTDB): domain Bacteria; phylum Pseudomonadota; class Alphaproteobacteria; order Rhizobiales; family Xanthobacteraceae; genus Tardiphaga. The sequence goes on from NZ_JAQGJT010000032.1 coordinate 13,491, forward strand.
CGCAGCCATCATCGCGAGGAGCTCTTGCGACGAAGCAATCCAGTCTGCGGGTGTGGCTCTCTGGATTGCTT
>NZ_JAQGJT010000083.1 GCF_028290495.1 Tardiphaga sp.
TGCACCACGGTACCCACGACCAGCTCGCGCCCATTGGCCGCGTCGGCGCGAAGTTGGATGGTGGCGCGAAAGTCGAGATGCCGGTCGTCCTCGCCCACGACCAACTCCGTGGCGCTCTTTGACAGCACCGGGAAAAAGCCGATAACCGGCCCACGCGCCGCTGCGGCAAGACCGATGGCGCGCGACGATTTGATGGCGACTGCCGCCATCGCCACATCGCGGACACGAGTGAGCGCGCGAATCCACCCCGCCTGTCGCTCGAACGCAGCGCGTGCCAGCACCTCCAGATCATCGCTGGCGCCCGCCGGTAGTCGAATTGCAAACGCGTCCAAAAGGTCCGCGCCCGCGTAAAGCGGCGCAAGCACGCTGTTGCTAGGCATGGGAACGGCGCGCGCTGTGGTCATGCGATTAGGCACCGGATGCTTGGGAGGGGCGTGCCTGGATCGCTTGCGCGATCCGACCTCTCCCGCAAGCGGAAGAGGTGAAGAAACAGCGGCGAAATCAGGTTGCCAGCGCGCCGCGCACGGCCGCGATGATTCGCTCCTGATCGGCTTCGGTCAGATAGGGGTGCATCGGCAGGCTGATGACGTCCTGCGACAGGCTCTCGCAGGCCGGCAGGCCGCCGTCGGCGACCGGGTACTGCTTGTAGGCGGTCTGCTGGTGCATCGACTTGCCGTAATAGATCGCGGTCGGCACGCCCTGGGCCTTCAGCGCGGCGGCAAAGCCGTCGCGGTCGGTGCCTTTGGGCAGGCGGATAGTGTATTGCGCCCAGACCGAGGTATTGCCCGGTGCAAGACGCGGCACGGTGACCACGTTGGACAGCCCCCGCGCGTAGCGCTCCGCGACCTTGTTGCGGGCGGCGATCTCGTCGTCGAAGATCTTCAGCTTCTCCAGCAGCACCGCCGCTTGGATGGTGTCGAGCCGACCGGTGAGGCCGAGGCGAACGTTGTCGTATTTGTCGGAGCCCTGGCCGTGGACGCGGATGCTGCGCAGGGTTTCGGCGAGTTCGTCACTGTCGGTGAAGATCGCGCCGCCATCGCCGTAGCAGCCTAGCGGCTTGGCCGGAAAGAAGCTGGTGGCCGTCGCCAGAGCCGAAGTGCCCAGGCGCTTGCCCTTGTATTTGGCGCCGAACGCCTGCGCCGCGTCGTCGAGCACGAACAGGCCCTCCTCCGCAGCGACCGCGGCGATCGCATCATGGTCGGCCGGCTGGCCGAACAGGTCGACCGGGATGATCGCCTTGGGCTTCAGGCCGAGTTTCTTGGCAGTGGCGATCGCTGATTTCAGCGAGGCGACGTCCATGTTGTAGGTGGCTTCATCGACATCGACGAACACCGGCGAGGCGCCGGTCAGCGCCACCGACTCGCCGGTCGCGCAGAAGGTGAAGGACGGGCAGAACACCGCGTCGCCTGCGCCGACGCCCTTGGCCATCAGGACCATCAGCAGCGCATCGGTGCCGCTGGCACAGCTGATGACGTGTTTGGCGCCGCTATAGGCTGCCAGCGCGGCCTCGAGCTGCGCCACTTCCGGACCGCCGATGAACTGGCAATGCGTCAGCACGCGACCGACCGCCTCGTCGATCGCCGGGCCGAGACGGCGACGCTGCGCCCCGATGTCGATAAAGGGAACAGGGGTGACGCGGGTATGCTGGTTCATAGGGGGCCTGCAGGTCTTCAAGTTGAACAGCGGCGCGCGAACGCGCCGGATGGAATGCCTTAGCCGACGACCTTGCGCGGCACCGGGCGGGCCGCCGTGGCGGCTGGCTTCTTCGGCGCATCCAGGCACTGGATCGCGATTTCGAGCGAGGCGACGCCCTCCTCGCCGGTCACCGCCGGGACGCCGCCGGAGCGGACCGCACCGAGGAACGCCATCAATTCGGCGCGCAGCGGCTCATCCTGGCCGACCGGCAAATGCCGCATCGAGTAGCTGCCATCGGTCTGGAAACCGAAGCATTCGGTGACCTGTCGGGTCAGGAGATCGCCCTGAACATATTTGTCGCGCGTCGCCACCGTGACGGTGCGCGCCTTGAACGGCGTCAGCCAGTTGGTGTTGATATGCGCCAAGACGCCGGACTCGGTGCGGAACTGCAGAAGCGCGATGTCCTCGCGCTCGGCGATCGCGGATGTGAGCTGCGACTGCACGTCGATGATGTCGGATTCAGTGAACCAGCGGATCAGATCGATGTCATGCACGGCGAGGTCGATGACGACGCCGACATCGGACATCCGCGGCGGAAACGGGCCGACGCGGGTGATCGCGATCGACAGGATATCCTCGCCCTTGATGGCCTGCTTGACCGCGGCCACCGCCGGATTGAAGCGCTCGACATGGCCGACCATCAGCGTCACGCCGGCAGCGCGCGCCGCTTCGACGATCTCGCGGCCTTCCGCCACGGAAGACGCGATCGGCTTCTCGACCAGCACATGGATGCCGCGGGAGATGCAGGCCAGCGCGACCTGATGATGCAGATGAGTGGGCGCAGCAATGGTGACGGCATCGACGCCGGCCGAAATTAACTGCTCCAGATCCGTAAAGGTCGCGCAGCCGATCATCTTGTCTGCGCGGGCACGGTGCTCAGGTAGGGGGTCAACGATGCCGATTAGCTCGATACCCGGCAGCCCGGCCATCACACGGCCGTGGTTGGTGCCCATCACGCCGGCGCCAACGACGCCCACGCGTAGCACGCGGTCCGGGCCCATGCCCGCGGAACCGTTGCCGGAAATCTTGTCGCCAATCTTGGCCGCTACCTTGGAAACCATCAATCAAACCCCGAACAAAAGCGCCATCCCCAGCGCACGGGTTCTCCTAGCATGCTGCCACAAAAGTGGCGATGCCGCGCGGAATCCATCCAAACACGTTTTGATTCAAAGAATTACAGGGTGTTTTGGCGGGCGGGAGACGGATTTCCGGCCACATCGGAGGCCTCCGGCTGGATCGCTCACACCGCGGTGCGGCGAAGCGAAACGGCATCCACATCGCTGCGGCCGAGCGCATGAAGGGATCGCCCCAGCGCGTGGCAGGCCATGCCGCAAGCCGCCACCACCGTCGCGAGCGCCAGATACAGCACCAGCCCGCCCAGCATCGCCGCCACGAACACGGCATCGGCCGGCGCCGCATAGCCATCGGGCTGCCGCGAGAACTGCCCCCATCGCGGGAAATAGACATTGCCAGATACGGCAACGTCACCGCGCATCGGCGTCCGATTTAACGTCGAAAACAACATGCCCGCCCCCGGGATCGACCAATGGCCCCCACAGGCCGTTCGCCACCTTATCGGGCGCGGTAGTATAATAAAGCGCGAAATGGGGTCCACGGCCGCGCCAAACGGGCCGACCGGGGCCGATACAGTTGGAATACCGAAATCAGGTGATCTTTGGATTTCGGGATGGCTGACTTCGCATCGCCGTCGCTGTTATAAGGCTTTTCTGAAGCTCGCCCCGCTTACCCCCGCTTGTAGTCATCCTCGATCCTCACGATGTCGTCCTCGCCGAGATAGCTGCCGGTCTGCACCTCGATCAGTTCGAGCTGGATCTTGCCAGGGTTTTCCAGCCGGTGCGTGGCGCCGAGCGGGATGTAGATGGACTCGTTTTCGTGGACGATCTTCTCGGCGTCGTTGAGCGTCACCTTGGCCGTGCCGCGCACCACGATCCAGTGTTCGGAACGGTGGTGGTGCATCTGCAGCGACAGCCGCTCGCCGGCGCGCACGACGAGGCGCTTGACTTGGTAGCGCTCGCCGTCTTCCAGCTCCTGGATCGAGCCCCAGGGCCGGTGCACCTTGAGGTGATCCTCGGTGACCTTGGGCGCGGTGACCTTCAGCTTCGCCACCAGCCGCTTCAACCCGTTGGCGTCCTTCTGGCGCGACACCAGCACTGCATCCTGCGTTGCCACCACCACGAGGTCGTCGACGCCTTCCAGCGCCACCACGACGCCGTCGGTGGCGACGTTGCAATTGCGCGAATCCTCGAACACCGCGGTGCCCTGCGCGGCGTTGCCTTGCGCGTCCTTGTCGGACAGTTCCCACACCGCCAGCCAGGAGCCGACATCGGACCAGCCGCAGGCGACCGGCACGACGGCGGCATGCCTGGTCTTTTCCATCACCGCGTAATCGATCGAGATCGAGCGCGCCTGGCCAAACGCTTCCTCATCCAGCGTGACGAAGCCGAGATCGCGCCCGGCTTTGGCAACCGCCCCGGTAATGGTCTGCACGCTATCGGCATCGACGCGGGCGTATTCCGCAAGCAGCATCGCGGCGCGGAACATGAAGTTGCCGCTGTTCCAGAGATAGCCAGCGGCGATGTAGCCGGTGGCCTTTGCCTGGTCCGGCTTCTCGACGAATTTGGCGACGGCGTGCACCTCGCCGGCGATCACCTCGCCGGGGCTGATGTAGCCGTATTCCGTTGCCGGCCGCTCCGGCTTGACGCCGAAGGTCACGATGTGTCCCTCGTCCGCCACCAGCAATCCCTGCCGGCACGCGGCGACAAAGGCCGCCGTGTCCTTGACGACGTGGTCGGCGGCCAGCGCCAGCACCACGGCCTCGCTGTCGCGGGTCTGCGCGAAGGCGGCGCCTGCAGCAATCGCCGGGCCGGAATCGCGCCGCATCGGCTCCAGCAGCACGTCGGCCTCTAGCCCGATATCGGCCAGCTGTTCGCGCACCATGAAGCGATAGGCGGCGCTGGTGATGACGATCGGCCGCTCGAACAGGTCCTTGTCCGACACCCGCAGCATGGTGTCCTGGAACGTCGAGCGCGGCCCGAACAACGGCAGGAACTGCTTCGGCCGGCCCTCGCGCGAGGACGGCCACAGCCGCGTTCCCGCGCCGCCGCACATGATCAACGGAATGATGCGCTTGTTCATGAACCTGTCGATCCCCGTCAGACGCCGTAATGGCCGCGATACCACGCCACGAAATGCCGGATGCCGTCCTCGATCGAGGTATCGGGCTTGAAGCCCACGTCGCGCATCAGGTCCTCGACATCGGCAAATGTCTCCGGCACGTCGCCCGGCTGCATCGGCAGCATGGTCTTGACGGCCTCGCGCCCCAGTTCCTTCTCAAGAACCGTGACGACATGCAAAAGGTCTTCCGGACTGTGGTTACCTACATTGTAGATTTTCGCGGGCGCCGCGTCCGCGCTCCCCTGGGGGACATGCCCGATCAGCCGGCCGATCACGCTGGCAACGTCATCCACATAGGTAAAGTCACGGCGCATGTTGCCGTGATTGAACAGCTTGATCGGCGCGCCATCGAGGATCGCCTTGGTGAACAGATAGATCGCCATGTCCGGCCGGCCCCACGGGCCATACACCGTGAAGAAGCGCAGCCCCGTGGTCGGCAGCCGGTACAAATGGCTGTAGGAATGCGCCATCAGCTCGATGGCCTTCTTGGTCGCGGCATAGAGGCTGATCGGGTTGTCGACGCGGTCGGCGACCGAGAACGGCTTCTTCTTGTTGGCGCCGTAGACCGACGATGACGCCGCGTAGATCAGGTGCTTGCAGGCGTTGTGCCGGCAGCCTTCCAGCACGTTGAGGAAGCCTTCCAGATTGGCATCGGCATAGGCATGCGGCTGCTCGATCGAATAGCGCACGCCGGCCTGCGCCGCGAGATGGATCACCACCGGAAACCGGTGCTTCGCGAACAATGCGGCCATCGCCGGACGGTCGGCGAGATTGGCCTTAACGAATTCAAACTCCGGATGCTCCTGCAGCAGCTTGAGCCGCGCCAGCTTCAGCGCCGGATCGTAGTAATCGTTGAGGCTGTCGAGCCCGACGATGCGATGGCCCTCCGCCAGCAACTGGCGGGCGACGTGGAAGCCGATGAAGCCCGCGGCGCCGGTAACGAGGATGGATTGCTCCGACATCTGTTCTCCCGGGAAAGTGCGTTCGTGAGGCTAACGGCGCGACAAGACGTGGTGATCCCCATCTTTCTAGCCGCGATCGCCGACACCGCAAGAGGTAGCCGGCGGAGGTGTTGGCATTGCGACAGCTCTGCGGCAGCCGGACGGTGGCTATATCAGCAAAACGCGATAGAACAGCGGCCGTCCGCCCGGTTCCGACCGAATCCCGTTCTTTCGCCTGTGTATCATCCGAATGTCATCGTTTGAAATGATCGCGCTTGCTGGCGCCGTGGTCGCGGCGGCCGCGCTGTCCGCAGCCATCCTGGTCGCGATCCGCCCGCTGTTGCTGCGCTATGCGCTGGCGCGGCCGAATGCGCGGTCCTCGCACAAGATCCCGACGCCGCAAGGCGGCGGCATAGCCGTGATCGCCGCGGCCCTGGTCGTTGCCGGCATCGCGATTGGCATCACTTTGCCCGCGGCGTTGCCGTCCCTCACCGTGCTGTTCGCCGCCACCGTCATGATGGCCGCGATCGGCGCGATCGACGATATCCGACCGATTCCGGTCACGCCGCGGCTGGTGCTGCAGGCTGCCGCCGTCGGCGCGGTGCTGTTCGCGCTTCCCGGGAATCTCCAGATCGTGCCTGCCTGCCCGCTGTGGCTGGAGCGCGCGGTGCTGCTGATCGCAGGCCTCTGGTTCGTCAACCTGGTCAATTTCATGGACGGGCTGGACTGGATCACCGCCGCCGAGGTGATCCCGGTCACCTCGGCGCTGGCGCTGTTCGGCCTGTCCGGCGCGCTGTCGCCCGTGGCCGCGCTGGTGGCCGCGGCGCTGGGCGGCGCGATGCTTGGCTTTGCGCCGTTCAACCGGCCGGTCGCCAAAATCTTCCTGGGCGATGTCGGCAGCCTGCCGATCGGGTTGCTGCTGGCCTGGTGCTTCGTCGAACTGGCGTTTGCCGGCCACCTCGCCGCGGCGATCCTGCTGCCGCTGTATTACCTCGCCGACGCCACGCTGACGCTGACGCGGCGGGCGGCCAGGCGCGAGGCGGTGTGGCTGGCGCACCGCTCGCATTTCTACCAGCGCGCGACCGACAACGGCTTCACCGTGATCGAGGTGGTGCGCAGCGTGTTCGTGCTGAACATCGGCCTCGCCGCGCTGGCGGGAGCGTCAATCTACTTCCCGTCCACCACAGCCAGCCTGATCCTGCTGGCGCTCGGCGCGGCGGCCGTGGCCGTGGTGCTGCGCGCGTTCTCGACGCGGCGCGCCTGAGGCGACCGACCTTCCCTCTCCCGCAAGCAGAGAGAGGTGAAAGCCTACTTCCCGTTGGCGTGATATTCCGGCACGGCGTCCTTGAGGATCGCCACGGCGGCCTCGTGCTGGTCGGCGTCGATTGCGGTGCGCAAAGTCGCCAGCCAGGTCTTCAGCGTGTCGAGCGGCAATTCGTTCGGACGCGCCGCCATGATGCCGGCGATGCCGATTTCGCTGGTCGGCTCATGGGTGGCGAACAGGATCTCGTTGAGCCGTTCGCCCGGCCGCACGCCGGTGAACACGATGTCGATATCGTAACCGGGTTGCAGGCCGGACAGCCGGATCATGCGGTCCGCGAGATCGACGATCTTCACCGGCTGGCCCATGCTGAGCACGTAGACCGAGGCGTCCGAATGTTGCGCGTTCATCGCGTGCGTCGCGGCGGTGACCACGAGGTCGCAGGCTTCGCGGATGGTCATGAAGTAGCGCACCATATCGGGATGCGTCACCGTCACCGGGCCGCCGGCCTCGATCTGCGCCTTGAACTTCGGCACCACCGAGCCGTTCGAGGCCAGCACATTGCCGAACCGCACCGAGATCAGCCGCATCGGCGACTTGGCGGCGCTGCCGCTGGAGGCATCGCCGTCGAGCGCCTGACAGTACATTTCGGCAAAGCGCTTGGTCAGGCCCAGCATCGACACCGGCTCGATGGCCTTGTCGGTCGAGATCATCACCATCGCTTCGGCGCCCGACGCCAATGCGGCGTCCGCGACATTGACCGAGCCGAAAATGTTGGTCTTGACGCCCTCGGCCCAGTCGCGCTCGAGGATCGGCACGTGCTTCAGCGCCGCGGCATGGAACACGGCGTCCGGCTTGAACGCGATCATCAACTGGTGGATGCGCTCGCGGTCGCGGACGTCGGCAATGCGGCCTTCGATCACCGCATGGGTGACCTTGGCTGCGAGTTTTTCGGTGGCGGCATGCAGCGCCGGTTCGGAATTCTCGATGATCAGGAGCCGCGCCGCGCCGAAGGTGATGACGCGGTCGCACATTTCAAAACCGATCGAGCCGCCGCCGCCGGTGACCACGATCGCCTTGCCGCGCACGAAGTTCTCCAGCCGGGCATAGTCGATCTTGACGCTCGGCCGTAGCAGGAGGTCCTCGACCGCCACCGGCGCCAGTTGCGGCGTGTCGCGGCTCTCTTCCAGCGACGGCAGCCGGCTGACGATCAGACCGAGTTTGCGCGCCCGCATCAAGACCGATTCCGGCTGCGCCTCGGCCTCGAACGCCGATGGCGTCATCACCAGGCGCTCGATCGGCCGGCCGCGATTGCTGAAGTCCTCGACCACATTCGGCAGGTCGTCGATGCTGCCCAGCACCGGCACGCCGCGCAGCGTCTGGCCGCGATCCGACACCGACGGCGACAGGATGCCGACCGGCCACAGCCGCTTCACCGCGCCGGACTCGATGCCGCGCAAAAACACTTCGACGTCGGCGGCGCGGCCGATCAGCAGCGTCGGCGCGGCGTTAACGGACCTCGCGTGGTTGCGGGTGCGGGTATAGCGGAAATAGCGATAGGCCAGCCGCGCCCCGCTGAGGAAGGCGACCTCGATGAACCAGTAGATGACGATCGTGGTCTTGCCGAGAAAGAACGTGCCGTAAACGTTGGGCGCGAGGAAAATGTAGTCGAGCACCAGCAGGGCCACCGACAGCACGCTCGCCGCGCGCAGGATGTTCAACAGATCCGGCAGCGAGATGAAGCGCCATTTCGTCGTCGTCAGGTTGAACATGTAGCAGACGAAGAAGCTGAACAGCACGAAGTACGGCAGGATGGTCAGCAGCAGCGGCAACCTGTCCCACAGGTTCTCGCCGTCGAAGCGCAGCACGAAGGAGAGCAGCACGGCCAGCGCGGTGACCAGCGCATCGTGCAGCGCGATGATCCAGTTGCGCCAGGTGAAGTTGAAGATACGGGACATCAGCGCGTCGGCCTTGGTGAGAGATGGAAGCCGTTCATCGCGTGCCTCCGCGGGCACGCTCGACCAGCGAGGTCGTGCTGAAGCCCTTGAGAATATCGACCAGAATGACCTCGCCGCCATTGGCGGTGACGACCTCGTGGCCGACCACCTGCTCGCGCGTATAGTCGCCGCCCTTGACCAGCGTGGCCGGCGCAATCTGCGTAATCAGCTTCAGCGGCGTGTCGTCTTCGAAGATCACGACCATATCGACGGCCTCCAGCGCCGCCAGCACTTCGGCGCGAGCGCGTTCGTCCTGCACCGGGCGCTCGGGGCCCTTCAGCCGCTTCACCGAGGCGTCGCTGTTGAGGCCAACGATCAACCTGTCGCAGGTGGCACGCGCCGCGGTCAGCACCTTGACGTGGCCGGGATGCAGAATGTCGAAGCAGCCATTGGTGAAGCCGACGCGCAATTGCTGCGACCGCCACTCCGCAAGCTGCGCATCGAGCTCACCGGCGGCGACGATCTTCTCCTCGGCCGCGAGAAACGCATGCGGGAGAATCTTGCGACGCCATTCCGAAGGCGTCACCACGGCGGTGCCCTTCTTGCCGACCGCCACGGCCGCAGCCGCGGTTGCCGCGCGCAACGTCGTCTCCCAGTCCGCGCCGGCCGCCATCGCGACCGCGAGCATCGCCGCCACGGTATCGCCAGCGCCCGAGACGTCGCGCACCCTGACCGGCAACGCCGGGACATGGATCGCCGTGCCATCGCGCGGCACCAGCGTCATGCCGTGCTCGCTGCGCGTGATCAGCATGGCTTCGCAGTCGGCCAGGATCATCGCCTCCTGCGCCGCGGTGGCGACGCCGGCATCGGTGTCCGCGCGGCTGCGGGTGGCTTCGGAAAATTCCTTGCGGTTCGGCGTCAGCAAGGTGGCGCCGCGGTAGATCGCAAAGTTTGCGCTCTTGGGGTCGACGATGACGCGCTTGCCGAGCTTCCTGGCGGCGTCGATCACATTGCGCAACACCCGCGCCGTCAGTACGCCCTTGGCGTAATCCGACAGCAACACGATATCGGCGCGCACAATCTGCGGCAGGATGGTGTCGATCAGTCTTTGCTCGATGGCGGCGGCGGCCGGCGAGGCCATCTCCCAATCCGCGCGCAGCATGTGCGTGGAGAAATGTTCGGAGACGAAGCGGACTTTTCGCGTCGTCGGCCGCGAGGCATCGACGATCAGCAGCGCCTCGATGCGGTCCTCCTGCGCCAGCCTGTCGGTGAGCATCCGGCCGGCTTCGTCGTCACCGATCAGACCGACGAAGATGCAGGAGGCGCCGAGGGCGGCGATATTGCGCGCGACATTGCCGGCGCCACCGATGTTGATCTCGCTGCGCTGCACGGCAATCACAGGCGCTGGCGCCTCCGGTGAAATCCGCGAGACCTCGCCGTAGACGAATTCGTCGAGCATGAGATCGCCAACGCACAAAACCGTCTGGCCGGCGATCGCATGCGACAGGGTGTCGAAATCGAACATCAAACTGTTACCTGTTGCGCGCTCAACGGAAACGATCGGGCTGGTCCAGGAAGCCCTTCACGTAAGTGCCGACGGATTCTTCCAGCGACGTGAAGCCACCATTATAGCCGGCACCGCGCAGCCGGTCGCCTTCGCTTTGCGTGAAATACTGATAGCTGCCGCGGATCTGCTCGGGCATGTCGATATAGGTGATCTCGGGCGCGGTGCCGAGCGCGGCATAGGCGGATAGCATCAGGTCCTTGAAGCTGCGCGCCTCGCCGGTGCCGACATTGAAGATGCCGCTGACCTGTGGCGACGCCAAAAGCCACATCATCACGCGCACGACGTCGTCGACATAGATGAAATCGCGGCGCTGGTCGCCGTCCGCGATGCCCTCGCGGTGCGACTTGAACAGCTGGATGCCGCGGCCGGCCTTGATGTCGTCGAAGCGCCGCGTCAGCACCGACATCATCGAGCCCTTGTGGTACTCGTTCGGCCCGAACACGTTGAAGAATTTCAGCCCGGCCCATTGCGGCGGCAGCTTCTCGCCCTTCGCGACGCGCCCGGCGATCGCCATGTCGAACAGGTGCTTGCTCCAGCCGTATAGATTCATCGGCCGCAGCGCCTTCAGCGCCTCCACGCTCTGTTCGTCACGAAAACCCTGTGCACCGTCGCCATAGGTCGAGGCCGAGGACGCGTAGATGAACGGCACGGCGTTGGCGGTGCACCAGTCCAGCAGCCGCATCGACAGGCGAAAATTGGTCTCGATCACCAGGTCGCCGTCGGTGGCGGTGGTCTCCGAGATCGCGCCGAGATGGATCACCGCGTCGAGCTTGCGGCCGGCCAGCCAGGCCATCAATTCGGCCGGCGGCACCACGTCGGCGAGCTGCCGCTTAGCGAGGTTGCGCCATTTTCCGTCATGGCCCAGAAAATCACATACGGCGACGTCCGCGCGGCCGGCGTCATTGAGCGCGGCCACGACGTTCGATCCGATAAAACCGGCTCCTCCGGTTACCAGCAGCATGAAATCCCCGTGTCTGTTATGCGCCGCCACCTTTGCCCCAGTAGCGGCCCGCAGGCAACTTGGACCGTGCCACGGGGTAAAGACCCAAGGGGACAAATGCCAGGCAATCCCAACGGCATTTCGGAAGCGTTCCCAAGTGGCTTGTCCTGTCGGGGCGGAAAAGCTACCGACTTGGCATCAATTGCCCATAGTCAAACGTGTCCTGAGATGAATCTTAATTCACAGTATCAAGGCGTGAGCGTGGACCCGGACGACACCCGTCCGATCCTGATCATTCCCTATATGTGGATCGGCGATTTCGTCCGCGGCCATACGGTTGTGCGGGTCCTGAAAGAGCGCTGGCCGAACCGGCCGGTCGATATCCTAGTCAACAAGCAGGTCGTCTCGCTGGTCGATTACATGCCCGGCGTCCGCAAGGGCGTGCTCTGGGACCTGCCGCGCCGCCGGCTGGCGCTGGCCAAACAATGGGAACTGGCCGCAAAACTGCGTGCGGAGGATTACGGCACCGTGCTGGTGATGCCGCGGACCTGGAAATCGGCGCTGGCGCCGGCGCTGGCGGGCATTCCCGAGCGCGTCGGCTTCGTCGGCGAGGTCCGCTTTGGACTGATCAACCAGTGGCGCTGGGGCGAGAAGAAGCTGCCGCGGATGATCGACAAGAAATGCGCGCTGGCGCTGCCCGACGGCACGCCTCTGCCGCCGGAATGGCCGGTGCCGCAGATGCGCGTCCCCGCCGACGAGATCAGCCGCTGGCGGCAGGCCAATGGACTGGGAACGGGCGCTGCGGTTGCGCTTGGCCCGGGCTCGGTCGGCCCCTCGAAGCGCTGGAGCTATTATGCGGATGCCGCCCGGCTGCTGGTCGAGCGCGGGCTCGACGTCTGGGTGATCGGCGGCCCCGGCGAGAAGGGCCTGGCCGACGAGATCACTGCGGCGGGCGGGCCGAAAGTGCGCGACCTCACCGGCACCGACCTGCGCAACGGCGTGGTGGCGATGGCCGCGGCGGGCGTCGCCGTCACCAATGATTCCGGCCTGATGCACATTGCGGCAGCGCTGGGCACGCCGACCATCGGCATTTTCGGGCCGACCTCGCCGCTTCTGTGGGGACCGCTGAACCCGCTGGCCGCGACGATCCAGACCACCACGTTCGTGCCGTGCCAGCCGTGCCACCGCCCGGTCTGCACCATGAACAACCACGCCTGCATGCGCGACATCCCGGCCACCGACGTCGCCGACATCACCGCCCGCGTGCTGGCCGATTTTCCTGATGGAATGGGGCTGCAATGACCGGCGCATCGAAGCCTGCCGCCTTTCTCGATCGCGACGGCGTCATCAATTACGACGATGGCTACATGGGCACGAAAGAGCGCATCCGCTGGATGCCGAATGCGGCGAAGGCGATCCGCCGGCTCAACGATTCCGGCTATCACGTGTTCCTGTTTTCCAACCAGTCCGGCGTCGCGCGCGGCTTCTTCACCGAGGACGAACTAGGCGACCTGTTCGCCTGGATGCGCGCCGAACTTCTGGCGCAAGGCGCTCGCATCGACGACATCCGTTACTGCCCGCACCATCCCAACGGATCGGTCGCCGGCTATCTCGAAGACCACCACTGGCGCAAGCCGAGCCCCGGCATGATTCTCGATCTGATGCAGCACTGGCCCGTGCAGCACCAGGGCAGCTTCGTCATCGGCGACCGCGACAGCGATATCGAGGCGGGCACGGCGGCCGGCCTGCCGGCCTTTCTGTTCGCCGGCGGCGACCTCGATGCATTCGTGGCGGATATTCTGCAGGGTCAGAGCAACGTCTTGTAGACCTCGTTGATCGCCTTCGCCTCCGCCTCGACGCTGAACTTGTCCAGCACGCGCTGCCGTCCGCGCGCGCCCATTGCGGCTGCGGCGACGGGATCTCGCATCAGCGGCTCCACCGCCCGCGCCAGCGCCGCCGCATCATCGATCGGCGCCAGTATGCCGCTGATGCCGTCTTCCACCACGATCTCCGCAGCCCCTGCCCGCGTCGCGACCAGCGCCGCGCCGACGGCCATCGCCTCGATCAGCGTCAGGCCAAAGCCTTCGTTGCGCGAGGTGAAAGCGTAGATCGTCAGCCGTTGATACCAGCGCTGCACCTCGGCGATCTCCAGCTCGCCGAGAATGACGATGCGCGACTGCAATCCCGCCGCCGCGATGCGCTGCCGCAACGCGTTGGTAAAGCCGGCCTGATCCGGCTTGATCTCGCCGACGATCACCGCCGTGAAGTCCGGATAGTGCGGCAGCAACTCGCACATCGCCTCCACAAAAAGATCCGTGCCCTTCTGCGCGCGAACGCGGCCGAAACAGCCGATCGCGTAGCGGCCGGGCAATCCCGCTTCCGCAAAGGCCGCGGCGCGGTCCGCCGGCGGCGCATAGCGATCGGTATCAACGCCGTGCGTGATCACGGTCGCAGCCCGCTTCAGGTAGGACGCAGAGATCGAAGACGTCGCGATGATCGCGTCCATCCGTCGGATCAGCCAGCGCGTGATCCAGCTATGATGGCGCTGCGCGGCCGAGGTGAACAGCAGCCTGAAAGGCCAGCCCATCGCCTTCAGGAATACACCCGCGATCATCTCGTTGTTGCGCCGCGCGTGCCAGATCAGCGGCTGGCGGCGCAGCCACAGGGACAGCAGATCGGCGACACCGAGCCTGTCGATACCGTCCGGCGCATCGGAACCGAGCCAGCCGGCGCGGATCATTTTGGCCAGATGCGGCGCCACCATGCGGTTGGTCGCGGTGACGCCGGAATAGCGCCAATGCAGATTGCTGACGATCAGTTGCAGCCTGTCGGCCATTTTATTCGGGATCGGCACGCATCACTCCAATTCGACGCATTGGCTATACCCATCCTTAAGCATAGCCGCCAGTTCACCGGCGTCGAAACCCACTCTTCACTCAGGAATGGCTAGTCTTCCGGCCGAAACGGAAGAGTGAGTGCGTACAATGACCGTTCTTGTCACCGGCGGTGCCGGCTACATCGGAAGTCACATGGTTCACGCGCTGGTGGAAACCGGCGAAAGCGTGGTCGTGATCGACAACCTGTCCACTGGCTTCTCGCAATATCTGCCCGAAGGCGTGCCGCTGTTCATCGGCGACATCGCGGACGAGAACCTCGTCGAGGGCGTCATTGCGGCGCACGGTATCGACGCCATCATCCACTTCGCAGGTTCCGTCGTGGTGCCGGAATCGATGCGCGATCCGCTTACCTACTACCGCAACAACACCATGGCGACGCGCAACCTGCTCAACGTCGCCGTAAAGACCGGCGTCCGCCGCTTCATCTTCTCCTCGACCGCTGCGGTCTATGGCAATCCCGATTTCACGCCGGTGGCCGAAGACGCGCCGACCCGGCCGCTGTCGCCCTACGGCTCGTCGAAGCTGATGACCGAGATCATGTTGCACGACATCGCGCCGGCCTATGACATGGACTTCGTGGTGCTGCGCTATTTCAACGTCGCCGGCGCCGATCCGCTTGGCCGCACCGGCCTGGCCACCGTCGGCGCTACGCATCTCCTGAAGATCGCGGTCGAGGCCGCCACCGGCCAGCGCACCAAGGTCGACGTGTTCGGCACCGACTACCCGACGGCGGACGGCAGTTGCATCCGCGATTTCATTCACGTCAGCGACCTCGTCCAGGCGCATCGCGCGGCGCTGAACTACCTGCGCCAGGGTGGCCCATCGACCACGCTGAATTGCGGCTATGGCCGCGGCTATTCGGTGCTGGAATCGATCGAGGCCGTGCGCCGGGCGTCCGGGCGCAATTTTGCCGTGCAGTACGCGCCGCGCCGCGACGGCGACATCGTCACCATGATCGCTGATACCCGCCGGATCCGGGCCACGCTGGACTGGACGCCGCTCTATGACGACCTCGAAACCATCGCCCGGCACGCGCTGGCGTGGGAGGAGAAACTCGCCCATGAGCGCCATGGTGTTGAAATGCTGGCGCAATCTGCCTGAAAGCGGGCCGGTCCCGGACCGCCCTGGCCGGTTTCGGCTTGAAAAACCTCGATTTAGCGGGCAATGAGACGGCTGCTTCGAAGCCTGCTCCGGCGCCCCGGCAAATCCCTGCCCGGCGCCCGTCGCTGGAACGCGGATGGCCAAAATCTCTCGTAAAATCACTGACGATCCGTATGGCGCGCTGATCCTGATCCGCCGCCTGGTCATGGAACAGGCGACCGCGTACTGGCGCCGCTACCTGCTCGCCTTCGCCTTGATGGCGGTATCGGCTGGCACCACGGCGGGCGCGGCCTACCTGCTCGGCGAGGTCATCAACCAGGCCTATGTCGACAAGAACGTTCGCGGTATCGCGATCCTGTCCGGTGTCACGCTGGTGATCTTCATCCTGAAGGGTGCTGCGACCTACGGCCATACCGTGATCCTGTCGCAGATCTCCAATGCGATCCTCGCCAACAACCAGCGCCGGCTGTTCGCCAAGCTGATGACCGAGAGCATCGGCTTCTTCTCGGAGCGGCACTCCTCGGAATTCCTCGCCCGCCTCAATGCCGGCGCCACCTCGGTGACGCAGGTGCTCAGCCTGCTGATCAACGCGATCGGTCGCGACCTGCTGTCGCTGATCGCTCTGGTCACGGTGATGCTGATGCAGGATCCATACATGGCGCTGTTCGGCTTCCTGATCGCGCCGCCGGCCATGCTGATCCTGCGCAAGCTGGTCCGCCGCATCAAGGGCCTCGCCCGCACCCAGTTCACCGGCACCGCCGACATCATGGAGACGATGCAGGAATCGCTGCAGGGCATCCGCACCGTGAAAGCGTTCACGCTTGAGCAGACCATGCAGGAACGCATGGAAGCCAGCATCACCGCGGTGGAGCGCAACGCCAACAAGATGGCGAAGGTGTCGAACCGCTCCAGCCCGCTGATGGAAACGCTGGGCGGCTTCGCAATCGCCGGCTCGCTGATGTATGGCGGCTACCGCGTGGTGGCGATGGGGGCGACCCCCGGCCAGTTCTTCTCCTTCCTGACCGCCTTCCTGCTGGCCTATGAGCCGGCGAAGCGGCTGGCGCGGCTCAACATCGACCTGAATTCGAGCCTGATCGGCGCGCAGATGCTGCTGGAGATCGTCGACAGCCCGGCCTCCGAGCCGAACGACGACGACAAGCCGGCGCTAAAGCTGAACGAGGCCCGCGTCGAGTTGCGCGACGTCTCCTTCCGCTACCGCGCCAACGAGAACGTGCTGAACCACATGAGCTTCGTCGCCGAGCCCGGCCGCGTCACGGCGCTGGTCGGCCCCTCCGGCGGCGGCAAGTCCACCGTGCTGGCGCTGCTGCTGCGGCTCTACGACATCAACGAGGGCGACATCACCATCGACGGCCAGTCGATCACCGCCGTATCGCGGCGCTCGCTCAGGCAGCAGACCGCCTATGTCGGGCAGGACGTCTATCTGTTCCGCGGCTCGATCTTCGACAACATCGCGTTCGGCAAGGTCGGCGCCACCGAAGACGAAATCATCGCCGCGGCCAAGGCCGCCTGCGCGCATGATTTCATCATGGGCTTCCCGCTGGGCTATCAGACGCCAGTCGGCGAGCACGGCGCGCAACTCTCCGGCGGCCAGCGCCAGCGCGTCGCCATTGCCCGCGCCCTGGTCAAGAACGCGCCGATCATCCTGCTCGACGAGGCCACCGCGGCGCTCGATTCGGAGTCGGAAAAATCGGTGCAGGAAGCCATCGAGCATCTCTGCCAGAACCGCACCACAATCGTGATCGCACACCGCCTGCACACCATCATGCACGCCGACGCCATCCTGGTGGTCGAGGGCGGCGAGATCGTCGAGCGCGGCAGGCATGACGACCTGCTTCGGCAGAACGGCCGCTACGCCTCGTTTTTCCGCCTGCAACACCGCGATGCCAGCCCACTGGCTCCGCTCGACGCGTCGGCGTAAGTCACTGTCGCTTCCATCAGCCGCGTGACGCGGCTGATGCCTTCATCGTCACCCTCCAGCCGAGAGCCGTCCATGACCGCATCTTTCGTGATTGATCCGCCGCCGCAGGCCGCTATCGCCGTTCAGGGCGACGACAGGAAGTTTCCGGTCCGCCGGGTCTGGTGCGTCGGCCGCAACTATCTCGAGCACATCCGCGAACTCGGCAACGACGAGCGCAACCCTCCCTTCTTCTTCGCCAAGCACGCCGACATGATCGCACCGGACGGCGCCACTATCGCCTATCCGCAGCAGACCGAGGATTTCCAGCACGAAGTCGAGTTGATCGTGGCGCTGAAAAGCGGCGGCTTCAACATCTCGGCCGACAAGGCGCTTGATCACGTCTGGGGCTACGGCGTCAGCATCGACCTGACCCGCCGCGACTTGC
>NZ_JAQGJT010000106.1 GCF_028290495.1 Tardiphaga sp.
ATGGCGTCGGCACCCTCGGCGGCGTCCGCCGGCGAAGCGGCCCAGCGGGCGCCGCGGGCGATCAGGTCGTCGGCCTTGGCCTTGCTGCGATTCCACACGGCGAGCGTAAAGCCGGCGTCGAGATAGCGGCCCGCCATCCCGTGGCCCATGCGCCCCAAACCGATGAACGCGACATGGGCCATCGTTTAGTCCATGTCCTCGATCGCGCCCGGCGAGATGCCGAA
This sequence comes from Tardiphaga sp., assembly GCF_028290495.1. GTDB lineage: Bacteria > Pseudomonadota > Alphaproteobacteria > Rhizobiales > Xanthobacteraceae > Tardiphaga. Next base: position 225 of record NZ_JAQGJT010000106.1, read on the forward strand.
GGCGCGCTGCGCCAGCGTGGCGGCCATGAACTCGTCGAGGTCGCCATCGAGCACGCCGGAAGTGTCGGAGGTCTGCACGCCGGTGCGCAGGTCCTTGACCATCTGGTAGGGCTGCAACACGTAGGAGCGGATCTGGTGACCCCAGCCGATCTCGGTCTTGGCGGCCTGGTCGGCGGCGGCCTGCGCCTCGCGTTTCTTCAGCTCGATCTCGTACAGCCGGGCGCGCAGCATGTCCCAGGCCTGAGCCTTGTTCTTGTGCTGCGAACGGCCGGCCTGACAGACCACCGCGACGCCGCTCGGGATGTGCGTCAGCCGCACCGCGGATTCGGTCTTGTTGACGTGCTGGCCACCGGCGCCGCCGGATCGCATCGTATCGACGCGGACGTCGCTTTCGTTGATGTCGATCTTGATGGTGTTGTCGACCACCGGGAAGATCGCCACCGACGAGAACGAGGTGTGCCGCCGCGCGTTGGAATCGTAAGGCGAGATTCGCACCAGCCGGTGTACGCCGCCCTCGGTCTTCAGCCAGCCATAGGCGTTGTGGCCGGAGATCTGGATCGTCGCGGATTTGATGCCGGCTTCTTCGCCGGCGGTCTCTTCGAGATATTCGACCTTGAAGCCGTGCTTCTCCGCCCAGCGCGTATACATGCGCAGCAGCATCGAAGCCCAGTCCTGGCTTTCGGTGCCGCCGGCGCCGGCGTGTACTTCGAGATAGGAATCGAAGCGGTCGGCTTCGCCGGACAGCAGCGCTTCCAGCTCGCGGCGCGCGACTTCCTTCTTCAGCGCCTTCAGCGCGTTCTCGGCCTCGACCACGACGCCGTCATCGCCCTCGGCCTCGCCGAGTTCGATCATCTCGACGTTGTCGTCGAGCTCGCGCATGACTCGGCCGATGCCGCTGAGCGAATCCTCCAGCGAGGTCCGCTCCTGCATCAGTTTCTGGGCTTTCTGGGGATCGTTCCAGAGATTGGAGTCTTCAGCGAGCGTGTTCAGCTCTGCGAGGCGTGCCGTGGCTGCATCGACGTCAAAGATGCCTCCTCAGCAGCCCGACTGACTGCTTGATCTCTTCAACGAGGCGTTCGAATTCTGGGCGCATGAAAACTCTGATCTGCGGCTTCGGGGGCCGCGATGGCAAATCACGTGTCGGCAAGTCTTGAGGCGGGATGTAGCGGCGACTGCGGCAAAGCGCAATCGCCGTGATGACTCAATACAGGCCGCCCGTGCCCGAACGCAGGATCGTGCGGTCGGCGTCCGGCGATACCGACAGGGAGCGGCCGTCGGCATCGGCGACGCCGATCACCGAGTAGTTGTCCGGCGGCGCGGTGCCCGGCTTGAAGGCTTCGAGAATCGTGCGGCCGCTGTCGCCCGGACCGGCGCGCATGCCGCTCTTGGCGTCGACGCGGATCAGCTTGATGCCGGCCGGAACGCGGAACGGCACGGCGGGCTTGTCGGCCAGCGCCAGCTTCATGAAGTCACGCGCGATCGGTGCCGCGAGACCGCCGCCGGTCGCCTTGGCGCCCAGGCTGCGCGGCTTGTCGTAGCCGATATAGAGACCGATCACGACGTCCGGCGAAAAGCCCATGAACCAGGCATCCTTGGCGTCGTTGGTAGTTCCGGTCTTGCCGGCGATCGGCTTGCCGACGTCGCGCATCACGGTGGCGGTGCCGGCCTGGACCACACCTTCCATCATCGAGGTGATCTGGTAGGCGGTCATCGCATCGAGCACCTGCTCGCGGCGATCGATCAACTGCGGCTCGGCCTGGTTCTTCCAGCCTTCCGGTGCGTCGCAGCCGCGGCATTCGCGCTGGTCATGCTTGAAGATAGTGTGCCCGTAGCGGTCCTGGATGCGGTCGATCAGCGTCGACTTCACCCGCTTGCCGCCATTGGCGAACATCGAATAGGCCGTGACCATGCGCATCACTGTGGTTTCGCCGGCGCCGAGTGCGTAGGACAGATAATTCGGCAGTTCGTCATAGACGCCGAACCGCTTGGCGTATTCGCCGATCAGCGGCATGCCTATGTCCTGCGCGAGGCGCACCGTCACGGTGTTGAGCGAGCGCATCAGCGCGTTGCGCAGCGTGGTCGGGCCGTAATATTTGCCGGTGGAATAGTTCTCCGGACGCCAGACGCCGGCGCCCTGCCCTTGGTCGATCTCCAGCGGCGCATCGACCACCACGGTCGACGGCGTGTAGCCGTTGTCCATCGCCGCCGAATAGACCAGCGGCTTGAACGACGAGCCGGGCTGGCGATAGGCCTGCGTGGCGCGGTTGAACTGGCTCTGGTCGAACGAGAAGCCGCCGACCATCGCCAGCACGCGACCGGTCAAGGGATCCATCGCCACCATCGCGCCGGACACTTCCGGATACTGACGCAGCCGGAACTGTCCCTCGATGACAGTGCCTTCCTTGGTCAGCAGTGGATCGACATAGATGATGTCGCCGGGGGTGAGCACCTGCGACACCGCGGTCGGCGTACGTCCCTTGATCGGCCCGGTGGTTGGCTTCGCCCACTTCACGCCGTCGAGCGTCAGGTTGCCGGTCTGACGGTCCTTGAGCACGGCCCCGCCGAGTTCGCGACCGGGCTGGAAGCCGATCCGCGCCGACTGGTCGCTGACGTCGAGCACGACCGCGAGCTTCCACGGCGCGATGTCCTGCAGCGCCTTGACCTCGGCAAGCTTGACGCCCCAGTCGCCTGAAATGTCGATCTTGTTAGCCGCGCCGCGCCAGCCATGCGCCTCGTCGAAATTGATCAGGCCGTTGACCATGGTCTTGCGCGCCATGATCTGCAGCTTGGGATCCAACGTGGTGCGGACCGACAGGCCGCCTTCATAAAGCTTCTTCTCGCCGTAGCGCTCGAAGATGTCGCGGCGCACTTCCTCGGCGAAATATTCGCCAGCGAAGATGTGCGCGGCATTGGTGCGGCTGGTGACGGACAGCACGTCCTTGCGCGCCTTCTCGGCGTCAGCCGTCTTGATCCAGCCGTTTTCCAGCAGCCGGTCGATCACATAGTTACGTCTCTCGACGGCGCGGTCGCGGTTCTTCACCGGATGCAGCGACGACGGCGCCTTCGGCAAGGCCGCGAGATAGGCGGCTTCTGACACGGTCAGCTCGTTCACCGACTTGTCGAAATAGACCAATGAGGCCGCGGCAATGCCGTAGGCGCCGAGGCCGAGATAGATTTCGTTGAGGTACAATTCGAGGATCTTGTCCTTCGAATAGGCCCGCTCGAGCCGCATCGCCAGCAAGGCTTCCCGGATCTTGCGGGTGAAAGACACTTCGTTGGTCAGCAGGAAGTTCTTGGCGACCTGCTGCGTGATGGTCGAGGCGCCCTGCGGCCGCTTGTTGGAGCCGAAGTTCTGCGCATACAGCACCATGGCACGCGCCATGCCGGTGTAATCGATGCCACCGTGCTCGTAGAAATTCTTGTCTTCGGCGGCGAGGAAGGCGTTGATCACCAGCTTCGGCACCGCCTGGATCGGCAGATACAGCCGGCGTTCCCGGGAGTATTCGCCGAGCAGCGCGCCATCGGCGGCATGCACGCGGGTCATCACCGGCGGCTCATAGTCCTGCAACTGCGAGTAATCCGGCAGATCCTTGGAGTAATGCCAGATCATGCCGGCCGCGGCGGCGACGCCAACCAGGAACAGCACGGTCCCGGCAGCGAACAGGAAACCCAAAAACCGCACCAGCAGACGCATTATCGAAGATCCGTTTCCATCAACGTGCCGCAGCCTGATATAGCGCGGCGTCTACCGGCGCGACTTCCCGCCTCTCGGGCCTGTTCGGTCATCAGACCGTCAGCAAAGCGGGATTTGACCGATTCTAGCGGCCACACCGAAATTTTATAAAGCTGCGGCTGTGTCGAAACTAGGGCTTTCATTGCGCAAAGCCGTGTCTTCTCAGTTTCCCGGCCGGGTTTCCGGAACCGCCGACACCAGCCGCTTGGTAAAAAAACCATCGATGGCCTGCGCCACCGCGCCAACCGTCCGGGAACGCCAGTTTTCCGACAGCAACTGCTGCAGGTCTTCCTTGTTGGAGACATAGCCGAGTTCAATCAGCACCGACGGCACATCGGGCGCCTTCAGCACCCGGAAGCCAGCCGATTTCAGGGGATGCTTGTGCATCCGCGCGGTCGACTTCATCTCGGCCGCGACCAGTCGCGCAAAGCGGTTCGAGAAGGTGCGGGTCTCCCGCTGCGTCAGCTCGATCAGGATGTCGGCGACATCGGTCGGTTCCTCGGTGAGATTGACGCCGCCGATGGCGTCCGCCTTGTTTTCCGAATCCGCCAGCCGCTCCGCCTCGGCATCAGAGGCCTTGTCCGACAGCGTATAGACGGTGGCGCCATGCGCCTCACCTTCGCCGCGCGGCAGTGCGTCGGCGTGGATGGAGACAAACAAAGCGGCCGACTGGCTGCGTGCGATCTTCACGCGGTCACCAAGTGGAATGAAGGTGTCGTCGCTGCGCGTCATCACGACGCGGTATTTACCGCTCTTCTCCAGCCGGTCGCGCAGCGCCAGACCGAAGCTGAGCACCAGGCCTTTTTCGCTCTCGCCGGATGACTGGGTACCGTTGTCGATGCCGCCATGACCGGGATCCAGCACCACGACCGGCCGGGAATCGTCGGCAGGTACCGCGCTGGCGACGGCCGCGGGGGGCGCGCCGGCCACCCCGATTGCCGGCCGCAGGTCGGGACGGCTTTCGACCGCCAGCGCCTGCACGAAGGCGGTACGGTCAACCGCCTCCAGCTCAAGCACCAGCCGGGCCGGCTGGCCGTTGGCGGGATCGAGCGCATAGGCGTTCTTGATTTTGGCGGGTCCGGCAAGGTCGAACACGATCCGCGAGCCGCCGGGCATCACCAGCCCGTAGCGGAACGCCTTGATCAGCCCGCGAGCGACGGTTCCGCTGCCGGAATCGAGCTGGAAGCTGACCTGGGGGATATCAACGACCACGCGGTACGGATCGGCCAGCGCGAAAGCGCGCAGCGTGACCTTCTTGTCGAGGTCGAGAATGAAGCGGGTCTGCTTCTCGTCGCCGGCGATCCGCACGTCCGAAGCGACCGGGAATGGGCTGGCCGCCTCGGCAGCCGCCGACTCGGTCTGGGCCAGGCCGGCAGCCGGCCACCCACACATGATCGCGGCGGCTCCTGCGAGCACCGTGCATAGACGAATGAGATGGTTTGCGCGGCCCGACAACGAATCCAATACCTCCGTGACAGCCCCACTTAACGCAATAGAACCGCAGGGTTAACCGAACCTTAAGGGCGTGCCACCGATTAGTCGGCAGTGTTGCAGCACTGTGACGCTTCCCTTGCATGAGAGCGCCATTCCACGTATGACCGAGGGGCTGACGGTTTAACTCCCGATTGTGTCGTTTCAGCCTCCCGGTGCAGCGCCGGTTCCACCGGGTACCCCTTGGCGGAACATGCGTTTTTCCGATCTCCCTTCACCAGCCAGCGCAGCGCGCGGCTGATCAGAGGGGCGGTTCTAGCCCGAGCGGTGTCCGTTCCCCGTCATCTTGTTCAGGGACGGCTTTAGACGCGTCACGATCGATTATCCCCGCCATCACAAGGCGGGATAGGCGAGAGCCGGTGAGCGCTTCGGCGCCGCGCCGGACGCCAGCAATAAAGGCGGCGCCATTGCCGCCGAGATGTTCAGACGGGCCGACGCTTGATGCGCCAGACTGTGATGCCGACCGAGACCCATGCGGGACCTGCGCCGATGCGAAGCCAAAGCTTCGCGCGTCGCCCCGCACTGGGTTCGCGATCGGCACGGCGCCCCGGGTTGCGTTTCGGCCTTCCTTTCACCCCCGAATCAGGTGGACCGTTGCGTCACCCGGCTGCGCCATATGCGCTTGCCGCCACGCGCGCCCTCCGCCGCCATGAGCCCCCAAATGCCAAACAAAATGTTGATCGACGCTACCCACCCGGAAGAGACCCGGGTCGTTGTGGTCCGCGGCAATCGCGTCGAGGAATTTGATTTCGAGACTGCGCAGCGCAAGCAGCTTCGCGGTAACATCTACCTCGCCAAGGTCACCCGCGTTGAGCCGTCGCTGCAGGCCGCCTTCATTGAATACGGCGGCAACCGCCACGGCTTCCTAGCCTTCAGCGAAATCCACCCCGATTACTACCAGATCCCGGTCGCTGACCGTCAGGCGCTGATCGAGGCTGACGAGCGCGCGCACCGCGAAGCCGAAGAAGAGACCGACAACCGTTCCAGCCGCGGCAGCAAGCGTCCGCGTCACCGCAACTCCCGCCGCCGCAGCGGCGGCGAGCGCGTGCAGAGCGACGTCGTCGCCGTTGATCCGTCGCAGACCGAACAGCCGCGCGATCCGGCGTTCGAGGCGCCGGCCGGCGAGCACATCCATGCCCATGAAGACGGGCACCACGGCGCCGATGATCATCACGACCACGATGGTCATGACCACGCGCACGAGCACGCCCATGTTCACCCGGAAGGTGAGCATGCCGAAGGCGAGCCCGCGGTAGTCGCTCACGCCGTCGGCGACCACGACCACGAGACCCCTGCTGCTGCCGTCGCCGAGACGCCTGCCGCCGAGATTCCGGTTGCCGAGACGCCCGCGGCCGAAACCGTTGTTGCCGAGACCCCTGCTTCCGAAGTCCAGCCGGTCGCCGAAAGCGCAGGCCCCGAAGCCGTTGCCGAACCGGTTGCCGCCGCAGCAGCGGAAGATCATGGCCACGACCACGGTCATGACGACCACGCCCATGACGATCACGCCCATGACGATCACCACGACGCGGCCTATGCCGCCGCGCAAAATCTCGCCCATGCCGATGACGTCGTGCATCACGACGATCACGCGACCGTCGAAGCTGACGAGCAAGACGACGAGGAAGAGGAAGACGGCGAGGAAGCCGAAGAGGATCAGGTTGAATCCGTCGGCGGCGACGACGTGCTGGAAGAAGTTCCGGAACGCGCCTTCCGCCCGCGCCGCCAGTACAAGATCCAGGAAGTCATCAAGCGCCGCCAGGTGATGCTGGTGCAGGTCGTCAAGGAAGAACGCGGCAACAAGGGTGCGGCTCTCACCACCTATCTGTCGCTGGCCGGCCGTTACGCGGTCCTGATGCCGAACACCGCACGCGGCGGCGGCATCAGCCGCAAGATCACCTCGGCGCAGGATCGCTCCCGTCTCAAGGAAGTCGTGTCCGACCTCGATGTGCCGGAAGGAATGGGGATCATCCTGCGCACCGCAGGCGCATCCCGCACCAAGCCGGAAATCAAGCGCGACTTCGAATACCTGATCCGCATGTGGGAAACCGTGCGCGACATGACGCTGAAGTCGCAGGCCCCGACCCTCGTCTACGAGGAAGGCTCGCTGATCAAGCGCT
>NZ_JAQGJT010000127.1 GCF_028290495.1 Tardiphaga sp.
ACGAGTTGCGCGATCAATATGATTCCGGTGCCGATCCTTCGGTGGTGCTGAACGAACTCGCCGAGTTCACCCATTTCGTCACAAGGGTGAAGATCGTGCCGTCGGTTGCCGACGACGTGTCGCTGAGCGAATCCGAGCGCGGCCGGGGCCGGGAGTTTGCCGCCAAGCTGTCGATGCGGGTGCTGTCGCGGACCTGGCAGATGCTGCTCAAGGGCTTGGCCGAGGTCCAGAACGCCAGCCGTCCGGTCGCGGCCGCCGAGATGGTGCTGGTGCGCATTGCCTATGTGGCCGACCTGCCGACGCCCGACGAAGTAATCCGCACGCTGTCGGACGGTGGTTCGATCTCGGTGCCGCGCGCGCCCAGCAATGGCGGCAGTCAGGCGGCTCCAACTTCAACAGCATCGGCTGCCCCACGTTTCGATGCGCCGCGCGGCAGTGGCGGCAACGCGATGCGCGCGCCGGAGACCGAGCCGCAAGCATCCGTGGCGCCGGTTGCGGCCGGTGAGCCGACGATATCGGTCGGATCGTTTCCCGAACTGATCGCGCTCGCGGCCGAAAAGCGCGACATCTCCGTAAAGATGGCGCTGGAGCGCGACGTACGGCTGGTGCGGTTCGAGGAGGGCCGGCTGGAGATTTCGCTGGAGCCGAGCGCGCAACGCGCGCTGGTCAACGATCTGTCGCGCAAACTGTCGCTATGGACCGGCAAGCGCTGGATGGTGATCGTGTCGGCCGAGGCCGGCGCGCCGACGGTGCGTTCGCAGTCCAACGTCCGAAAGGCGGCTTATGAACAGGAAGTGACCGCCGACCCGCTGGTGCAGGCGGTGCTGATGCGCTTTCCCGGCGCCAAGATCGTCGAGGTGCGACCGCCCGCCGCCCTGATGCCGAGCGAAGGCCAGGCCAGCATCGGCGAGGAGGGCGACGTGCTGCCGGACGAGCCGCCGCCGGTCGATGACGAATCCGCCTATGGGGGCGGGGCGCGGCCCGACGACAACGACGATTTTTGACATTCGCCGGAGACCAACATGACTGATTTTCTCGGAATGATGAAACAGGCGACGCAGTTGAAGTCCAAGATGGACGCGCTGCAAGCCGAGCTTGACCAGATCGAGGTCGACGGTACCGCCGGCGGCGGCATGGTGACCGTGAAACTGTCCGCCAAGGGCGAGCTGCGCGGCGTCAAGCTCGACGACTCGCTGCTGGTGCCGGGCGAGAAGGAGATCCTGGAGGATCTTCTGATTGCGGCGCATGCCGACGCGCGGCGCAAGGCTGATGCACTGCTGCAGGACAAGATGCAGGCGCTGACCGGCGGCCTGCCGCTGCCGCCCGGCATGAAGCTGTTTTGATTTTTTCTGCCCTCTCTCCGTTTACGGGGAGAGGGTGCCGAGCCGCCGTTGGGCGGCGAGGCGGGTGAGGGGCTATCTCCCGCACCGCTTAATTCCGTTCTGCCCCTCACCCGGCGCCTCACTTCGTTCGGCGCCACCCTCTCCCCGCAAGCGCGGGGCGAGGGAAGCAACCGCAAGCACCCATGGCTAAAGCTATCGCCGGCCCCGAAATCGAGCGCCTCATTCAACTGCTGGCGCGGCTGCCCGGCCTCGGTCCGCGCTCGGCGCGGCGCGCCGCGCTGTATCTGATCAAGAAGCGCGAGCAGGTGATGGCGCCGCTGACGTCCGCCTTGCAGATCGCGCTGGAGAAAATCGAGGTCTGCAAGACCTGCGGCAATATCGATACGCAGAACCCATGCACGGTCTGCACCGATCCGCGCCGCGACATGTCGGTGCTGGTGGTGGTGGCCGACGTGGCGGACCTCTGGGCATTGGAGCGCGCCCACGCCATTAACGCACCCTACCATGTGCTCGGCGGCACGCTGTCGCCGCTCGACGGCGTCGGCCCGCAGGATCTGGCGATCGACGGTCTGATCTCGCGCGCCCATGCGGCCAACGTGACGGAAGTCATTCTGGCGCTCAATGCCACGGTCGATGGCCAGACCACCGCGCACTACATCACCGACCTGCTGCACAGCGCCGACGTCAAGGTGACGCGGCTGGCGCATGGCGTGCCGGTCGGCGGCGAATTGGATTATCTCGACGAGGGCACGCTGTCGGCGGCGATCCGGCAGCGCACGTTGTTCTGATTTCCGCGGCTTAGATTTTGGAGACCAGCGTGGCGAAATGCCCGCGGCGTTGCAGCCAGGCCAGCAGAACAAGGCCGGGCAGCGCGGTCAGCGCGCTGAGCGCGAAGAACAACGGCCAACCGGTTGCCGCCGCCAGATAGCCGGCACCGGCCGACAGATAGGTGCGGCCGACCGCTGCCAGCGCCGTCAGCAGCGCGAACTGCGTCGCGGTGTGCAGCGGATTTTTGCAGAGCGCCGAAAGGTAAGCCACGAAGATCACGGTGCCGATGGCGCCGGTGAAGTTCTCGACCACGATGGTGACGATCAGCGCCCAATGGTTCAGTCCGACCATCGCCTGCCAGGAGAACATCAGGTTGGAGGCCATTTGAAGGATCGCGCCGACCCACAGCACGGTGGCGAGCGGATAGGCCCTGGCGAGCGCGCCGCCGGCGAAGCCGCCGATCAAGGTCGCGGCGAGGCCGGCGCCTTTGACGATGTTGGCATAGTCGGTGCGGGTGAAACCGAGATCAATGACGAACGGCGCCGTCATGATGCCGGCGAACGCGTCGCAGAATTTATAGAACACCACGAAGACCAGGATCACGACCGCGGCATCGCGGGTCAGGAATTCGGCAAAGGCGCCATAGGCCGTCTTGGCGACGCGCTTGAGCGGATTTTCCGGATGCGCCGCATGCTCGGCGGCGGCCGCGACGGACTTTTCCGGTTCGGTCGCCAGCAATGTCGTGACGATGCCGATGCCGACCAGCGCCGCCATCACGATATAGCCGGCCGCCCAGGCGGCCGGCCGCGCATAGCCAAGCTCTTCGAAGCCGGTGACGAAATACAGCGCGCCGACGGTCGAGACCAGCATGCCGATGCGGTACGCGGCGACATACGAGGCCATGCCGGCGGCCTGCTCGCTCTCCGGCAGGCTCTCGACGCGGAAGGCATCGACCACAATGTCCTGCGTTGACGACATCGCCGCCACCAGCAGCGCGCCGAGCGCCACGAACAGCGGCGATCTGGCGGGATCGGTCAGCGCCAGCAACAGGATCGCTGCGATCAGCAGCAATTGCGAGAACACCAGCCAGCCGCGGCGACGGCCGAAGCGGCGGGTGAACAGCGGCACATGCAGGGCATCGACCAGCGGCGCCCAGAGGAACTTCAGCGTGTAGGGCGTGCCGACCAGCGCGAACAACCCGATGGTGCCGAGATCCACGCCGGATTCGCGCATCCACACCAGCAGCGTGGACCCCGACAGCGCCAGCGGCAGGCCGGACGAAAAACCGAGCAGCAGCACGATCAGGACGCGCGGCTGCAGATACACCGCCATGCTCTCGCGCCAGGTGGCGCGGGGCTTCAGGGCAAGGGGCGTGTCGGACGATTCAGCGCTGGTCATGGCCCAGTGCTAGCAGATTCGGACGGCGGAGGGGTGCAAGGCAAAGCCGAAGTTTGATTTTGCCCGCTCACCCGGAAAAGACTGTCATCGCCCGGCTTGACCGGGCGCCCCGGTACACGCTGGCCTCGGCGAATTGCAATCTCACAATGCCGCAATCACCGGATACAGATCATCCCGGTTGGGATTGTCCTTCTCGATCAGCGCGATCTTCCATGCCCGGGGCCATGTCTTCAGGCGCTTTTCACGATGGATCGCATGTCCGACGTGATCGTAAAATTCAAAGTAAACCAGTCGTTCGACGTCATGCTTCTTCGTGAATCCGTCCGCCGTTTTCGTCTTGTGCTCGTGGACGCGACGAATGAGATCGTTGGTCACTCCAACATACAGCGTGCCGCCGATCCGGATGGCGAGGATGTAGACGTAGTAGTGATGCTCGCGCATCTTCGAATTCTGAGTTTACTGGGTCGCCCGGTCAAGCCGGGCGATGATAGTTTTTCCCGGGAAAGCGCGCGAACTACACATCCGCAGCTCGTCGTATTGCCTGCCGCGCATGCCGCGGCCCCACACTCGCTGTCATCGCCCGGCTTGACCGGGCGACCCAGTACACACCGGCGCATAGGTCCTATTTTCGGCAGCACGGCGAGCTCTGCACCAACAAAAAGGGCGACCTTGCGGCCGCCCTTTTCAATCTCAGAACTGCAGCGTCCCCTACTCCGCCGCGAGCTTCACGTCCGGCGCTGCGGCACGGACGTCGGCGTCGACCTGCGCTTCAAACTTGGTAAAGTTCTTCTGGAACATGCCGACCAGCCGGCGCGCGGTGGCGTCGAACTCTACCTTGTCTGTCCAGGTGTTGACGGGATCGAGGATCTCCGAGGGCACGCCGGGCAATGCCGTCGGCACCGCGAAGCCGAAATACTTGTCGGTGCGGAATTCGACTGATCGCAAGGAGCCATCGAGCGCGGCGGTGAGCAGCGCGCGCGTCACCTTGATCGGCATCCGCGAACCCACGCCATACTTGCCGCCGGTCCAGCCGGTGTTGACCAGCCAGCAATCGACATTGTGCTTGGCGATCAGGTCGCGCAGCATATTGCCATAGACGGAAGGATCGAGCGGCAGGAACGGCGAACCGAAGCAGGTCGAGAATTCCGGCACGGGATCGTTGCCGAGGCCGCGCTCGGTTCCGGCGACCTTGGCGGTGTAGCCGGACAGGAAGTGATACATCGCCTGCGCCGGGGTCAGCTTGGCGATCGGCGGCATCACGCCGAAGGCATCGGCTGCGAGCATCACCACGTTCTTCGGCTGCGGCGCGCGGCCGGTGCGCGAGGCGTTCGGGATGAAGTCGAGCGGATAGGCCGAACGGGTATTCTCGGTCTTCGAGCCATCGTTGAAATCCGGCACGCGGGTGTTGGTATCGAGAATCACATTCTCCAGCACCGCGCCGAACCGCTTGCTCGCCGCATAGATCTCGGGCTCGGCTTCCTGCGACAGATGAATGCACTTGGCGTAGCAGCCGCCTTCGAAATTGAAGATGCCATCCTTGCCCCAGCCGTGTTCGTCGTCGCCGAGCAGCGTGCGCCTGGGGTCGGCCGAGAGCGTGGTCTTGCCGGTGCCGGACAGGCCGAAGAAGATTGCGCTGTCGCCGTCGGGGCCGACATTGGCGGAGCAATGCATCGGCATCACGCACTTGGCGGGCAGATAATAGTTCAGCGTGGTGAACACGCTCTTCTTCATCTCGCCGGCATAATAAGACCCGCCGATCAGGACGATCTTGCGGGCGAAATCGATGGCCACGACGTTCTCGGAGCGCACGCCGTGACGTTTCGGATCGGCGCGGAAGCTCGGCAGGTCGATGATGGTGAGTTCGGGCACGAAGCCGGCCAGATCAGCGGCTTCCGGTCGGATCAGCAGCGTGCGGATGAACAGCGAGTGCCAGGCCAGCTCGGTGAACACGCGGGTCTTGATCTGGAACGACGGGTCGGCGCCACCATAGAGGTCCTGCGCGAACAGGGTCATGCCTTCGGCGTGCTTCTTGAAGTCCACATAGAGCGCTTCAAACTGCTCCGGCGTGATCGACTGGTTGCCTTCCCACCACATGTTCTCGGTGGAGGCATCGCGGACAGTGTACTTGTCCTTCGGGCTGCGGCCGGTGAAGTCGCCGGTGTCAGCGCACAGCGCGCCATCGGCGGACAATTCGGCCTCGCCGACGCGCAGCGCGTGCTCGTATAGTTGCGGCGCGCCGAAATTCCAGTTGAGTGCCGTGAGGTTGGTCAGTCCGAATTTGTCGGCACCGAAAGCCGCGTTGCGTACGCCCGTCTCTTTCACGAAGAATTCCTCCTTGAGTCCGCGGTCACCACCTGTGCGCTTGTCGCCATGCGCACAGCAGCCGCGGTAGACTGTTATATAGCCCGTCTGGCCACGTTCCGGCGACCTAATAGTGCCACCGCCCGCGATCGACAAGCCAAGATTATGATGCCTGGTTATCCTGCTACCATCTTGACCCCGCTCAATTGTTGAGCGCCCGCGCTTGTTCCGCGAGTTCCCGCAGTGCAGCACGCAAGGCCCCGGGGGTGACGATCCGCCGCGGAAAGTCGAGCCGCAGCACGGTCGTACCGGCCTGCAGATCGAGCCCGTCGGGATCGCAGCCGGTGCAGCACCACTCGCCCGGCGCGGCTCCGAGCAGCCTGGTTGCATAGAGGCTGAGCGCGTCGCGGTGGTCGGCATTCATATGGGCCACGGCCCCCTGCTCCGCCTCCAGCATCGCCTCGGTGCCGGAGAGATCCGTGAGGAATTGCGCCGGCGCAAGATCATTGATCCGGCCGAAGCCGGCGACCAGATGCGCCGCCGTGGGCTCTATCCGGAAGAACGCGAAATCCTTGAAGTCGACGAACATCCCGGCCGACGGGTGCACTGCAAGATAACGCTGCCGCAACGAAGCGGCATCGACTTCGCCGGCCTGTTCGGCGGTCCCGGCCAGCATGATCCGGGCGCCTTCGAGGGGATCGCCGGCGGCCCGCTCATCCAGCATCAGCGACACCCGGGGATCGGCGAGGATGTTGCGGGTATGCAGCGCCAGGCGGGAAATCAGCAGCACCGGCGCGCCATCGGGCGCGCTCGCCAGATTGACCAGCGAACAGTACGGATCACCTTTTGGTGGCATCAGGGTCGCCAGGGCGCCCTGCCGGCTACGCCGCAACAGCGACCGGGCAAGCGCGGCGGGATCGAAAGCGGGTATCGGCTGCATCGGCTAAATCCAGAGTTTCATTACAGGAACTGGCCTTTTTCTCGGCCCATCGGATGAGTATAAATATGGAACCGATGCCCCGTTCACACGTTCATGGAACTCGGCCACATTTCAGCCCAGCTTGCATTGCTCGTTGACTGTGCTCTTAAGGCCACCTCGTACGGCGGATGGTCGAATGTTCGCCTCCGCCACTCCCGCTTCGGAAAGCAGGCTCATGCCCACAATCGCTCTGGTCGATGACGACCGCAACATTCTTACTTCTGTGTCGATCGCGCTGGAGGCCGAGGGCTACCGGATCATGACCTACACGGATGGCGCGTCGGCGCTGGATGGCTTCCGCACCAGCCCGCCGGATCTGGCGATCCTCGACATCAAGATGCCGCGCATGGACGGCATGGAGACGCTGCGCCGCCTGCGCCAGAAGTCCGACCTGCCGGTGATCTTCCTGACCTCGAAGGACGAGGAGATCGACGAATTGTTCGGCCTGAAGATGGGCGCCGACGATTTCATCCGCAAACCGTTCTCGCAGCGCCTGCTGGTCGAGCGCGTCAAGGCCGTATTGCGCCGCGCTGCGCCGAAGGACCCCACCGCTCCGCCGAAGGAGACCGACGCCAAGGCGCTCGACCGCGGCCTGCTGCGGATGGACCCGGAACGCCATACCTGCACCTGGAAAAACGAGCCGGTGACGCTCACCGTCACCGAATTCCTGATCCTGCAGGCGCTCGCCACCCGTCCCGGCGTGGTCAAGAGCCGCAACGCCTTGATGGACGCCGCCTACGACGATCAAGTCTATGTCGATGACCGCACCATCGACAGCCACATCAAGCGACTGCGCAAGAAGTTCAAGGTGGTCGACGACGACTTCGAGATGATCGAGACGCTGTACGGCGTCGGCTATCGATTCAAGGAAACCTGATCGGATCGGGACGCGGCAGCGGTTGGGGCCTGACGGCCCCGCCGGCTTGGCGTAGACTGCGCCGACGGGCGCGCGCCGTGCGCCGTATCGCCAACACCAACACCAACCGGGTCCGTGCATTGCTGGATCGAACGCAGCCTGATGGAAGCCCGGATGTCGGCGGCAATTCGCCGTCGCAGACGGACTCCGACATCGTCAACGAAACCCGCGGCTGGCAACGGCCGCTGAACTGGCTGCGCAGCCTGCGGCAGTACTTCGTCGCGCTGACCTTCTCCAGCCTGACCCGGCGCATCGTCTCGCTGAACCTGCTCGGTCTGGTCGCGCTCGTCACCAGCATTCTCTATCTGTCGCAGTTCCGCGCCGGCCTGATCGACGCCCGCGCCCAGAGCCTGCTGGTGCAGGCCGAGATCATCGCCGGCGCCATCGCGGCCTCGGCGACGGTCGAGACCAACACCATCACCATCGATCCCGACCGGCTGCTCGACCTCAAGCCCGGCGAGACCTATGGCGCGCCGGACGAAATGGCCGGGCTGGATTTCCCGATCAATCCGGAGCGCGTCGCCCCGGTGCTCCGACGACTTATCTCGCCGACCAAGACGCGCGCCCGCATCTACGACCGCGACGGCGTACTGATCCTCGACAGCCGCAGCCTGTATGGCCGCGGCGACGTGCTGCGCTTCGAATTGCCGCCGCCCTCCACCGACAAGCCGGGCTTTGCCGAGAAGGCGGCGATTGCCGTCCGCACCTGGCTGAACCGCGGCGACCTGCCGCTGTACCGCGAACTCGGCCCGGAAAACGGCAACGGCTACCAGGAAGTCGCGCAATCGCTCGATGGTCTAAAAAGCAGCATGGTGCGCATCAACGAGCGCGGCGAGGTGATCGTCTCGGTCGCCGTCCCCGTGCAGCGTTTCCGCGCCGTGCACGGCTCCCTGATGCTGTCGACGCAGGGCGACGACATCGACCAGATGGTCACTGCCGAACGCCTCGCGATCCTGAAAGTGTTCGCGGTCGCCGCCGTGGTGATGATCGTGCTGTCGCTGCTTCTGGCCTCGACCATCGCCGGCCCTGTCAGGCGCCTCGCCGACAGCGCCGAGCGGGTTCGTCGGCGCATCCGCACCCGCGTCGAGATCCCCGACTTCACCAGCCGCCGCGATGAAATCGGCCATCTGTCCGGCGCGCTGCGCGACATGACCGACGCGCTGTACAACCGCATCGAGGCGATCGAGACCTTCGCCGCCGACGTGTCGCACGAATTGAAGAACCCGCTGACCTCGCTGCGCTCCGCGGTGGAGACGCTGCCGCTGGCAAAGAACGAGAACAGCCGCGGCCGGCTGCTGGCTGTGATCGAGCACGACGTGAGGCGGCTCGACCGGCTGATCTCCGACATCTCCGATGCCAGCCGGCTCGACGCCGAATTGCAGCGCAACGACGTCGCCCCGGTGGACATGCGCCGGCTGCTGACGACGCTGACCGGCGTCGCCAACGAGACCAAGCTCGGTCACGACGTCGGCGTCGATATCCGCTTCGAGGGGGCATTCTCCGACAGCTTCTCGGTGCCCGGCCATGATTCGCGGCTGTTCCAGGTGATCACCAACCTCGTCACCAACGCGCAATCCTTCTCGACGCCCGGCAGCAAGGTGCGAATCCTCTGCCGGCGACTGAAGACCGACATCGAGATTCTGGTCGATGATGACGGCCCGGGCATCGAACCGGACGCCCTGGAGCGGATCTTCGAGCGATTTTACACCGACCGGCCGCATCAGGGTTTCGGGCAGAATTCGGGGCTTGGCCTGTCGATCTCCCAGCAGATCGTCGAAGCGCACCGCGGCAAGATATGGGCAGAGAACCGGCTTGGCCCGGTCAATGACGAGGGCGAAATCCCTGTCAACGGCGCCCGCTTCGTGGTCCGGCTGCCGGCGACATGAGCGTCGCCGACAAGACAGTCCATGCCTCCGCCGTGCTGGTCGGCGACCGCGCGGTGCTGATCCGCGGCCCCTCTGGCGCCGGCAAGTCGCGCCTGGTGCTCGAGCTGATCTGGGCCGGACAGGCCGGGCCGATCGACGCCGCCATGCTGGTGGGCGACGACCGCGTTCGCCTGGCAGCCCGGGATGGCCGGCTGTGGGTTCGCCCGGCCCAGGAGCTCGCCGGCCTGATCGAGGTCCGCGGCCTCGGCATCCGCCGCCTCGACCATGCGGCCTCCGCCATCGTCGGGCTGGTGGTGGATCTGGCGGCTCCCGACGCCGCCCGGCTACCGGAACCCCGGGCGCTGCGCACCGTCATCGACGGCGTGGAACTGCCGCGAATCCCGGTTGGCGCGGGGTTTCCGGCACTGCCGCTGGTGCTGGCGGCCTTGACCACTACCGAAGGTGCGACATCCCAACACTCGCCAGACGATTGTCCGAAGGGAATTGGTAACCATATTAGCCCCACTATCGCCACCGAATAGACCCGCGCCGGCTCCCCATTTAGATCGCATTTTAAGGGAGAAACGCGAAGAGCCCCCTTGCAAGAGGGCTCTGGATGGTCAAAGTGGCCCTTTCGTGCGGTGCACCAAGCAGCACCCACGAGGAGTTTCCTATGATTGGTCTAGTACTTGTGACCCACGGGCGCCTTGCCGACGAGTTCAAGGCAGCGCTCGAGCACGTAATGGGTCCGCAGAAGCAAATTGAAGCCGTCACAATCGGCGCCGAAGACGATTCCGATTTATGTCGAAGCGACATTATCGAGGCGGTCGCCCGCGTCGATAGCGGCGCCGGCGTCGCTATTCTTACCGACATGTTCGGCGGCACGCCGTCGAACCTGGCGATCTCCTGCATGAGCCGACCGAAGGTCGAAGTGCTGGCCGGTATCAACCTTCCGATGCTGGTCAAGCTCGCCAAGGTGCGCGCCGACATGCCGCTGCCGGAAGCGATCGCCGCCGCCCAGGAAGCCGGGCGCAAATACGTCACCATCGCCAGCCGCGTGCTCGCTGGAAAATGAGTGACGGGGCCGACCAGGCAAGTCCGAACGGCGGCTCTGCTGCCTCCGATGCGACGTCGCCGGCCGGCGCCGTGTCGCGCGAAATCCCGATCCTCAACAAGCGCGGCCTGCATGCACGGGCATCCGCCAAATTCGTGCAGATGGTCGAGCGCTTCAACGCCGAGGTCACCGTGACCCGCAACGGCGAATCGGTCGGCGGCACCTCGATCATGGGCCTGATGATGCTCTCCGCCGGCCCCGGCACCACCATCATGGTTTCCGCCAAGGGCCCTGAAGCGCAAGCCGCCCTCGACGCCATTGCCGAACTGGTCGGCAACAAGTTCGGCGAAGAGTAGCGCCTTTCTACCTCCCCGGCGGCACGATCACCACGTTCCACGCCGTCGCGGCACTCGCCTGGCCCTTGAAGAACCGCCGCGTGGTGACGACGATGTGCTCGCCATTGGCAGCGTTGTCCTTCATCCAAGCATCGCACACAGCCTGCTTCCAGTCACCGACTTCGCAGACGCCGATGAAGCCCTCGCGCCTGGCCTCCTCCAGCGAGGTCAGGCCGGACGGCCACGGCTCGTTCGGCGTCAGCGGCATCGGATGGTCGGGACTGTAGAAGGTCATCGGCTCGCCGACGTCCGTGTAGCCGGCGACCACCTTCCACTGCGAATGGAAGCGCTCATGCCAGATGTCGGTCAGCTGGCGCGCCAGTTGCGAATACGAGATGTGGGTGAAGCGGCCCTCGGCGTTGCGCGGCAGCGTCGCAATCGCGATCTGCGGCGACAATGCGAGCGTCAGCAGGGTCAGGACCAGCCAGGTCGCCGCGAGCCGCACCAAGGCCGCGCCCGGCACCCGCAGCGACGGAACGGCGACCACCGCCAGCGGCACCAGGAAGAACAGCGAGATGCCCCAATCGGTCTTGATGTAGATGCCGAATACAACGGCGCCGATCGGCGGCCCGACCGCGACGATCAGCTGGATCAGCCAGATGTTCAGCGCCTGATCGCGCCGGACGCCGGGATTGTCGCGCATCGACCACGGGTCGGTGAAGAACGCCCGCGGATTTTGCAACGGCAGGAGCAAGTGGCGCGGGCTCCACGCCAGCGCCAGAGCGGCCAGCGCCAGCGGCAGCGCCAGCAGCGCCAGATTGTGGGTGATATAGCCCTGCGCCAGTTGCAGGCTCTGCGCACGGGTCAAGATCGCGTAGGAATCCCCGGCATAGAGGAACGGCGCGAAGTGCACCTCGCGCAGCCAGACCAGATGCGGCAGCATCAAGGCTGCCATCGTCACGAGCGCCGCCCACGGCGCCGGTGAGCGCAGGAACAGCATCCGCGCCGGATGGATCAGGGCGGCCAGACCGACCGCGCCGATCATCGTCATCACCCAGTATTTCGTCATCAGCGCCAGCGCGCCCGCCGCGCCGAGCCACACGCCGGAGCGCAACGAGCGTTTGTCGAAGGCGTTGAGATAGGCCAGCACGACCAGCGGCAGCGTCACCAGCTGCAGCAGGTCGGGATTGTATTTGAAGCCCTTGAAATTGAAGATCGGATAGAGCGCCAGCATCACGACCACAAGGAAGGCGCGGCGGCGGTCGACCACCTTGAGCGCGACCGCCCAACAGATCATCATGCCCACGCAGACCGTGGCCATCGCCAGCCCGTAGGTCGACCAGTCCGTCGCCGGAAACACGTTGAACCAGGCGCCGGCGATCCAGCCCGACAGAGGCGGGTGCTTGCCATAGCCGAACAGGAACTTCTGCCCCCAGGCATAGCCCTCGGCGACGTCGAAATGAACGTCCTGCGCGGCCTTCAACTGGGTCAGGATCGCGGTCCACAGCACGCCATGCGCCAGCACGAACCCGGCGACCAGCAGTGTGCTGAGGCGCTCATCCTGCGCCCAGGCGACCAGCCGGGCGGCGCCGCGGCGGCCGAACGCACGGCGGCGCGGCTTCCCGGCGACAGGGGCAACGGCGCTTTCAGCGGCTTTTTGGACGACTTTTTTCATGAGCCCTGCCTAGCGCGTTTCACCGCGAAGGGGAATCAGGATGCCGTGAGCCAAACGGCGTTCCGGCCCGGCAAAAAGGCGCAATAAGGTTGCCGCAAGGGGGCGCGAATGCTATCCCGCGCGCATGACAACTGTCCCGATTTCGAACATCCGCAACTTCTCCATCGTCGCCCATATCGATCATGGCAAGTCGACCCTCGCCGACCGTCTGATCCAGCAGACCGGGGGATTGCAGGCGCGCGAGATGAAGGAGCAGGTGCTCGACTCGATGGACATCGAACGCGAGCGCGGCATTACCATCAAGGCGCAGACGGTGCGCCTGAACTACCTCGCCAAGGACGGCAAGGAGTACATCTTCAACCTGATGGACACGCCCGGCCACGTCGACTTCGCCTATGAAGTCTCGCGCTCGCTGGCGGCCTGCGAAGGCTCGCTGCTGGTGGTCGACGCCTCGCAGGGCGTCGAGGCGCAGACCCTCGCCAACGTCTATCATGCGCTCGACGCCGGCCACGAGATCGTGCCGGTGCTCAACAAGGTCGATCTGCCCGCCGCTGAGCCCGAACAGGTTCGCCAGCAGATCGAGGACGTGATCGGCATCGACGCCTCCGACGCGGTGATGATCTCCGCCAAGACCGGCATCGGCATCGATCTGGTGCTGGAAGCCATCGTCACCCGGCTGCCGCCGCCGAAGGGCGACCGCGACGCACCGCTCAAGGCGCTGCTGGTCGACTCATGGTATGACGTCTATCTCGGCGTGGTCGTTCTGGTTCGCGTTGTCGACGGCGTGATGAAGAAGGGCATGCGCGTCCGCATGATGGGCACCAACGCCGCCTATGATCTGGAGCGCGTCGGTTTCTTTACCCCGAAGATGACGGCCGTGGACGAGCTCGGCCCCGGCGAAATCGGTTTCATCACCGCCGCCATCAAGGAAGTTGCCGATACCCGCGTCGGCGACACCATCACCGACGACAAGCGCCCGGTCACCGAGATGCTGGCCGGCTTCAAGCCCGCCGTCCCCGTGGTGTTCTGCGGCCTGTTCCCGGTCGACGCCGACGACTTCGAAACGCTGCGCGCTGCGATGGGCAAGCTGCGCCTCAACGACGCCAGCTTCTCGTTCGAGATGGAAACCTCGGCCGCGCTCGGCTTCGGCTTCCGCTGCGGATTCCTGGGCCTGCTGCATCTGGAGATCATCCAGGAGCGTCTGTCCCGCGAATTCGACCTCAACCTGATCGCGACCGCACCTTCCGTGATCTACAAGATGCACCTCACCGACGGCAGCGAGATCGAGATCCACAATCCGATCGACATGCCGGACGTGGTGAAGATCGCCGAGATCCATGAACCGTGGATCGAAGCGACCATCCTCACCCCCGACGAATATCTCGGCTCTGTGCTGAAGCTGTGCCAGGACCGCCGCGGCACGCAGAAGGAGCTGACCTATATCGGCGCCCGCGCGATGGTGAAGTACAACCTGCCGCTCAACGAAGTGGTGTTCGACTTCTACGATCGCCTCAAGTCGATTTCGAAGGGCTACGCCTCGTTCGACTATCACGTCACCGACTACAAGGCCGCCGACCTCGTCAAGATGCAGATCCTCGTCAACAACGAGCCGGTCGATGCGCTGTCGATGCTCGTGCATCGCAACCGCGCCGAAGGCCGCGGCCGCGCGATGGTCGAGAAGATGAAGGACCTGATCCCGCCGCATATGTTCGTGATCCCGATCCAGGCCGCGATCGGCGGCAAGGTGATCGCCCGCGAAACCGTCCGCGCGATGCGCAAGGACGTGACGGCCAAGTGCTACGGCGGCGACATCAGCCGCAAGCGCAAGCTTCTGGAGAAGCAGAAGGAAGGCAAGAAGAAGATGCGGCAGTTCGGCAAGGTCGAAATCCCGCAGGAAGCGTTCATTGCCGCGCTGAAGGTGGATAGCTGAGGGCAAAAGAGTATCGTGTCCGTCATCGCATCTGACATTCACACGTTCTCCAGTCTGCAATGCAGATTACTCGATCAATCGTCCTAGACTCAGGCATCCAAGCAATAAGCTTTTCGCCTGCACTTGATCGATACTACCTAACATACTGGCGCCGTAGCAGCTTTGCCGCTTAGTGGTTTACGCAAAAACTCAATATTGACTTTAATCCTAAATTCCGCCATCCTTGCTCCCGCCTGTCCGCCCGCTCCGTGCTCATGACGCGGCGCCGGCGAACAGGCCGCAGCATTGTCCCTCGGGGCGGTGCTGGTGGAGCGCCGGGAGGCGCAGCGTTCGCGCGGCGGGCTTCGCAACCCCGCCGATGTCGCAACGCGCGCGTCTCCTTCGCGGGGCTCGCACCCCCGCGGTGCTGACGTGCAAGCGGGCCCTCGCAAGGCCCGCTTCAAGGGGTTTCGCAAACCCCTGGCGCCTCCCGGCGCTCCATTTTCCGCGACGTGACATGCCGGGTTGTTCGCACCCTCGATGAAGCGAACGACAGCGCGCGCCCCAGCGCACCGCAGCATCCAATCCGCTTGCCTGCGATACCACGCCGAACCATGCTGTATCAGCGACGCCGAAAACGGCGCGCAGCTACAGAGGGAGGACGGAATGATTTCGCACCGCGCGTTGGCGGCGACGACGTTTGCTGTTTCACTATTGCTGGGTACCGCTGCGCTGGCGCAGCAATCCACGGCGCCGCTCAAGATCGGCATTCTCGCCGACTTCTCCTCGGTCTATTCCGACATCGGCGGCCAGGGCAATGTCGAGGCTACCAAGCTGGCGATCGAGGAGTTCGGCGGCAGCATGTTCGGCAAGCCGATCGAAATGGTCAGCGCCGACGCGCTCAACAAGGCCGACATCGCCGCCTCGATCGCGCGCAAATGGTACGAGAACGAAAACGTCGACATGATCATCGATCTGCCGACCTCGGCGACCGCGCTGGCCGCGATGGAGATGTCGAAGCGGTTCGAAAAGATCATGATCGTTACCGACGCCGCCAGTTCCGATATCACCGGAAAGTCCTGCTCGCCCTATACCGCGCACTGGACCTACGACACCTATGGCAACGCCCAGACGGTCGGCAAGGCGATCGTCAAGACCGGCGGCGACAGCTGGTTCTTCATCACCGCGGACTATCTGTTCGGCCATTCGATCGAGCGCGATACCGGCGATGTGGTGCGCGCCGCGGGCGGCAAGATCGTCGGCAGCGCGCGGGCGCCGCTCAACACCGCGGACTTCTCGTCCTTCCTGCTGCAGGCGCAATCCTCCAAGGCCAAGATCGTCGGCCTCGCCAATGGCGGCGCGGACACCATCAACACCATCAAGCAGGCGGCGGAATTCGGCATCGTCGCGGGCGGGCAGAATCTGGCGGGGATCGTGATGTTCATTTCCGACATCCACAGCCTCGGCCTGAAGATGGCGCAGGGGCTGATCATCACCGAGGCCTATTACTGGGATCTCAATGATCGCACCCGCGCGTTCGGCAAGCGCTATTTTGAGCGCACCAAGCGGATGCCGACCATGAACCAGGCGGCGACCTACAGCGCGACATTGCATTACCTGAACGCGGTGAAAGCCGCCGGCACGCGCGACACCAGGCCGGTACTGGCGAAGATGCGCGAAACGCCGGTGCGCGACGCCTTTACCGATAACGGCGTGCTGCGCGAGGACGGCCGCATGGAACACAGCATGTTCCTGTTCGAGGTCAAGAAGCCTGAAGAATCCAAGGCGCCGTGGGATTACTACAAGCTGCTCGCCGAAGTGCCGGGCAACCAGGCGTTCCGCCCGATGAAGGACGGCGGCTGCCAGTACGTGAAGTAGCGCCGCTCACGCCACCTGCGCGCGCTCGACGTCGGGCACGATGCTCTGCGCGCGCAGCAATTCGATGATCTCCGCATTCGGCCGCGCGCGGCTGAACAGGAAGCCTTGCGCCTCGTCGCAACCTTCGGCGCGCAGGCAGGCCAGCTCGTCTTCGGTCTCGACGCCTTCGGCCGTGATGGTGACGCCGAGGCCCATGCCGAGGCTGATGATCGAGCGCACGATCGCCTGCGCATCGCGGTTGGCGCCGAGATCGCGCACGAAGGACTGGTCGATCTTGATCTTGTCGAACGGGAAGCTTCTGAGATAGCTCAGCGACGAATAGCCGGTGCCGAAATCGTCCATCGAAATCCGCACGCCCAAGGCGCGCAACGCGTGCAGCGTCGCCAGCACCTGGCTGCTCTTTTCCAAAAGCAGCGTCTCGGTAATCTCCAGCTCAAGCCGCTTGGCCGGCAATCCGGATTGCTTCAGTGCATCCATCACGATCGACAACAAGTTACCGACGCGGAACTGAAGCGGCGACAGGTTGACCGCGACGCGGACCGCATCGGGCCATTGCGCGGCCTCCATGCAGGCGCGGCGCAGGATCTGCGCGCCCAGCACGTTGATCAGGCCGGTGTCTTCGGCAACCGGGATGAATTCCGCCGGCGAAATCATGCCGCGCTCCGGATGCGGCCAGCGCACCAGCGCCTCGACACCGGTGATGCGACCGGTCTTGAGATCGATCAGCGGCTGATAATACGGCCGCAGCAGATCGCCCTGGATGGCGGCACGCAGGTCGATCTCGATCTTGCGGCGGGTCTGCGCGCGGGCATCCATGCCGGATTCGAAGAAGCTGAAGGTGCCGCGGGAATCGTTCTTGGCGCGCGACAGCGCCATGTCCGCATTCTTCAGCAGCCGTTCGGAATCCTCGCCGTCGCCGGGCGCCATCGCAATGCCGATCGAGGCGCCGATCACGATGGAGTGGCCATCGAGCAGATAGGGTTCGCCAATCGCCTCCAGCAGCCGGCGCGCCAGCAGCACGACATCCTCGGGCCGGCTGATGCCAGTCTGAATGATGGCGAATTCGTCGGAGTTGAGCCGCGCGATTGAATCTTCCTCGCGCAACGTCGAGCGCAGCCGCCGCGCCACGCCGCGCAGCAGCTTGTCGCCGATGCCGTGGCCGAGCGTGTCGTTGATGGCCTTGAAATTGTCGAGGCCGAGAAACAGCACGCCGACCTTCTCGCCGGTGCGGCGGGTGTGCGCGAGCGTCTCGTCGAGGCGCTGGCGCAGCAGGTTGCGGTTCGGCAGCCCGGTCAGGCCGTCGTGATGCGCCATGAAGGCAAGCCGCATCTCGGCGCGCTTGCGCTCGGTGATGTCCATCAGCGCCAGCATCACCGCAGGTTCGTCGCCATAGCGGAGGAGGCGCGAATAGATCGCCAGATCGATCAGGGAGCCGTCGGCTTTGACATGCTTCCAGGTTCGCGCGGCCTGCTCGTCGGTGGATTTTTCGCCGGCCCACGGCGATTCCGCCTCGAATGCCTGCAAATGGCGGATCGTCAGTTTCTCGAATTCGGCGCGGGTGTAGCCGTAATGCTCGACCGCGGCGTCGTTGACGCTGAGGATGCGTTCGTCTTCCACCGCACAGACGATCATCGGCACCGGATTGCTGTCGAACAACAGCCGGAACGAGGCTTCGCGCTGCTTCAGTTCGGTGATGTCCACGCGCAGGCCGATCACGCCGCCGTCTGCGGTCAGACGTTCATCGATCAGGATGACGCGGCCGTCGGCCAGCGTCTGCTCGTGGCGTTCCCCGGGGTGAAACAGCCGGGCCACGCGCTCGGCGATCCATTCTTCTTCGCGGCCGATCGCTTCCGGATAGTCGCCACGCTCGACACCGACACGGATCGTGTCCTGCAGCCGTGCGCCATGGACGAACTGGTCCGAACTGCGGTTGTAGATCTCCGCGTACTTTTTATTCCAGAGGATGTAGCGGCCGTCGGCGTCGAGAATCACGATGCCTTGCGGCAGGATGTCGATCGCCTCGCGCAGCCGTTCGTGGGACTTGCGGGCATCGGCGATGGCGGCCTCGGCATGCGCGCGCTGGCGCACGATCTCACCGATTTCGCCAGCTACGCGTCGGCCGTTCGGCAGTTTCAGCGCAGCCTTCATCGCGCGGCCGGCCGGCAGCGGACGTTCGGTATTGGCCTTGAGCTTTTTCTTCGCGGCTGGCCGGAATTTCGGCATATGACTTTCACTCGCATTCTGCGCGGGATCGTTTTCGCCGAAACTATCTAAAAAAAGGTATCACTTTCTTTTCCGGGAAGGGCGCGCGGCGCTGCTAGCCATCGCATGTGCACAACAGTTGCCGTCGCAACAGGCAAAAAGCCCATCGCCCCGGTCAACTATGGCTGGCCTGACGCGGCCTTCGCCGTTTTTTGGTGCTTTAAAGGCGTGACATCGCCCAAAACCGGCGGCCCTTGAATATTCCGCGATGACCGTGCCAAAAAAAACGACAGCGGACAACATGGTTAGCAAAGCATTAACGTAGCTGGGCTGAAATGGCCGGGAATTCCGTTATGATCGGCCGCCATGAACATCCGCCTGATAGTTGCAGCATGTCTACTTCCCGCGGCGCTCGCCGGCGCGGGTACTGCGCTCGCGCAGACCAAGGGTAGCGTCGATCCGAAACCGTTGGCGCCGCTGGCGAACCCGAATGATCCGCATACCGGGGCCAAGGAATTATTCGGCCGCAAGATGCTGCCGTCGCGCTCGCCGCCGCAGGTGGTCGGCTTTTACGCCAAGGGCTGCATCGCCGGTGCCGAGGCGTTGCCGATCAACGGACCGACCTGGCAGGTGATGCGGCTGTCGCGCAACCGCAACTGGGCGCATCCGCAGATGATCGACTTGCTGGAACGGCTCTCGGCGAAAGCGAACAAGGCAGCGGGCTGGCCGGGCCTGCTGGTCGGCGACATGTCGCAGCCGCGCGGCGGCCCGATGATCACCGGCCATGCCAGCCATCAGGTCGGGCTCGACGCCGACATCTGGCTGACGCCGATGCCGAACCGGCAATTGTCGCGCAACGAGCGCGAGGAGATGTCGGCCGTGATGATGGTGCGGC
>NZ_JAQGJT010000217.1 GCF_028290495.1 Tardiphaga sp.
TTGCGCCGCTGCTGAAACGCTGCGTCGATGAGCGCGAAGGTGGAGAGCCGCTCGGCCTCAGTGCCGGGCGCATCCCGCCGCTCGAACGACACGAGCACCGAGTCGACGTTGGGCACCGGCCAAAACACCTGGCGAGAAACGTTGCCGGCCAGCCTGAACTCCCCGTACCAGGCGGCTTTCGCGCTCGGACTGCCGTAAATCTTGGAGCCCGGAGGGGCCGCGAGTCGCTGGCCAACCTCGGCCTGCACCATCACGAGTCCGCGCACAAGCTCGGGGAAATGCTCGAGGAAATGCAGCACGACCGGCACCGAAATGTTGTACGGCAGGTTTGCAACGAGCACCGCTGGCGAAGGATCCAGCGCCGTGATGGACAGCGCGTCGGCTGTGACAACAGTCAAATCGGCGTCGGGAGCCGCGGCAGCCACCGTCAGCGGCAACTGGGCCGCGAGCCGATTGTCGATCTCGACCGCGACCACGCGCGCGCCGGTTTCGAGCAGCCCCAGCGTCAGCGATCCGAGACCCGGGCCGACCTCGACCACGGTGATGCCGGCGGTAACACCGGCGATGCGAACGATTCGACGAACGGTGTTGGCATCCAGAAGAAAGTTCTGGCCCAGTTTTTTGGTGGGCTGGATGCCGAGAAGCTGGGCGAGATCCCGGATCTCGGCCGGCCCCAGCAAGCTGCTTGGGCTTGCGGCCGGCTCCGGCCTCTGCTGCGCCACCGCCGACGGCCTCCGCGGCCGCCGGTCGGTCATGACTGCTCGCCGAACGGGTTGGGCGGATCGGTGACCGGCTCGGAATCCCAGCGGCCATAGACCTCCTCGGTATTGGAGGAGATGAGTGCCGCGAGCATCGACACGTCGGTGCCGAGGTGCGCTGCCATTGCGCGAAGCGTGTGCGGGATGAGGTACGAGGAGTTGGGTCGCCCGCGGAAGGGCACCGGCGTCAGGAACGGCGCATCCGTCTCGATGAGCACGAGGCGCCGCGGCAGCACCTCCAGCGCGACGCGCAGCGCGGGCGCATTGTTGAACGTGACGGTGCCGGCGAAGGATGCGTACCAGCCGTTCTCGGCGAGGGTTCGGGCGAGCTCCTCGTCGCCGCTGAAGCAGTGGAAGACCACGCGGTCCGGTGCGCCGACACGGCGGAGGGTCGCCAGAACGTCGCGGTGAGCGTCACGATCGTGGATCTGCAGCGCGAGCCCGCGTTCCTTGGCGATCGCGATGTGCGCCTCGAATGACCGCAACTGCGCCCCCTGGCCGTCCTCACCAGTGCGGAAGTAGTCGAGGCCGGTCTCGCCGATAGCACGGACACGAGGGCGGCCGGCGAGCGCGAAGATCTCAGCGAGCTGCTCGTCGAGCGTCCCGGCGGCATCCAGACGGGGCGCCTCGTTCGGATGCAGCGCGACCGCGGCCAGCACACGAGGCTCAACGGCGGCAATGTCGGCAGACCAGCGCGAGCTGGCAAGGTCTGTGCCCACCTGCACGACGCCTCGAACCCCCACGCTGGATGCCCGGTCAAGCTGCTCGCGATAGTCGAGCCCCGGGCCGTCCTGGCCCATTTCGAGGTGCGTGTGGTTGTCGTAAACGGGCACAACAAGCGCCTCGGGTAGCGGCGGGTACTCGATCGCGTCAGTCATTGGGTTAAGGGTACCAACGCGCGCCGTTCGTCGAGTAGCGCCAAGCGAGTATCGGCGCTACTCGACCAGCGCTGGTTCGATCCGCGGAAACAGCGGCTCAATCGGCGTCACGTGCGACCCCGCGGTCAGCTGGCCCCAGCGGCCGGCATCCGGCAGGAGCTGGTCCCAGACGGTGCCCAGCGACTCAGCGCCGAGCGCGCTCCAGAGCTTTTCGGTCGACTCGGGGATGATCGGCGAGAGCAGAACGGCAAGCGCACGCAACCCCTCGGTCGCCGTGTACAGCACAGTGCCGAGTCTCTCGCGGGTCGCCTCGTCCTTGGCGAGGACCCACGGCTCCTGGATGGTGATGTAGCCGTTGAGCTCTTCGACGATCGTCCACACGGCGGCGAGCGCCTCGTGGATTGCGAGACGGTCGATGGCGGCGCCGGCAGCGGAAGCGGCATCCCGAACCGTTGTCTGGATGCCGAGGTCGGCTTCGTCGTATGCGCCCGGCTTCGGCACGACCCCGTCGTAGTAGCGCGAGACCATGGCAATGACCCGGGAAGCGAGGTTGCCGAAGCCGTTGGCCAGCTCAGACTGGTAGCGGGCGCTGAGGTCTTCCCAACTGAAGGAGCCGTCCTGGCCGAAGCTGATCGCACGCATGAAGTAGTACCGGAACGTATCGGAACCGAAGGTGTCGGTGATCTCGTTCGGTGCAATACCGGTGAGCTTCGACTTCGACATCTTCTCGCCGCCGACGAGCAACCAGCCGTGACCGAAAACCTGGGTCGGCACCTCGATCCCGGCGGCCATGAGCATCGCCGGCCAAATGACTGCGTGGAAACGCGCAATGTCTTTACCGACGAGATGCGTGCCCGGCCAGCGACGGGCGAACTGCTCGTCGTCGGTGCCGTAGCCGATGGCGGTCACGTAGTTGAGGAGCGCGTCGAACCACACGTAGACGACGTGCGACTCGTCCCACGGAACCTTGATTCCCCAGTCGAAGCTCGACCGCGAGATGGAGAGGTCGGCCAGGCCCTGCTTGACGAACTGCACGATCTCGTTGCGCACGCTGCTGGGCTGCACGAAGTCGGGGGTGTTCTCGTAGAGGGCCAGGAGCCGATCCTGGAACGCGCTCATGCGGAAGAAGTAGTTCTTCTCCTTGAGGATCTCGACCGGGCGGCTGTGGATCTTGCACACGAGCTGGCCGGCGTAGTCGCCCTCGGCCGT
>NZ_JAQGJT010000142.1 GCF_028290495.1 Tardiphaga sp.
GGCAAGATGCCGAAAGTCTCCGGCGGCGGCGCCGGCCAGGTCTATCTCACCCCGCAATTGGCGCGGGTGTTCGAGGCGGCGGAAAAGGCCGGCGAGAAAGCCGGCGACAGCTTCGTCACCGTCGAACGTCTTTTGCTCGCGCTTGCCTTGGAGAAGGACTCAGATGCCGGCAAGGCCTTGGCCAAGGCCGGCGTGACGCCGCAAAATCTCAACGCCGCCATCAACGCGCTGCGCAAGGGCCGCACCGCCGATTCCGCGTCGGCCGAGAACGCCTATGACGCGCTGAAGAAATACGCCCGCGACCTCACGCAGGCGGCACGCGACGGCAAACTCGACCCGGTCATTGGCCGTGACGAGGAGATCCGCCGCACCATTCAAGTGCTGTCGCGCCGGACCAAGAATAACCCTGTGCTGATCGGCGAGCCCGGCGTCGGCAAGACCGCCATCGTCGAGGGGCTGGCTCTACGCATCCTCAATGGCGACGTGCCGGACAGCATCAAGGACAAGGCGCTGCTGTCGCTCGATCTGGGCGCGCTGATCGCGGGTGCGAAATACCGCGGCGAGTTCGAGGAGCGGCTGAAGGCCGTGCTGGCCGAGGTGACCTCCGCCGAAGGCGGGATCATCCTGTTCATCGACGAAATGCATCAATTGATCGGCGCCGGCAAAGGCGAAGGCGCGATGGATGCGTCCAACCTCTTGAAGCCCGCTCTGGCGCGGGGCGAGCTGCATTGCATCGGCGCCACCACGCTGGATGAATATCGCAAGCATGTGGAAAAGGACGCCGCTCTGGCGCGCCGTTTCCAGCCGATCTTCGTCGCCGAGCCGACGGTGGAAGACACCATCTCGATCCTGCGCGGGCTGAAGGACAAATACGAGCAGCACCACGGCGTCCGCATCACGGATTCCGCGCTGGTCGCTGCCACCACTTTGTCCAATCGCTACATCACCGACCGCTTCCTGCCCGACAAGGCCATCGACCTGATGGACGAGGCCTCGGCGCGGCTGAAGATGCAGGTCGATTCCAAGCCGGAAGAGCTGGATTCGATGGACCGCGAGATCATTCGGCTCAAGATCGAGCAGGAGGCCTTGCGCAAGGAGACCGACCAGGGCTCGAAGAGCCGGCTGGAGACGCTGTCGACCGAACTGGCCGATCTCGAAAAACGCTCTGCCGATCTCACCTCGCGCTGGTCGGCCGAGAAGAACAAGCTCTCCAACGCGCAGAAGCTGAAGAGCGAACTGGAAGCGCTGCGGCTTGAGCTGGCCGATGCGCAGCGCCGCGGCGAATATCAGCGCGCCGGCGAACTGGCCTATGGCCGGATTCCGGAGCTGGAAAAGCGGCTGGTGGATATCGAGGCCAATGAAAATGCCGGCGAGATGATGGAAGAGGCGGTCACCGCCAATCACATCGCGGAGGTCGTGTCGCGCTGGACCGGCGTGCCGGTCAACAAGATGCTGGAAGGCGAGAAGGACAAACTGCTGCGGATGGAGGATTCGCTGGGCGAGCGCGTCGTCGGCCAGGCCGAGGCCGTGCGCGCGGTGGCGACCGCCGTGCGCCGCTCCCGCGCCGGCCTGCAGGACCCGAACCGGCCGATGGGCTCGTTCATGTTCCTGGGGCCGACCGGCGTCGGCAAGACCGAACTGACCAAGGCACTGGCGTCGTATCTGTTCGACGACGACACCGCGATGGTCCGCCTCGATATGTCTGAGTATATGGAGAAGCACTCGGTCTCCCGACTGATTGGCGCGCCTCCGGGCTATGTCGGCTACGACGAGGGTGGCGCGCTGACTGAGGCTGTCAGGCGCAGGCCCTATCAGGTTGTGCTGTTCGATGAGGTCGAGAAGGCGCATCCGGATGTGTTCAACGTGCTGCTGCAGGTGCTCGACGACGGACGCCTGACCGACGGACAGGGCCGCACCGTGGACTTCCGCAACACGCTGATCATCATGACCTCGAATCTCGGTTCCGAATTCCTGGTCAACCAGCCGGAAGGCGAGGACACCTCGGCGGTGCGCGATCTGGTGATGGGGCAGGTGCGCGGGCATTTCCGGCCCGAATTCCTCAACCGCGTCGATGAGATCATCCTGTTCCATCGTCTGCAGAAGAGCGAAATGGGCCGCATCGTCGAAATCCAGTTCGCGCGACTGCAGAAACTGCTGGTGGACCGCAAGATCGTGCTGTCGCTCGATCCCGCCGCCCGCGACTGGCTCGCCGAAAAGGGCTGGGACCCCGCTTACGGCGCGCGCCCGTTGAAGCGGGTGATCCAGCGCAGTGTTCAGGATCCGCTGGCCGAAATGATTTTGGCCGGTGAGGTGAAGGACGGCGACGAGGTCGCGATCGCCACCGAAGGCGGCGTGCTGACCTTCAACGGCCAGCCGCCCAAGACCGCCGACGTCGAACCGTTCGAGCGGCCGGCGTCGAAGCGGATACTGAACTGAGGAAACAAAAGCCCCTCCTGGCCATGCCGGGAGGGGCTTTTCCTTGAGATTAGCGGTTGCTGACCTGTCGGGCCGGGCCGGTGCCGCCCGGCGTGGCGCCGCCGGCATCCGACACCCGGGCAGTGCTGCCGCGCATGTTCATCTGCGTATCCAGCCGGTCGCGTTCCTTCTCGAAGCCGGCCATCAGGGGGCCTTCGAGCGAGCGGCCGCGCGGCAGTTTCACGCGCATCGGATCGACGAAGCGGCCGTTCACCAGGATTTCGTAATGCACATGCGCGCCGGTCGAGGCGCCGGTGGAGCCGACGAAGCCGATCACCTGGCCCTGGCGGACGCGCTTGCCGGGCTCGAGGCCTTTGGCGAACGCCGACATATGGCCGTAGGCGGTCTCGTAGCCGTTGTTGTGCTTGATCTTGACGACCTGGCCGTAGCCGCCTTCCCAGCCGGCGATTTCGACGACGCCGTTGCCGGAGGCGTAGATCGGCGTGCCGTAGGGCGACGCCCAGTCGACGCCGGTGTGCATCTTCACATAACCGAGGATGGGGTGGCGGCGGCTGCCGAAGCCGGAGCGCATGATGGCGTTGTTGACGGGCTTGCGGACCAGGAACTTCTTCGCGCTCTTGCCGGTCTCGTCATAGTAATCGACGATCGAATCGTCGGGGGTCTGGAAGCGGTAATATTTCTTGGTCTCCCCGCCGACGGTGAGCGAGGCGAACAGCACCTCGGTCTTCTCGGTGATGGTGGCGCCTTCGTCCTCGCCGGCGAAGAACACGTCGAACGAGTCGCCCGGCTGCACCTTGCGCTGGAAGTCGACGTCGTACGAATAGATCCTGATCATGTCCTCGATGACGGTGGCGGGCACCTTGTTGCGCATCGCGGTCTCGTAAATGCTCTGGTAGAGCCGAACCCCGGTGCCGTCATCGTCGTCGTCGTCGCTGTCAGCGGGGGGCGCTTCCGCCACGGTGTTCATGCTGGAGACGTCGACCGCGACGTATTTGCCGAGATCCGATAGTGCGGCCACGGCTTCGATGGAGGATTCATTGGCGACGATCACGCGGTAGGGCTGCAGGCGCTGGCCGTAGCCGGAGGGCGCCATCAGGATTCGCAATTTCTGGCCTTCCCTGAGGGCGCCATCGCGGCCGCGCGCGCCGAGCGTGGCGGCGATCATCCTGGCGTCGTCCGGCAAGGCGCCCTGGTCGCGCAGGATCGTCAGTACTGTGTCGCCCTTCTTGACGACGTGGATGCGCTCGCCGGTCGGGTTGCCGCCGGTGACCTGATCCTTGGTCTTCGGCATCTGCGTGACGTTTTCCGGCACCACGCGGGTCTCAAAACCGGCATAGGGGTCGGCGGTGCTACCTTCGGCGGCATAGGCCATCTTCATGTCCGGCTGGGCACCGATATCGCCGGACGCGCTGGCCAGCGTATAGCGGACGCCGGAATTGCCGCGCCAGTGCGAGGCGTCACGTAC
The DNA here is from genome assembly GCF_028290495.1 of Tardiphaga sp. Classification (GTDB taxonomy): domain Bacteria; phylum Pseudomonadota; class Alphaproteobacteria; order Rhizobiales; family Xanthobacteraceae; genus Tardiphaga. The sequence goes on from NZ_JAQGJT010000142.1 coordinate 3,902, forward strand.
CCGCATCAACACCTCGTCGATGGCCACGCTGGCGCCGATCTTGGCCTTCGGCAGCACGGCCGCCAGATCGCGGGTGACGAACGACACCTCGGCGTCGGGCTCCACCGCGTCGGGATTGACCGCGGCATCGTCGGGCGTTGCGGGCTGCGAGGTGCCGACATCGGTCAGCATGCGCTGCGCATTAAAGGGAGGGATCTTGGCGGAGAGGTCGCTGGTGGCCATCGTCAGGTTGCCAGCGATCCGGATGAAGGGTCGCACTCGCATCACGTCGCGATTGCCGACGCGGGTGACCGTGGAGACCCGCAGCACCTGGCGCGCCGCGCTGGATTCGCTGGGCGGCGGCAACCGGTCGCTCTTATGCAGGCTGGCCATCTTGTCATTGGCGCTGAAAGCACCGCGCAGCGCGCCCTCGGCGCGCTCCGGCAGTTTGGCGAAGGTCATCTCACCGTCGAGTGACGCGAAAACGGCGCCGCCGATCAGAGCTGCGCCGCACAGACCCGTCAGAATCGTGCCGCTGAACCATTGTACCGAAACGCGTCGACGATCGATCACCGCGGCTTCGGAGCCATCGACGGATAGCGGCGGTTCGTGGCCCAGGTCGATAACCCCGGTCTCACGATTGTAATGGCCGCCGCGTGACGTCCCGTGACTCAAACCGGCGTCCCCCCAAATTCCATCGTCATGCGAAGAGACTTCCCCCAAAACTTCACATCGACGTCCTTATATGCCGCGCCAAAATGCTGGCGCGCGCGCCGGACGTCAATGCTGCAAAATCTCACGCTGTATTCCAGACGGACCCGCATCATCTCATGGCGACATGGCTGAAGGCGTCGCCAGAGCGCGTCGGGCCATGAAATGTTCCCGCGATCCCAAAAAACTTTTCGGATCGGCGAACTTTTTTCGCTCAACGAAGCGCCAGAACGCCGCAGCAATGTGGCTCTTGTACGGCGTGGGCCCTGTAAAACCGGCACTTTCCGGCGTCCGGCAGGGTACGAAAATGACGTGACGTTTTTCTGACGATTTGGGTTGACGGGAGCGAGTTGGACCGCCTATAAACCGGCCACTGAGCGCGGCGGCGCCGGGGCCCACGGGTCCGGGCGGTTCGCTTGTGTTTAGAAGCTCCTCACC
>NZ_JAQGJT010000144.1 GCF_028290495.1 Tardiphaga sp.
ACCAACCATCTCGATCTCACCACCATCGAATGGCTGGAAGGCGAACTCGCCAGCCGCCGCTGCGCGCTGGTGCTGATCAGCCATGACCGCCGCTTCCTCTCCAACCTGTCGCGCGCCACCGCCTGGCTCGACCGCGGCCAGATCAAGCAGATCGACCGCGGCTTCTCCGCTTTTGAGCAATGGCGCGACGATATTCTCGCCGAGGAAGAGCGCGACCAGCACAAGCTCGACCGCAAGATCGTCAACGAGGAGCATTGGCTGCGCCACGGCGTCTCCGGCCGCCGCAAGCGCAACGTCAAGCGGCTCGGCAACCTGCACGCGCTGCGCGCGCAGCGTCAGGACTATCGCGGCGTCACGGGCAGCGCCAACCTCGCCGCCTCCGAGGCCGACAAGTCTGGCAAGTTGATCGTCGAGGCCAAGGGCATCTGCCGCACTTACGGCGACCGCAAGATCGTCGACGACTTCTCGATCCGCATCCAGCGCGGCGACCGCATCGGCGTGGTCGGCCCCAACGGCGCCGGCAAGACGACGATGATCAACATGCTGACCGGCACGGAAGCGCCCGACTCCGGCTCGATCCGGTTCGGCGCCAACATCGAGATGGCAACGCTCGACCAGCACCGCGAAAGCCTGTCGCCGAAGACGACGCTCGCCGAAGCCCTCACCGGCGGTCGCGGCGACCACGTCATGGTCAACGGCACGCCGAAGCACGTCGTCAGCTACATGAAGGACTTCCTGTTCTCGCAGGAGCAGATGCGCACGCCACTCGAAGTGCTGTCGGGCGGTGAACGCGGCCGCCTGATGCTGGCGCGCGCGCTGGCCAAGCCGTCGAACGTACTCGTGCTGGACGAACCGACCAACGACCTCGATCTCGAGACCCTCGACGTGCTTGAGGACATGCTCGGTGACTACGAAGGCACCGTGATCCTGATCAGCCATGACCGCGACTTCCTCGACCGCGTCGTCACCTCGGTGATCGTGCCGGAAGGCAACGGCAAGTGGACGGAATATGCTGGCGGCTACACCGACATGCTGGCGCAGCGCGGCGCCGACCTGAAACGCGAGAAGGCTAGCTCCATCGCCGCCGAGACCGTCAAGAGCAGCGGCAAGCCGGAAAGCAGCAAGCCCGCGGCCAAGAAGAAGATGAACTTCAAGGACAAGCATCTGCTGGATACGCTGCCGAAGGCGATCACGAGCTTCCAGGCCGACATCGCCAAGCAGCAGCGCCACCTTGACGATCCCAACCTCTACAAGAAGGATCGCAAGAAGTTCGACACCGTGTCCGCCGCGCTCTCCACGGCGCAGAAGGGTCTCACGGAAGCCGAGGAAAAATGGCTTGAGCTGGAAACCATGCGCGAAGAGATCGAGAACGCCTGAGCTTGCGGCCATCCTTATAGGCTGCCATGACGACGCTGAAGCGCCGTCCTGGCGGCACCTCAGGATGACGGGAAGCTTGTCGATGCAAGGCCCCTCGTCGCAGATTCAATGAAGCCGTCATCCTGAGATGCGCGCATCTTGCGCGCCTCGAAGGAGGACGGCGGAATACCGGAGCGAATGCCATGACCACCGCCCTCGCCGCCACTATCGCCCGCGACTACGGCACCCCTGCTTTGGTCGTCGACATGGACCGCGTCGAACGCAACATCGCACGGATCCAGGCGGTCTGCGATGCGGCGGGCGTGGCCAACCGACCGCATATCAAGACCCACAAGAGCCCGCTCATCGCCAGGATGCAGATCGCGGCCGGCGCCAAAGGCATCACCTGCCAGAAGCTCGGCGAGGCCGAGATCATGGCGGACGCGGGGATCGACGACATTCTGATCAGCTACAACCTGATCGGCGACGAGAAGATGGCGCGCCTCGCCGCGCTGCAGGCGAAAGCGACCATCACCGTCGCCGCGGACAATGCGGTCGTCGTCGAGGGCCTGAAGAAGGCCGCGGCGATTTCCGGCTTGCCGCTCAGCGTCGTGGTTGAATGCGACACCGGCCGCAAGCGCGCCGGCGTCGAGACATCAGCGGAAGCTATCGAACTCGCGCGCCTGATCGACGCCTCTGAAGGCCTGAGCTTCGCCGGCTTCATGCTGTACCCGACCGAATCGGGCTGGGCGGATGCACAAAAATTCTTCGACGAGGCGCTGGCCGGCGTCCGCGCGCTCGGGCTGGAGCCATCAATCGTCTCCACCGGCGGCACGCCGAACCTGAAAAATGTCGGCATGCTGAAGGGCGCCACCGAACATCGCTTCGGCACCTATATCTACAACGACCGCATGCAGGTCGCCGCGGGATCGGCGACCTGGGACGACTGCGCAGCCAATGTCTATTCCACCGTCGTCAGCCGCGCCGGACCGGACCGCGGCATTCTCGATGCCGGATCGAAGACGCTGACATCGGACACCGGCGGGCTTGAGGGGCATGGCCTGATCCTTGAACATCCCGAAGCGAAGATCGCGCGCTTTGCCGAGGAGCATGGCTTCCTCGACCTCACGCGCAGCAACACCCGCCCGAATGTCGGCGACGTCGTCCGCATCGTGCCAAACCACGTCTGCGTGGTCGTGAACATGTTCGACGAAGTGGTGATGGTGCGCGGCGAGGAAGTCATCGGCGTGCTGCCGGTGGCTGCGCGGGGACGGCTGCGCTAGACGCCGTCATTGCGAAGAGCCAACGGAGACGGCTGCGCCGGCCCGATGATAAACTCCGCGACGCAGCAATCCAGAAGGTCCCACGCTGCGCAAGAACTGGATTGCTTCGTCGCAAGGGCTCCTCGCAACGACGAGCTATGACGACTGGCGTGCAATCCACTTCACCACGCCCCTGCCCGCAGCATGGCCCGTCGCGAACGAGGCCTGCAGCAGATAGCCGCCGGTCGGCGCTTCCCAATCCAGCATTTCGCCGGCGGCGAACATGCCGGGCACACGCCGGATCATGAAATCATCGTCGAGTTCATCGAAAGCGATGCCGCCGGCGCTTGAAATGGCGCGCGCGATCGGGGCGATGCCGCTCAATACGACCGGCACCGCATTGATCAACCCGGCGAGGCTGGCAGTCGATAACGACCCCAGCGTCGTACCAGAGGAGATCGCTGCTTCCTGCAACAGCCCTATGCCGACCGGCGAGAGATGCACGGCCTTGCGCAGGAAGGTCGACAGCGACTGCTTGCCGCGCGATGCCGACAGCTTCGTGATCAACTCGCCGGCCTCCACGTCAGGCCGCAGCGCGATGTTCAGCGTGGCCTGCCCGTTCGCCAACACGGCGTCGCGCAGCGCCGCCGACAGCGCATAGATCGCGCCGCCCTCGATGCCACTGCGGGTGACCATCGCCTCACCGCGCACCATCTGCGATCCAAACGACAGCGCCACGCTTTTCAGCGGCTGCCCCTCGAATCGATCCTTGAAAATGTCCGACCACGCCACGGTGAAGCCGCCATTGGCCGGTCGCAGCGGCGCGATGGCGACGCCTTTAGCGACCAGCGCCCCGACCCATGCGCCGTCGGAGCCGAGCTTCGGCCAACTCGCACCACCCAGCGCCAGCACAGTCGCACGGGGCGCAACGACGCGCTCGCCCTCCGGCCTCGCGAAGCGCAAATGTCCATCGCTATCCCAGCCGGTCCAGCGATGCCGCATGGCGAACTGCACGCCGGATTGGCCTAACCTGCGCAGCCACGCCCGCAGCAGCGGCGACGCCTTGAACGCCTCGGGAAACACCCGGCCGCTGGAGCCCACGAAGGTCGGCTGCCCCAGCCCGTCGCTCCATGCGCGCAGCCTGTCCGGCGGAAACCTCTCAATGACTCCGGCAAGCCGCGGCGTCGCCGCGCCGTAGCGTGTCAGAAACGTCGGCAGGTCTTCGCTGTGAGTTAGATTCAGCCCGCCGCGGCCGGCCATCAGAAACTTGCGGCCGGCGGACGGCATCGCGTCATAGACGGTGACGCGCGCGCCGCTCTGCGCGATCACTTCGGCCGCCATCAATCCGGCGGGTCCGGCGCCAATCACCGCGACGTCATGTTGTAAAACGTCGGTCACAATGATCGTCCGATCGAAAGAGAGTTAGACCTTGATGCCCAGCCGCGTTGCGGCCTGCTGGACATATTTCTGCGTTTGCTGGAACGCGCCTTCCAGCGCCTTCGCGCCGGACATATCAGAGATCTCGGCGAAATGCGCGGCGATCGTATCCGGCGTCCATTCGCTCTCCGCGAAATTGACGCCCTCGCTTTCCAGCAGCTTGATGACTGCGAAAGAGCCTGCGCCCGCGCCCATGATAGTCTTGGTCGGCGCATTCTCGCTGAGCAGATAAAGCACCGCCGGGGTGATCGATTCCGGCTTCAGCAGCGCCAAAGCCTGTGGCGGCAGCAGTTCTTCGGTCATGCGGGTCGCCGCGGTCGGCGAGATCGTGTTGACACGAATGTTGGTCTTGCGGCCTTCTTCCGCCAGCACGTTCATCAGCCCGATCATGCCGGTTTTCGCCGCACCGTAATTGGACTGGCCGAAATTGCCGTACAGGCCCGACGACGAGGTGGTGATGACGATGCGGCCAAAGTTGCGCGCGCGCATGCCGTCCCACACCGCCTTGCAGCAGTTGAAGGTGCCGGTAAGATGCACGTCGAGCACTTTCGCGAAATCCGCGGGCTCCATCTTGCCGAACGACTTGTCGCGCAGGATGCCGGCATTGGCGCACATCAGATCGACGCTGCCCCACTCCGCGGTGGCGCGCTCGACCATCGCGGTGACCTGCTCGAAATTCGAGACGTCGGCGCCATCGGCCATCGCGATGCCGCCGGACTGGCGGATTTCCTCGACCACGGCGCCCGCTGGCGTCAGCGAACCGCCGCTGCCATCGCGCGCGCCGCCGAAATCGTTGACGACGACTTTCGCGCCTAGCTTCGCCAGACCCAGCGCGTGCGCGCGGCCAAGACCATTGCCGGCGCCGGTAACGATCGCGACGCGGCCATCAAATCGAATGCTCATGATACCCTCTCAAACGAAATAGGTCAGCGCGAGCCAGTCGGCGACCAGCGCCGGCTTGGACTCGCCCTCGATCTCGACGCTGACGCCGACGCGGGTGAACAGTTCCTTCGGCTTGCGCAGCGTCGCTTCCTTCAGCGAAAAGTGTCCGCGCACCTGCACGCCGGCCTTCACCGGCGAGACGAAGCGCAATTTGTCGAAGCCGTAATTGACGTTCATCGCGACCTGATCGAGCTTCGGCAGCGCCTCGTAGGAGAACACTGAGATCAGCGACGTCGTCAGAAAACCGTGCGCGATGGTGCTGCCGAATGGCGTCGCTTTCGCGCGAGCCGGATCGATGTGAATGAACTGCTGATCCTCGGTGGCGTCGGCGAAAACGTCGATCCGCTTCTGGTCGACGAGGTGCCAGTCCGACACGCCAATGTCCTGCCCGACCATGCTTATATAGGTGTCGCACTGCATAAGAGACGTCATTCAATCCTCGTTGTTTGCAGGCCGCACATTCCACATGGCGCGGGTCTTCGCCAAGCGAAATATGTGCGCTGCTTCCATGCGTGAAGCGGCCTTATGGTCAGGTTTCCGGCAATCCGGTCGGCCGCGCAGCCTGCAAGGACGGAAAGTCTTCCTCACGGAACTCGATGCCGCGCAGGGCATCGGCGCGGTCATCGGCATGTTCGAGGCGGCGCAACTGAACGCGGCGGATCTTGCCGGAGATCGTCTTCGGCAATTCGGTCACCAGCTCAAGGCGGCGGATACGCTTGAACGGCGCGAGACGGACATGCAGATGCTCGAAGATCGACAGCGCAGTAGCTGCATTGCGCTCGGTGCCGGCAACCAGCAGCACATAGGCCTTCGGAACCGCCAGCCGGATCGGATCCGGGCTCGGCACCACTGCGGCTTCGGCCACCGCCTCATGTTCGAGCAGCACGCTCTCCAGCTCGAACGGGCTGATGCGGTAATCGGATGACTTAAACACGTCGTCGGAGCGGCCGACAAAGGTGAGATAGCCGTCGCCATCGGCGAACACCACATCGCCGCTGCGATAGATCGCGCCGTCGGCGCCGCTGACGCTGCCGTCATCGGCCTGATAGCCCTGCATCAGTCCTGCGGGGCGATCAGCGCCGAGCGGCAGGCTGACCTCACCCTCCTTTGCCGGCTGGCCATCGACATCGGTGATGCGGACCTGCCAGCCCGGCAGCGGCCGGCCCATCGAGCCCACCTTGACCTTCTGCCCCGGCGAATTGCCGGCCAGCGCCGTGGTCTCGGTCTGGCCGTAGCCGTCGCGGATCGTCAGGCCCCAGGCGGCGCGGACCTGATCGATCACCTCCGGATTGAGCGGCTCTCCAGCGCCGCAGACTTCGCGCAGGCTCACCTTGAAGGTCGCGAGCTTCTCCTGAATGAACAGCCGCCACACCGTCGGCGGCGCGCACATCGTCGTCACGCCACAACGGCCGATGGTCGCGAGCAGGCCCTTGGCGTCAAAGCGCGGCTGGTTGACCACGAACACCGTGGCACCAGCATTCCACGGCGCGAACAGGCAGCTCCAGGCATGCTTCGCCCAGCCCGGCGATGAAATGTTGAGATGCACATCGCCGGGCTGCAGCCCGAGCCAGTACATGGTCGACAGCGCGCCGACGGGATAGCTGCGCTGGCTGTGCCGCACCAGCTTCGGCTTGGCAGTCGTGCCCGAGGTGAAGTACAGCAGCAGCGGATCGTCGGCTTTGGTCGGGCCATCCGGCGTGAAGCTGTCCGGAAAGTCCGCAGCCTGATCGAACGGAAGCCAGCCGTCCTGCGCTTCGCCCGCAACGATGCCGATAAAATCTGCGCCGCTAAGGCCGGCGAATTTAGCAACCTGATCCGGCGCCGCCACGACCAACTTGGCTCGGCCGCGCTGGAGACGATCGCGCAGTTCATCCGGAGTCAGCAGCGTCGTTGCGGGGATCACGACGACGCCCAGCTTGATCGACGCCAGCATCGTCTCCCACAAAGGCACGACGTTGCCGAGCAGCAGCAACAGATGATCGCCGCGCTTCAGCCCCTGCGCCCGCAAAAAATTCGCCACCTGGTTGGAGCGCCGCGACAGGGTCGCGAACGACAGCTTGGTCTCGCGGTTGCTGCCGGCATCGACGATCCACAGCGCGGTGCGATCGCTACTGTCGGCATGGCCGGCGAGCTCGGCATCGAACCAGTCAAGCGCCCAGTTAAAGTCTACAGGATCAGGCCAGCGAAAACCGGCGACCGCGGTGTCGTAATCGGTGCGGTGTTCGAGCAGGAAGCTGCGCGCTTGCTGGAATGTCGTCATGTTGCGCCCTGCTACTTCGCAGCCAGATGCCGCAACTGATGAATAATGCCCGAAAAATCCACACCGCCGTGACCGGCTTTGTCGAAGCTCTCATAGATGCTCTCGGCATGCGCACCGAGCGGCGTTGCGGCCCCCGCAGCTTTCGCAGCTTCCTGCGAGAGCCGCAGATCCTTCAGCATCAGCGCTGCCGCAAAACCGGGCTTGTACTCGTTGTTGGCCGGCGAAGTCGGCACCGGACCCGGCACCGGGCAATAGGAGGTCAGCGACCAGCATTGGCCCGATGAGGTCGAGGCGACATCGAACAAAGCCTGATGCGACAGGCCGAGTTTTTCGGCGAGCACGAAAGCCTCGCTGACGCCGATCATCGAGATTCCTAAAATCATGTTGTTGCAAATTTTGGCCGCTTGCCCCGCGCCGGCATCGCCACAATGCACAATCTTCTTGCCCATCGCCTCCAGGATCGGCCTGGCCGTTGCGAACGCGTCGGCAGCACCACCGGCCATAAAGGTCAGCGTCGCACCCTTGGCGCCACCGGTGCCGCCGGACACCGGGGCGTCGACCGACGGCAGATGATGCGCGGCGGCAAGCTCGTGCGACTTGCGCGCGCTCTCGACATCAATGGTCGAGCAGTCGATCATCAGCGTGCCCTTGCCCACCGCGGGGATGATCTCGCCCCATACCGACAACACGTGCTTGCCGGCCGGCAGCATGGTGACTACGACTTCCGCACCTTTCACGGCCGCGATCGCCTTCGCGGCGATCACGACGCCATCGGCCTTGGCCTGTTCGCACGATGCCGGTGTCAGATCGAAGCCATGAACAACGTGGCCAGCCTTGACCAGATTGGCGGCCATCGGGCCGCCCATGTTGCCGAGACCGATGAATGCGATGGTCGTCATGTCCTGCCCTCGTTTTTTCGTTGTCAGAATGTCAGCGCGACGTCTCGCCTGGCGAGATAGCGCGCCACAATCTCCGGCGTCACTTCTTCAATCGTCGGCGGCTGCCATTTCGGATTGCGGTCCTTGTCGATGATGGCGGCGCGCACGCCTTCGACGAAATCGTGGCTGTCGAAAACTTCCAGCGCCGCGAGATATTCCCGCTTGAGGCATTCTTCAAGGGACGTCGATGCCCGCGCCAGTTGCAACAGCTTCAGCGTGACCTTGAGGCCGCGGGGAGATTTGTCGCGCATCGCCTTCAACGTCGATTGCGCGAACTCCGAGCCGTCCTGCTCCAGCGCGGCGAAAATCTCCTCGATCGTATCGTGCGCGAAGGCGCGATCGATCAGCCCACGTTGTAACGTCACCGGTCCCATTCCATCCGCCGCTGAAAACCGCTTGATGACGGTCATCACCGACGCCGCATCCGCGCCAGATGAAAGTCCCGTGAGCGTTGCCCGCAAGGCCGCCCAATCAGACGAAGCGATCCGAACATCGGCTAGATTTGAAAACACCGCATCGGCGCCGTTCATCGTCAGCCCAGTCAATCCGAAATAGGTACCGAGATCGCCGGGCGCTCGCGAGAGCAGCCAGGTGCCACCGACATCCGGAAAGAAACCAAGGCTAACCTCGGGCATGGCGACCTTGGTCTTTTCGGTTACCACGCGGTGGCTGGCATGGCCGGCAAGGCCGACGCCGCCGCCCATCACGAAGCCGTCCATAAAAGCGACATAGGGCTTGGGATACTTCGCGATCCGCGCGTTGACGATGTATTCCTCGCGCCAGAAAATCTTTCCGAGATCGCCTTTGGCCCTCGCGCTCTCGTAGAGCCCACGAATATCGCCGCCGGCACACAGCCCGCGCTCGCCCGCACCTTCGAGAATGATCAGTGCAATATTCGGGTCGTTTTCGAAAACATCGAGAGCAGCCGCGATCTCGCGCGTCATTTCCAGCGTCAGGGCATTCAGCGCCTTCGGGCGATTGAGCCGAATAATGCCGGCCGCGCCTTCCCGCTCCACAACAAGATCGGTCTCTGCCTTCACGTCCATATTCACCGCGCGCCTTCGATCAATTTGCGCGCCACGATCAGCCGCATGATTTCATTGGTACCTTCGAGGATCTGGTGCACGCGCAGGTCGCGCACAATCTTCTCGATGCCATATTCGGAGAGGTAGCCGTAACCGCCATGCAACTGCAGCGCCTGGTTGGCAACCTCAAAGCCGACATCGGTGCCAAAACGCTTGGCCATCGCGCACAGCATCGTGGCATCGGCGTCCTTGCGGTCGAGCGCCGCCGCCGCGCGCCACACGAAAGTACGTGCGGCTTCGAGTTCGGTCGCCATGTCGGCGAGGCGAAACTGCAGTGCCTGAAATTCATCGAGCCGCTTGCCGAACGCCTTGCGCTCCTTCATGTAGCCGAGCGACTTGTCGAGCGCGGATTGCGCGCCGCCCAGCGAACATGCGGCGATGTTAAGCCGGCCGCCATCGAGCCCGGCCATCGCGATCTTGAAGCCGATGCCTTCGGAGCCCAGCCGGTTGGCGATCGGCACGCGGGCATTCTCGAAGATGACAGCACGGGTCGGCTGCGCGTTCCAGCCCATCTTGCGTTCATTGCCGCCGAACGACAGGCCGGGCGTGTCGCTCTCGACCACCAGCGTGGAGATGCCGCCGGGGCCGTCGCCGCCGGTGCGAACCATGACGACGTAAAGGTCGCCCTTGCCCGCGCCGGAGATGAACTGCTTCTGGCCATTGAGCACGTAGTGATCGCCATCGATCACTGCGCGGGTGCGAAGCGCCGCAGCGTCCGATCCCGAACCAGGTTCGGTGAGACAATAGCTGGCAATCAGATCCATCGTACACAGTTTCGGCAGCCACTTCTGCCGCTGTGCGTCGTTGCCATAGGCGTCGATCATCCACGACGACATGTTGTGGATCGAGATGAAGGCCGCGACCGTCGGGCAGCCCTGCGCCAGCGCCTCGAAGATCAGCGCCGCGTCGAACCGCGTCAGGGCCGAGCCACCGACATCCTCGCGGATGTAGATGCCGCCCATGCCGAGCGCCGCCGCCTCGCGCATCACATCGACGGGGAAGAACTTCTCCTCGTCCCACGTGAGCGCATGCGGCGCGATCTTCTCCGCCGCAAAGTCCCGCGCCATGTCGCGGACGGCGATCTGGTCTTCGTTGAGAGCGAACTGCATCATACGTCCGCGCTCTCCGTCAATTCATCGTCGGGATCGAGAACTCCGCCCCCTCCTTGACGCCGGACGGCCAGCGCGCGGTGACCGTCTTGGTCTTGGTGTAGAAGCGGATCGAGTCCGGGCCGTGCTGGTTGAGGTCACCGAAGCCAGATTTCTTCCAGCCACCGAAAGTGTAGTAGGCGATCGGCACCGGGATCGGCACGTTGATGCCTACCATGCCAACATTTACTCTCGCAGCGAAGTCGCGTGCGGCGTCGCCGTCGCGGGTGAAGATCGCGACGCCGTTGCCGTAGTCATGGTCGGACGGCAGCGCCAGCGCCTCCGCGTAATCATGCGCGCGGACCACGGAGAGCACCGGACCGAAAATCTCTTCCTTGTAGATCCGCATGTCCTTCGTCACGTTGTCGAACAGGCAGCCGCCCATGTAGAAGCCGTTCTCGTAGCCCTGCATCTTGAAGCCGCGGCCATCGACCGACAGCGTCGCGCCTTCCTTGATGCCGATCTCGACATAGTCCTTGACGCGTTCCAGTGCCGCCTTGGTCACCAGCGGCCCGAAGTCCGCGGAGGGATCGGTGGACGGGCCGATCTTCAGCGCCTCGACGCGCGGGATCAGCTTCTCCATCAGGCGATCGGCGGTGCCCTTGCCGACCGGCACGGCGACGGAGATCGCCATGCAGCGCTCGCCGGCGGAGCCGTAGCCGGCGCCGATCAGTGCATCGACGGTCTGGTCCATGTCGGCATCCGGCATGATGATGGCGTGGTTCTTGGCGCCGCCGAAGCACTGCGCGCGCTTGCCGGTCGCAGCCGCGCGCTCGTAGATGTACTGCGCGATCGGCGAGGAGCCGACAAAGCCGACAGCCTTGATATCGGGGTCATCGAGGATCGCATCGACGGCTTCCTTGTCACCGTTGACGACATTGAGAATGCCCGGCGGCAGGCCGGCCTCGATCATCAGTGCGGCGAGCATCATCGGCACGCCGGGATCGCGCTCCGAAGGCTTCAGGATGAAAGCGTTGCCGCAGGCGATGGCGGGAGCGAATTTCCACATCGGGATCATCGCGGGGAAATTGAACGGCGTGATACCGGCGACGACGCCGAGTGGCTGGCGCATCGAATAGATGTCGATGCCGGGCCCGGCGCCCTCGGTGTATTCGCCCTTCATCAGATGCGGTACGCCGCAGGCGAATTCAACCACTTCGAGGCCGCGCTGGATGTCGCCCTTGGCGTCCGGCACGGTCTTGCCGTGCTCCCGGGCCAAAAGATCTGCCATCTTGTCGTAGTCGCGCTGCGCCAGTTCAAGGAACTTCATCATCACGCGGGCGCGGCGCTGCGGATTGGTAGCACCCCAGGCGACCTGCGCTTCGATCGCATTCTCGATGGCGGCACGCATCTCGGCCTTCGAAGCCAGCGCCACCTGGGCCTGAACGTCGCCGGTCATCGGCTCGAACACGTCAGCAAAACGCCCGGATGTGCCCTTGACCTCACGGCCGCCAATGAAATGACCGATGTACCGCATGCGTTCCTCCTCGACTTGTTTTGCCGGCATGTTGCGCAGGCTTTGTCGAATTTGGAAAGGCCTTGCGCGCGCAGCCGATTTGCGGAAACGCCGGCACGCGAACATCCGTCTCATACGACGAACGTCGCATGTGGCGACGGCTGGAGGTCAAATCCTGGCGACGGATTTCGCGGTTCTTGCGGCGGGCTTTTTCGCGGCGGGCGCGCGCGTCAGCACGGCCTCGCGGCCGGCGCTGAGCAACTCTTCCGACAACTCGCCGGAGCCTGCGACACGCGCCAGCACCAGCGTGCCCATCATGGTGGCAAGCGCGGCCATCGCCTGCTGGCGCGCCGACTTGCCGGCCTCCGCCGTGAACTGTTCGGCCATCATTGCGATCATCTGGTCGAGCTTGGCGGCGAACGCCTTGCGGGTCTTCGGACTCTCGCGGGCGATCTCGGCGCCTAGCGCCGGTACCGCGCAGCCGTGTCCGGGATTGTCGCGGTGCTGCGGCGACAGATAGGCCTCGACGATGGCAGCCAGCCGATCCTGCGGCGCGGCCTCCCCGGCCAATTGACGCCAGCGATCGGTCGAACGGTCCATCGCATAACCGAAGGCTTCGATGACCAGCGCCTCGCGCGAGTCAAAATGCGCATAGAACCCGCCATGCGTCAGGCCCGCATCCTTCATCAGGTCGGCGACACCAATACCGTGCGCGCCCTTTTCACGCAGCCGCACCGACGCCTTCTTGACGATGCGCGCGTGGGTTTCGAGCTTGTGTTCCTTGGAGTAGCGCATCTGCGTTCCATGTTGTCGGTCGGCGGGCGACGGAGCCGCAGAAGGAATGACGCAGATCATACTAACGCGCTGGCGGTCGTTTCGCAACGGCCAGGGCGCCGCAGCCTTGACAAGCCCAGCAATTGACCCGGAACTGACGCTTTCAGACCGGCGGACCGCGCCGGCACAGATGCCCGAGGAAATCCCATGCACATGCTCAACCCCTATTGCGGCGTCGACCGCGATTCACGTGGCGTCGTCCGCCTGACGATCTGTAACGCCGGCCCGCTCAACATCCTCAATTCGGCCGCGATCAAGGGTGTCCGCGAGGGGCTTGAAGTGCTGGCGACGGAGCGCGCGATCCGCGCCCTCGTGGTCGTAGGCCAGAGCGAGAAGAGCATGATAGGCGGCGCCGACATCAAGGAGATGGCAACGCTCGACCAGGCCTCGGCGGAGAAATTCATCACCGGGTTGCGCGACCTGTGCGAGGCCGCCCGCGCCTTTCCGGCGCCGGTGATCGCGCGAATTCCCGGCTGGTGCCTCGGCGGCGGACTGGAATTCGCCGCGGCCTGCGACTTCCGCATCGCCGCGCATGACGCCAAGTTCGCCATGCCCGAGGTCAGGGTCGGGATACCCTCCGTCATCCATGCCGCGTTGCTGCCGCGTCTGATCGGCTGGGGCCGCGCCCGCTGGCTGATCATGACGGCGGCGACCATCGATGCCCCTACCGCACTCAGCTGGGGCCTTGTCGATGTCGTCGCCCCCGAGGGTGGGCTGGATACCGCCGTCGAGAGCACCGTCGCAGCCATTCTGGAATGCGGCCCCGAGGCGATACGGTCGCAAAAAGCCCTGCTGAAACAATGGGAAGAACTGCCGCTGAAGGAATCCATCAATCTCAGCGTCGGCGTGTTCGGAGAAGCCTATCTCACCGGCGAGCCGCAGCGGCTGATGCAGGGCTTCATCGACCGCAAGCGGTAGCCCGTCCGCCTCACGACAAATTATCCGTCGCTCCGGTTGCATATCTTGCGGCGCATCATATGATGTTCGTCATGTTAACGATCCCCACGCCTGCGCGATGGAGCCTGGCCATGTCCGAACCCTTCGATCCCGTTGTCATCGTCTCCGCGGCGCGCACCCCGCTTGGCCGGTTTCAGGGCGAATTGTCGTCCTTGTCGGGCCATAAACTCGGCAGCCATGTGATCGCAGCAGCCGTCGCGCGCGCGGGGCTGGCGCCGGAGCGCATCGACGAAGTGTTCATGGGCTGCGTGCTGCCCGCCGGACAGGGCCAGGCGCCGGCGCGTCAGGCCGCACGCGGCGCGAAACTGCCGGATGCCACCGGCGCCACCACCGTCAACAAGGTCTGCGGCTCCGGCATGAAGGCGACGATGCTCGCGCATGACATTATCACCGCCGGTTCGGCGGAGATCGTGCTGTCGGGCGGCATGGAAAGCATGTCCAACGCGCCGTATCTGCTGCAGAAGGCGCGCGGCGGCTACCGCGTCGGACACGACCGCATCATCGACCACATGCTGATGGACGGCCTTGAGGATGCCTATGAGGTCGGGCGCTCGATGGGCGACTTCGGCGAAGCCACCGCGGAGGCCTATCAGTTCACACGCGCCGATCAGGATACCTGGGCCATCGAAACGCTGACCCGCGCCCGCAAGGCGGTCGAGAGCGGCGCGTTCAAGGCCGAGATCGTGCCGATCACCATCGTCGAGAAAGGCGGTCCGCGCGAGATCGCCAATGACGAGCATCCGCTCAAGGTCGATCCCGCCAAGATCCCGAACCTCAAGCCGGCGTTCCGCAGCAGCGGGACGATCACGCCGGCCGCCTCCTCCGCCAATGCCGACGGCGCCGCGGCGCTGATCCTGGCGCGGCGCTCGCTGGCCGACCGCGAGGGATTACCTGCGCTCGCGGTCATTCGCGGCCACGCCACCCACAGCCAGGAACCGCAGTGGTTCACCACCGCGCCGATCCCCGCGATCCGCAAGCTGCTCGACAAGGTCGGCTGGAGCGTCGGCGATGTCGACCTGTTCGAGATCAACGAGGCCTTCGCGGTCGTGCCTATGGCGGCGCAGCGCGATCTCGGCATTGCCCGAGAGAAGATCAACGTCAACGGCGGCGCCTGCGCGCTCGGCCATCCGATCGGCGCCACCGGCGCCCGACTGATCGTGACGCTACTGCATGCGCTGGAGGCACGGGGCCTGAAACGCGGCGTCGCGGCATTGTGCATCGGCGGTGGCGAGGCCACGGCGATCGCAGTCGAGCGCATCATTCACTAGCGCCTATATTTACCTTACAGAGATGGCGGCGAATCTCGCCGGACGTCAGTTCATTTGATCAAAGGTACTTCCATGATCTCCGGATGGCTCGCCCCTGCCCTTGCCCGCCGCAACATCCATTACGGATGGGCGATGATCGCTGTGACCTTCGTGACGGCGCTGGTCAGCGCCGCCGCGGTCGGCGCGCCCGGCGTATTCATCGTGCCGCTGCAGAAGGAGTTCGGCTGGAGCACCGCGGAAATTTCCTCGGCGATGTCGATCCGCTTCATCCTGTTCGGGCTGATGGCGCCGTTCGCCGCCGCCCTGATGAACCGCTACGGGCTGCGCAATGTCACGCTGACGGCGCTGCTCGTGGTGGTCGCCAGCCTCGTGCTGTCACTGGGCATGACGCAGCTCTGGCAATTGATGGCTTTGTGGGGCGTCGCGGTCGGCATCGGCACCGGGATGACGGCGCTGGTGCTCGGCGCCACCGTGGCAACGCGCTGGTTCAGCGCGCGACGCGGGCTCGTGATCGGCATCCTCACCGCGAGCGCGGCGACCGGCCAATTGATCTTCCTGCCGCTGCTCGCCAGCATCACCGAACATCATGACTGGCGCTGGGCGCTGGCGCTGATGTGCGTGATGCTTGCGGTGGCGGCTCTCTGCGTGTTGCTGGTGATGCGCGACCGGCCGAGCGATCTCGGCCTGCGGCCCTATGGCGACGCCGGTACGGCGCCGATCGTGCATCCCACCCCGAACAAACAGCCGATCATGGCGGCGGCGCTAGGCGCGTTGCGCGACGCGGCGCAGACGCGGGTGTTCTGGATCCTGTTCGCGACCTTCTTCATCTGCGGCGCCAGCACCAATGGCCTGGTTCAGGTCCACCTGATCCCGATGTGCCTCGATTTCGGCATCCCGCAGATGCAGGCCGCCGGCCTGCTCGCGGCGATGGGCATTTTCGATTTCTTCGGTACGATCGCCTCCGGCTGGCTGTCGGACCGCTACGACAACCGCCATCTGCTGTTCTGGTATTACGGCCTGCGCGGGCTTTCGCTGCTGGCGCTGCCGTTCACCGACTTCTCGTTCTACGGCCTGTCGCTGTTCGCGCTGTTCTACGGGCTCGACTGGATCGCCACCGTGCCACCGACAGTGCGCCTTACCGCGACGAAGTTCGGCCCGGAACGTGCTGGCCTCGTATTCGGCTGGATCTTCGCCGGCCATCAACTGGGTGCCGCCACGGCGGCCTTCGGTGCCGGGCTTTCCCGTACGGTGCTGTTGAGCTACCTGCCGGCGTTCTTCGCCGCCGGCCTGCTATGCATCGTCGCTGCGATCATCGTGCTGATGATCGCGCGCGACAAGAAGGTGGTTGCGGCTTAGGCACTGTCATTCCGGGGCGTGCGCAGCGTTAGCTGCGAGCGAACCTCAGCCGCTCCAGTTGGAGCGGCGGGGAACCCAGAGATGTTCAAATCATATCGAGGTTCCGGGTCTGCACTCCAGCCGGCTCCGCCGTCTGAAGTGCATCCCGGAATGACAGCACGGTACTATGGTCGCATCGCCAGGCGCGTCGGCCCCGCCGTCCGCAAAGGTTCGGCAAGCCTTGCAAATTCGCACAGCAGCGAGCGGGTCTTCATTGGATTGATCACTTCCTCGACCCAGAATTTTTCGGCGGAACGGAACGGCGAGCGCAATTTGTTGAGCCGGTCCTCGATCTCCTGCTGCTTGGCCTTCGGATCATCCGCTGCCTCGATCTCGCCGCGGTAGGCAGCCTCGATGCCGCCTTCCAGCGGCAGCGAGCCCCAATAGGCCGACGGCCAGGCGTAACGCATCGAGAGCCGGTTGGCCGGCTGGTGCACCACACCGGCGACGCCGAAAGCATTGCGGATGATGATCGTGCACCACGGCACCGTGGTCTGGTTCACCGCCGCCATCACGCGCACGCCGTGGCGGATCGTAGCGGCCTTCTCGGCATCGAGCCCGATCATGAAGCCCGGGCAGTCCATCAGATAGACCACCGGCAGATGGAAGGTCTCGGCGAGATCGACGAAGCGCACCACCTTCTGGCAGGCGTCCGCTGTCCACGAGCCGCCGTAGTGGAAGGGATCGCTGGCCAGCACCAGCACGGCGCGGCCTTCCAGCCGGGCAAAGCCGGTGATCACCGGCCGGCCGTAATTCGCGGCCATCTCGAAGAACGTGCCGCGATCGACGACGGCGTCGATGATCGGGCGCATCTTGTAGACCTGCTTGCGGTCGCGCGGCACGGCGTTGAGCAATGCGGGTTCGGCGCGTTCGGGATCGTCGGTGCAGCGTAGCGTCGGCGGCAGGCCGTAAACCGACGACGGAAGATACGACAGGAAGCGTCGCGCGCAGGCGAAGGCTTCCTCCTCGGTATCGACCGCATGATCCACACCACCGGCGCGGGTCTGGATGTCGGCGCCGCCGAGCGCCTTCTTGTCCAGCGTCGCACCGATCCGCGCCACCACCGGCGGACCGGCGACGAACATCGCGGAGTTCTTGGTCATCACCGAGTAATGCGAAGCGGCCAGCCGCGCCGCGCCAAGGCCGGCAACCGAACCGAGGCCAAGACCGACTACCGGCACCTGCGCCAGGTTGGCCGTCGTGTACCAGTACCAGCGCGTGCCACCGACACCGCCCGGCAGGTTGGCCGCGCCCTTGGTCTCGATGGTCTTGACCGAGCCACCGCCGCCGGAGCCTTCGATCACCCGGATGATCGGCAGCCGGAAGTCATGCGCCATCTCCTCGGCCATCAGCGGCTTGGCGGAGATCGACGCATCGGCCGAGCCGCCGCGCACGGTGAAGTCGTCGCCGACCACCACGACCGGACGGCCCTCGACCTTGCCGCGGCCGAACACGCAGTTCGCCGGAGTAAGCTGAGTGAGTTCGCCCGAAGCATCATATTCGCCGACGCCGGACACGGCGCCGACCTCGTGAAAACTTCCGGGATCAATCAGTTTGTCGATGCGCTCACGAACCGTGAGCCGGCCTTGGTCATGCTGTCGCTTGACCTTGTCAGCGCCGCCCATCTCCCGCGCGAATGCTTCGCGCCGGGCGAGGTCGTCGAGTTCCGGCTTCCAGTTCATTAACACTCTCCACAGGCATTTTCTTCGGCAGCACCGGCGCGGCGGTAACCGGCGCCGACGTGAGGCCGCTCTCGGCGTTCTGCACCATCGCGTCGATCGCGGCGGTGAGATTCATCAGAATCGGGGCGACCTCGGCCTTCAGCCGGGCCTCGTCGTACATCGACGCCAGCAGGCCAATGGTGACAGTCACATAGGTCTGGTACTGCGGCGACCAGATCGGCGCTGCGATACCCATGATGTGCGGGCTGAACATGCCGCCCGTGATGACGTAGCCATGCTCGCGCAACGATGTCCGGTTGTCCTCGATGCGGCTGCGCAGGATCTGAGCGTCCTCCGCCATCTCGCGCGACATCTCGTTGATCAGCGCGTTGCCGACGTCTTCATCGAGCGCCGCGGTATAGGCATGTCCGGCCGCGGTGCGGCCCATGGCGATGCGGCTGCCGGTGGTCGAATGCAGGCCAAGCGCGTGATCGGCGCGGGCGTATTCGAGATAGACCATGTGGAAGCGATCGGGGATCGTGAAGCCGATGGTGCCGGGGATTTGCTCGGCG
Source organism: Tardiphaga sp. (assembly GCF_028290495.1). Lineage (GTDB taxonomy): Bacteria > Pseudomonadota > Alphaproteobacteria > Rhizobiales > Xanthobacteraceae > Tardiphaga. The sequence goes on from NZ_JAQGJT010000144.1 coordinate 18,572, forward strand.
ACTTCCTGCAGCCGCAGCCGGATCAGGTTGCGAACCTGCAGGCCGCGCATCATCGAAGTGCCCATCGCCACGGCGCTGGGACCGATGCGATATTTCTGGTCGCCGGGCAGATAGGCCAGTTGTCCCATCCGCGTGAGCGTATGCGTCAGCCGCGATACGGTAGAGCGCGGCAGGCCGCAACGCTTGGAGATTTCGAGATTGCCGAGCCGGGCATCGTGGCCCTCGAAGCAGCGCAGGATCTCGAAGGCGCGCGCGACAACCTGGATGACGTCGCCCTCGCCTGCCAGATCGCTGGCGAGCATGCCCTGTTTGCTAAGCCGTTCCGAGCGTCGTCCCATAATGCGTTTCCTGCGGGCGACGCTTGCCGCGGGATCAAGCCCTCTGGGCCTCCCGATGCGCGTCGCCGTCCCATTCCATTGTACGGAATTATATTCCGCTTGCCGCTACGCTACCTCACGCTTTGCGCCGCCACAACACCCGGCTGCGCGATCAGTCTCATCCCTGTGGTTTAGTCCGCCGAACGGCACGCTGCAGACTGGACGGACTGATGCCGAGGCGATCCAGAAGGTCGGCGTGATGCAAATTGGCGTCGGTACGACGCCGGCAACGCGACCGATTTCAACGCGGCCGGTCTATTGGTCTAACAATCCCACACTTCGTTGCCATCGCCTGAAGGCGATGACATGATCTCCGAAGAACAATCGCAATTCGCTCAAGCGAATGCATTTCGGGAGGGATACATGCTTCACCGCATCATGGCGCTGGCTTCCGTTGCCGTGCTTGTTACGACATCCGCTTCATATGCACAGGACATCAAGCTGCCGCCGACGATGGCCGTCACCGCCTATGATACTGGCACCGCCGGATTCAACATCGCGGTCGCCGTCGGCAAAATGATGAAGGACAAATATGGCACCGACGTCCGCGTGCTGCCCGCCGGCAACGATGTCGCGCGCCTGGCGCCATTGCGCGGCGGCCGCGCCGGCATCGCCTGGATGGGCTCGGGGATCTATTTCGCGCAGGAAGGCGTGTTCGAATTCGGCGTCAAGGAATGGGGACCGCAGGCGCTGCAGGTCACGCTCTCGAGCATCGACTGCAATGGCGGCTCGCTCGGCGTCGCGCGCGACACCGGCGTCAAGGAATTGAAAGATCTGCGCGGCAAACGCGTCGGCTTCGTGGTCGGCTCGCCCGCGCTGAACCAGAACGCGCTGGCGATCATGGCGTTCGGCGGTCTGACCAAGACCGACGTCAAGCCGATCGAATTCGCCAGCTACGGCGCGATGTGGAAAGGCATGGTCAACAACGACGTCGATGCCGCCTTCGCCACCACCATCACCGGTCCGGCCAAGGAAGTCGAAACCTCGCCGCGCGGCATTATCTGGCCGCCGCTGCCGGCCGATGACAAGGACGGCTGGGCCCGCGTCAAACGCGTCGCGCCGTTCTTCAATCCGCACATGGCGACCTGCGGCGCCGGCATCACGCCGGCCACGCCGGTGCACATGAGCACCTATCCCTACCCGGTCGCCACCGTCTACGCCTCGCAGGCCGAAGACCAGATCTACGCGATCACCAAGGCGATGATCGTCAACTACGACGCCTACAAGGATAACGCGCCGGGCGCCGGCGGCCTCGCGGTGAAGGCGCAGACGATGAAGTGGGTGGTGCCTTACCACGCAGGTTCCGTAAGGGCGCTCAAGGAGGCCGGCAACTGGAGCGACGCCGACCAGGCGCATAACGACGCGCTGTTCAAGCGGCAGGACGTGTTGAAGGCGGCGTGGGCCGACTACACCAAGGCGCCGCCCACCATCGACAAGGAATTCCTCGACGGCTGGATGGCCGCGCGCTCCGCAGCGCTCGCCAAGGCCGGTATGCCGAACGGCTTCGAGTAAGTCCGCACACGGCCGCGTCACCTCTTCTCCTGATTGGGAATTGCCATGTCACCTTCTTCACCCGATCAGGCGCTGACCGCGTCCGACGTGCCGCCAAAACTTCAGCTCGACGATCCGCACGGGGTCGCCGAGCTGCAGGAATCCGAGGTCACGCGGGTCCGTGCGCTGCACGGCGTCTGGCGCTGGGCGCTTATTCTGGCCACGCTGGCGACGATCCTGCTGTGTATCAACCAGCAATTCTCGCTGCGTTTCTTCATCGACTATACCCAGCTCAATACCGAATATTTCTATCTGCTGATCGCCTTGATGCTGCCGTTCACCTTCCTGATCTTTCCGGGAACGTCGAAGGCCGATCTCGACCGGGTGCCGTGGTATGACATCGTGCTGTTCGTCGGCACCATCGTCGCCGCGATCTACCTGATGATGAACATCCGCAAGGCCGCGCAGTTCGGTTGGGAGTTCGACGGCGCACCGAAGGGCGTGATCGCCGCGGGCCTCGTGATGTGGTTCGTGCTGTTGGAGGCGCTGCGCCGCACCGGCGGCTGGAGCCTTTTGCTCAGCGTCGCGCCGTTCACCTTCTATCCGCTGTTCGCCGACGCCAAATGGCTCGGGCCGTTCCGCGGCACGCAGTCGACGATCGAACAGACCACCGCCTATCATGTTCTGTCCGGCGAAAGCCTGCTCGGGATTCCGATCCAGGCGTTCGCCGATACGGTGATCGGCTTCCTGGTGTTCGGCACGGCGCTGATGATGACCGGCGCGGGAAAATTCTTCATCAACATTGCGTTTGCAATGTGCGGCACGTTTCGCGGCGGCGCGGCAAAGGTGTGCATCTTCGCCTCCGGCCTGCTCGGCACCGTCGGCGGCAGCATCGTCTCCAACGTGCTGACCGCCGGCACCATGACCATCCCCGCGATGAAGAAGACCGGCTTTACGCCGTCCTACTCCGCCGCGATCGAGGCCTGCGCGTCCACCGGCGCGGTGCTGGCGCCGCCGGTGCTCGGCGCCTCCGCGTTCGTGATGGCGCAATTCATGAACACCAGTTACGCGGATGTCGCCCTTGCCGCGACCATTCCGTCGGTGCTGTATTATGTCGGATTGTTCGCGCAGGTCGACAGCTATGCCGCGCGGCACAAGCTGAAAGGCCTTCCCCGCGCCGAACTGCCGCGCTTCATGGCTGCGTTCAAGGAAGGCTGGTACTATTTGTTCGTCATTGTGATCCTCGTGGTCATGCTGTTGTACTTCAAGCGCGA